>CAZJSF010000152.1:0-6451 GCA_964548515.1 uncultured Thermodesulfobacteriota bacterium
CTCGACAAGCCCGCCCTGGAGGGCGTCTCCCAGGGCCAGGGGGAGGGGTAGGGCTGTCAGCTGTCAGCGTTCAGCTTTCAGCCCTCAGCTTTCAGCCCTCAGCCGTCAGCCCCCAGCCGTCACTTGTCACTTGTCACTTGTCACTCTTCACTTTTCACTTTTCACCCGTCACCCGTCACCCCCCCGTTGACCTCCGTCAAGGAAGGCGGAGCGTTCTGGTCTATAATGGAGGGGTACGATCCGCAGACGGAGGTGAGATCATGTCCAAGTGCCCCGGTCAGGACACCCAGCAGTGGGGGTTCGACGCGATCTTCGACGTGGAGTGCCCGAAGTGCGGCCGCCCCATCGAGTTCTTCAAGGACGAGGTGCGGCACCGCTGCAAGGGCTGCAGCGAGGTGGTCTTCAACGACCGCATGGACCTGGGGTGCGCCAAGTGGTGCCCCTCCGCCGCCTCCTGCGTGGGGATGGAGAACGTGAAGGCCCTGGAGGTCAACGAGCAGCGCAAGGCCCGCCGCGACGACCTGCGCCTGCTCCTCGAGCTGATCCCCGAGGAGTCGGAGGCCGCCAAGGAGCTCTTCAAGGCCCTGTACTCGGAGTACCCGGGCGAGGACCGGCTGTTCGACACCAACCGCCTCTACACGGTGCAGGAGCGCGACCCCGCGCTCTTCGAGGAGGCGAGCCGGTGGTTCCGGGCCTTCCTCGCCGAGAAGGCGGCGATCGAGGCGCGGGAGGCGAAGGCCCGGGAGCGCACCGAGGAGATGCTCAAGCACGACCAGCGGAAAAGGCCCGCGGAGCCTTCTTCCGCCGGGGAAAATGTTGCTTGACACCCCTCGGAATCCTGGGCCATCCTGCCGCCCGATCCCGGGGCCGAGAGCCCAGCCAACCAGAAGGAGGAAGCCCGACATGTCTTATGTGATCACCGACAAGTGCGAGAAGTGCGGCGACTGCGTTGAGGAGTGCCCGGTCGAGGCCATCAGCGAGGGCGAGGACAAGTACGTCGTCGATCCCGACACCTGCGTCGACTGCGGCACCTGCGCCGAGGTCTGCCCCGTCGGAGCCGCCGTGCCCGAGGACGAGGCCTGATCGCAGCCGCGCCTGCAGGTTTCCGGAGCCGGGGCTGACCGCCCCGGCTCTTTTGTTTGGTGCCCCGTGAGCGACCTCCCCCCTCCCCCCGGGCCGGCCCGGGAGCGCCTGCGCGTCCAGGGCATCGTCCAGGGCGTCGGGTTCCGCCCCTTCGTCCTGCGGCTCGCCCGCGAGCTCGGGCTCACCGGCCGGGTGGAGAACACGAGCCGGGGCGTGGAGATCGAGGCCCAGGGCAGCCCCGAGGCCCTCGCCGGCCTCCGCGCCCGCCTCGCCGCGTCGCCGCCCCCCATGGCCGCGGTCTTCTCCGTGGAGGCCGAAGCGCTCCCGCCGCGGCCGGGGGAGGAGCGCTTCGAGATCCGCGCCAGCCGGGTGGACCCGGTGGCCTCGGCCGTGATCCCCCCCGACATCGCCACCTGCGGCGCGTGCCTCCGGGAGCTCGCCGACCCCGCCGACCGGCGCGCCGGCTACCCGTTCCTCAACTGCACCGACTGCGGGCCCCGCTACTCCATCATCGCGTCGATCCCCTACGACCGGCCGCGCACGTCCATGGCCGGCTTCGCCCTGTGCGCCGCCTGCGCCGCGGAGTACGCCGACCCGGACGACCGCCGCTTCCACGCCCAGCCCAACGCCTGCCCGGCGTGCGGGCCGCGCCTCGCGCTGCGGGGCCCCGGCGGGGAGGAGCGGGCCGGAGACCCCCTGGAGGCCGCGGTGCGCTGCCTCCGGGAGGGTGGGATCGCCGCGCTCCTCGGGCTCGGCGGCTTCCACCTGGCGTGCGACGCCCGCTCCGAGGCCGCGGTCTCCGAGCTGCGCCGCCGGAAGGCCCGGCCCGCCAAGCCCCTGGCCGTCATGGTGCCGGACCTCGACGCCGCCCGGGCGCTGGCCGTGCTCGACGCCGCCTCCGAGGCGCTGCTCGCGGGCCCTCGGGCGCCCATCCTCCTCGCCCCGGCCCGCCCCGGCTCGGGCCTCGCGCCCTCGGTGGCCCCGGGCCAGGACCGGGTGGGGGGCTTCCTCCCCTACACCCCGCTCCACCACCTGCTCTTCCGCCGCGGGGGCTTCCCCGCCCTGGTGATGACCAGCGGCAACCGCAGCGACGAGCCCATCCTCGCCACGTGGGAGGAGGCCCGGGAGCGCCTGTCCGGGGTGGCCGACCTCTTCGTGCTCCACGACCGGCCGATCCTCCACCGGGTCGACGACAGCGTCGTCAAGGCGATGCCCTCCGGCCCGGTGGTGCTGCGCCGGGCCCGTGGGTACGCCCCGGCGCCGGTGCCCCTGGCCAACCCCCGGGGCGGGGCGCTCCTCGCGCTGGGCGCCGAGCTGGGGGCCGCGGTCTGCGTCGTGCGGGGCCCCTACGCCTACGGCGGGCCCCACGTGGGCGACCTGAAGAACCTCGACACCGAGGAGGCCTACCGGGCGGGCATCCGCCACCTGCTCGACCTGCTCCGGGTGGAACCCGGCCGCGTGGCGTGCGACCTGCACCCCCAGTACGTGTCGAGCCGGGTGGCCCGGGAGTGGGAGGCCCGCGGCGTGGAGGTGGTGCGGGTCCAGCACCACGAGGCCCACGCCGCGGCGTGCATGGCCGAGCACGGCTTCGAAGGTGAAGCCCTGGCCCTGGCCCTCGACGGCCTCGGCCACGGGCGGGACGGCACGGTGTGGGGGGGCGAGATCCTGGCGGGCCGGCCGGGCGCGTTCCGAAGGGTCGCCCACCTCGCGGCGGTGCCCCAGCCCGGCGGCGACCGGGCCGCCCGGGAGCCCTGGCGCATGGCCGCGAGCCACCTGCGCCGGCTCCGGGGGCCGGGGTGGAGGGACCTGCCCCTGCCCTGCTTCCGCTCCCGCCCGACCGGGGAGCTCGACGGCCTCGAGGCCATGATGGCCCGCGGGGTGAACGCCCCGGCCACGAGCTCCTGCGGCCGCCTCTTCGACGCCGCCGCGGCCGTGCTCGGGTTCGCCGGCGCGCTGCGGTACTCGGCCCAGGCCGCGATGGAGCTCGAGGCCCTGGCCTCCCGCGCCCCCCCGGGCACCGAAGCCTACCCCGCGGCCGCCCCGGCCCCCGGGGACCCGTGCCGCCTCCTCGACCCGGGCCCGCTCCTGGCGGCTCTCGTCGACGACGCGCTCGGCGGCCGCGACGCCGCCGCCTGCGCGCTGGCGTTCCACCGGGGCCTGGCGGCCCTCTTCGCCCGGGCGGCCGCCGCCGAGGCCCGGGCCGCCGGGCTCTCCGACGTCTTCCTCACCGGGGGGTGCCTCCAGAACGCGGTCTTCGCGCGCCACCTGGGCGAGGAACTCCGGCGCGAGGGGCTCCGCCCCCGCTTCCACCGGGAGGTCCCGCCCAACGACGGCGGCATCGCCTTCGGCCAGGCGGCGTGGGCTCTGGCCGCGGGGCATTCGTAACCCGGGTCCCGCAGCCCCCCGGTCCTGCAGCCCCCCGGTCCTTGCGCGGGGCCGGCGGGCCGCGTACCGTGGCGGGGCCTTACCCCTGCCCCGAGGAGGACCCCATGGCCTTCCCCTCCGCCTTCTACCGCTGGCGACCCCACCCCTGGCACGGCCTCGACCCGGGCCCGGAGCCGCCGGGGCTGCTCCACGCCTACATCGAGATCACGCCCTTCGACCTGGTGAAGTACGAGGTGGACAAGGTCACCGGCTACCTCCGGGTCGACCGGCCCCAGCGCAGCTCCTCCCAGCCGCCCGCCCTCTACGGCTTCGTGCCGCGCACCTACTGCGGCCCCCGGGTGGGAGCCCTGTGTCCGGGGGCGGCCCGGGGCGACGGCGATCCCCTGGACATCTGCGTTCTGAGCGAGCGGCCCATCGCCCGCTCCGAGGTCCTGCTCAACGCCCGCGTGGTGGGCGGCCTCCAGGTGCTCGACCACGGGGAGGCCGACGACAAGATCATCGGGGTGCTCCAGAACGACAACGTCTGGGGCCGGGCGGAGGACCTCTCCGACGTGCCCGAGGTGCTCGTGGAGCGGCTGCGCCACTACTTCAGCACCTACAAGCTGATCCCCGGCCAGGAGTCGAGCCTCACGGTGGAGGCGGTGTACGGCCGGGAGCACGCGCTGCGGGTGGTGGAGGCCTCCCTGCGGGACTACGAGGAGGAGTACGGGGGGTGATCGACCGGGGGCTCGAGGCCGGCGACCTCGAGCCGGGGGGGCAGCCCGAGCCCCGCCGCGTCGGCGCAGCCCGAGAAGTCCAGCGCCACCGAGCGCAGCCCGATGCCCCCCCCGGGCCAGGGCCGGGCCGCGCCGTAGAGGGCGTCCCCGGCCACCGGGAAGCCCCGGGACGCCAGGTGGACCCGGAGCTGGTGGGGACGGCCCGTGAGGGGCTCGAGGCGCCAAGCCAGCCACGGCCCGGCGCGCCCCAGGAAGGCCGCCGCGGTCACCGCCTCCCGGCCCCGGGGGCTCTCGTAGCTCCGCTTCTTCCCCCGCAGCAGCAGCGACCGCCAGCGCTCCCCGCGGCCCGGCTCGAGCCCGGCGCCGTCGCCCTCGGTGCGGGCGTCGTAGGCCTTGCGCACCCGGCGGGCCTCGAACCACGCCCCCGCCGCCCGGTGGGCCGCGGCGCTCCGGGCGAAGAGCAGCAACCCCGAGACCTCGACGTCCAGGCGGTGCGCCGGCCACACCCGCTCCTCCAGCCGCTCCTGGAGCGCGATGCCGGCGCACGGCCGCGGGTCGGCGGCTCCCATCCGGCTCGGCACCGAGAGCCAGCCGGCGGGCTTGTCCACCGCGGCGAAGGCGTCGTTGCGGAAGACGATCTCCACGGCCGCTACTCGCCCGGCTCGGGGAAGGGCGCCGGCTCCCGGGGCACGGCGCCCGGGTCGAAGGCCCCCAGCGCCCACGCCATCGCCTCGGCGGCCGGCGCCCGGGCCAGACCCGGCGGGGGGGCCTGCCCGAGGAACCGGAGGGCCGCCTCCAGGAGCGCGCCGCCCTCCCGGGCCAGGTCGCGGCCCCCGGCCAGGGACACGGCGCTGTCCCGCTTGCTCAGCTTGGCCCCGCCGGGGCCGGTGACCAGGGGCAGGTGGGCGTACTCCGGGGTGGGCACCCCGAGGAGGCGCTGGAGCCAGATCTGGCGCGGCGTGGAGGAGAGCAGGTCCGCCCCCCGGGCCACCTGGGTCACCCCGGCGGCCGCGTCGTCCACCACCACCGCGAGCTGGTACGCGAAGAGCCCGTCCGCCCGCTTGACCACGAAGTCCCCCACCGCGGCCTCCAGGCTCTGGGCCACCGGTCCGAAGACCCGGTCCTCGAAGCCCACCGGCTCGGCGGGCACGCGCACCCGCACCGACCGCACGGGCTTCCCGGGCGCCACCCCGCCCCGGCACAGCCCGGGATACACCGGCCCCTCGTCCCCCTCCCCCGGCGCCGACGCCGCCCGGGCGATCTCCGCCCGGGAGCACCCGCAGGGGTACGCCGCGCCCGACGCGGACAGCCGCTCCAGGGCCTCGGCGTAGGCGCCCAGCCGGCGGCTCTGGAACACCACCTCCCCGTCCCACGCGAAGCCCAGGGCCTCCAGGGTGCGCAGGAAGTCCTCCGCCGCCCCCGGCACCACCCGGGGCTCGTCCAGGTCCTCGACGCGCAGCAGCCACAGCCCGCCGGCCCGCCGGGCGAGCACGAAGCTCCCCAGGGCCGCCACCAGGGAGCCCAGGTGGAGAGGCCCGGTGGGCGACGGCGCGAAGCGGCCGACCACCCGGGGGCGGGTCATTGCCGAGCCCTCCCCCGGCCCGGCCGCCTCACGGCAGGAAGGAGCAGCAGTAGTCGGAGAGCTTCCGCACCCGGAGCTGGAAGCGCGAGTTGCCCGGCACGTTGAAGGACTGGCCGCCCCGCACCGCGCGCCAGGAGTCCTCCCCCGGCAGGAGCACGTCGAGCTCCCCGGCGAGGATCTCCATCAGCTCGGGGGCCGCGGTATTGAACTCGTACTCGCCCGGCTGCATGATGCCGAGCGTCTTCTTCGTGCCGTCGGCGAAGAGCACCGTGCGGCTCGTGACCCCGCCGTCGAAGTAGACGTTGGCCTCCCGCACCACCGTGACGTTCTTGAACTCGGACATGGTCGCCTCCCTCTCCCGTTCTCGCGGCCGCCGGCCCGCCCGCGGCCCCGGGCGCGACTGTGACGGAAGCCACCCCGCTTTTCAAGGCCGATGACCGCTCCTGCGCCGACCCTCCCGGAGTACCGCGCCCGCCGCGCCCCGCCGGCCCCGGCCCCGTCCTTCGACTGGGACGGCCCCGCCTGGGCCCCGGCCGCGCTACCCGCTGTCGGACCCCACACTGTACCCCAAGGGGGCCAGTGTAAAGTGGGCTTGTCACTTGGAGCGTTGGCCAGGGATGGATATAAGGGCCCCCCCCCCCCCGGAGTGACACTTGAGAGTGACACTTGAAGGTCTCAACATACC
>CAZJSF010000153.1:0-6449 GCA_964548515.1 uncultured Thermodesulfobacteriota bacterium
GCACCCGGGCCAGCACCTGCCGGGGGCTGAAGGGCTTCACGATGTAGTCGTCGGCCCCCAGTTCGAACCCCACCAGCACGTCGGACTCCTCGCCCCGGGCGGTGAGGAGGATCACGGGCACGGCCCGGGTCCTCTCGCGGCTGCGCAGGATGCGCAGCACCTCGAAGCCCTGGAGGTCCGGGAGCATGACGTCGAGCAGGACCAGGTCGGGGGGGGCCTCGCCGGCGAGCTCCACGGCGCGGCGGCCCGTGGCCGCGCGCTCCACGTGGAAGCCGGAGACCTCCAGGTTGTAGGCGAGGAGGTCGAGGATGTCCTCCTCGTCGTCCACGATCAGGATCCGGGGCATGGGCTCACGGCTCCCTCGACGCCCCGCGCTTGCACGCGGTGTGGCGGATGTCCTTGCCCTTCACGAGGTAGATCACCATCTCGGCGATGTTGGTCGCGTGGTCCGCGACCCGCTCCAGGTACCGGGCGATCATGATCAGCCCCAGGGCCCGGGAGATGTTGGCCGGGTTCTCCATCATATAGGTGAGCAGCTCGCGGAACACCTGGTCGTTGAGCCGGTCGACCTCGTCGTCGAGGGCGCACACCTGCTGGGCCCGCTCCGGGTCGCGGACCACGTAGGCGTCGAGGCTCTGGCGCAGCATGGCCCGGGCCCGGTCGGCCATGCGGGGCAGGTCGATCAGGGGCTTGAGGGGAGGGGCCTCCAGGAGTTCGAGCACCCGCTCGCACAGGTTGCCGGCCAGGTCGCCGATGCGCTCCAGGTCGGTGCTGATCTTGAGCCCGGTGGTGATCAGGCGCAGGTCCCCGGCCGCGGGCTGGCGCAGGGCCAGGAGCTCGATGCACTGCTCGTCCACCTCCACCTCGAGCCGGTTGACGAGGTGGTCCTTGGCGATGGTCTCCCGGGCCAGCTCCGGCTTGCGCTCCACCAGGGACTCCAGGGCCCGGCCGATGGCGTCCTCCACCAGCGCGCCCATGCGCAGGATCTTCTCCTGGAGCGCCTCCAGGTCGGCCGCGTAGGCCTTGCTCGTGTGCTTCTGCATGCGTTCCCTCAAGAGGTCCTTTCGACGGGATAACGGGATCGCCAGGATGAGATCCCTGAGGGCTTAACCGAAGGAACCGAGCCGCAGGCCCCAGAGCGTTCGCACCCTTCCTCCGATCCTGTCCATCCCGTTATCCCGTCCAATCCCGCCATCCCATCCTACCCGAACCGCCCGGTGACGTACGCCTCGGTGCGCTCCTGGGACGGGGCGGTGAAGATCACCTGCGTGCGGTCGAACTCCACGAGCCTGCCCATGTAGAAGAAGCCGGTGAAGTCCGAGATGCGGGCCGCCTGCTGCATGTTGTGGGTGACGATGACGATCGTGTAGCGCTGCTTGAGCTCCTCGATCAAGTCCTCGAGACGGGCCGAGGAGATCGGGTCCAGGGCGCTGGCGGGCTCGTCCATGAGGAGCACCTCCGGCTCCACGGCCAGGGCCCGGGCGATGCACAGGCGCTGCTGCTGGCCGCCGGAGAGTTCCAGGGCGGAGCGGCGGAGCCGGTCCTTCACCTCCTCCCACAGGGAGGCCTTGCGCAGGGCGTCTTCCACGATCTCCGCGAGGCGGGTGCCGTCCTTGATCCCGTGCACCCGGGGCCCGTAGGCCACGTTGTCGAAGATCGACTTGGGGAACGGGTTCCAGCGCTGGAAGACCATCCCCACCCGCCGCCGCAGGTCCACCACGTCGGTCTCGGGCCGGAGGATGTCGTCCCCGTCCAGGAGGATCTCCCCTTCGGTGCGGGTCCCCGGGATCAGCTCGTTCATCCGGTTCAGGCACCGGAGGAAGGTGCTCTTCCCGCAACCCGACGGTCCGATCAGGGCCGTGACCTGCCGCTCGGGGATCTCGAGGTGGATGTCGTCGAGGGCGTGGGTCTGGCCGTACCAGACCCCGACGCCCCGGCAGGCGATCCGCGTGGCGGGGGCGGATTTCGTCAACGGGCGCTCTCCAGTCGGCTGCGCATCCGGCTCCGCACCGCGAAGGCCCCCAGGTTCAGGGCGAACACCAGGCCGACGAGGACGAGCGCCGTGCCGTAGGCGAGCGGCCGGACCTTCTCGATGGCGTGGTGCTGGGTGGAGAGGATGTAGAGGTGGTAGGGGAGGGCCATGAACTGGTCCGAGAAGGACCCGGGAACGAAGGGCAGGTAGAACGCCACGCCGGTGAAGAGGATCGGGGCGGTCTCCCCGGCGGCCCGGCTCAGCCCCAGGATGGCCCCGGTGAGGATGCCCGGGAGCGCCGGGGGCAGCACCACGCTGCGCACGGCCTGCCAACGGGTGGCGCCCAGGGCCAGGGCGCCGTCGCGGTAGCTGCGGGGCACGCTGCGAAGCGCCTCCTCGCTGGCGGTGATGATCCAGGGCAGGGTCAGGAGCCCCAGGGTGAGGCCCGCCGAGAGCAGGCCCGTCCCGAGCCCCAGGAGGTCGACGAAGAGCACCACCCCGAACAGGCCGTACACCACGCTGGGCACCCCGGACAGGTTCCGTATCGCCAGGCGGATGGCCCGGGTGGCCCGCCCCTCCCCGGCGTACTCGTTCAGGTAGACCGCGGCGCCCACCCCGAGCGGCAGCGAGCAGACCACGGTGAGCAGGCTCACAAGGGCCGTCCCGGCGATGGCCGGGAAGATGCCCCCCTGGGTCATCCCCTTGCGGGGCGGCGCCGAGAGGAACTCCCACCCCATCACCGCCCACCCCTGGGCGGCGATGTGCACCAGGAAGCCGAGCAGCGTGAGCACGACGGCCGCCGTGCACGCGAGCAGGTAGGACCTGCCCAGGAGGGACCAGAGGCGCTTCACCGCCGGCCCCCGTGCGCCCTGCGCACCACGAGGTCGGCAGCCCAGTTCACGGCGAAGGAGATGCAGAACAGCGCGAACCCCACCGCGAAGAGGGCGTAGTAGTGGGCCGTGCCGTGGGGCACCTCGCCGAGCTCGATGGCGATGGTGGCGGTCATGGTGCGGACCGCCGAGAGCAGGCCGGCGGGGAGGGCGGGGGCGTTGCCGGTGGCCATGAGGACGGTCATGGTCTCGCCGATGGCGCGTCCCATGGCCAGCATCATGGCGGCCAGGATGCCCGGGGCCGCCGCCGGCAGGGTCACCTTGAGGAGGGTCTCCCAGCGGTTCGCTCCCAGCGCCAGGCTGGCCAGCCGGTGGTCCCGGGGCACGGCCCGCAGGGCGTCCTCGGAGAGGCTCACCGCGGTGGGCAGCGCCATGACCGCCAGCAGCACCGCGCCGTTCAGGCCGGTGAGCCCGTTGGGCAGGCCGAAGGTGCGGGCGATCCAGGGGCCCACCACCACGATGCCCACGAACCCGACGACGACGCTGGGGATGCTGGCGAGCATCTCGACGGCGGGCTTGAGGACCTCCCGCACCCGGGGCGGCGCGAACTCCGAGAGGTAGGCGGCCACCCCGAGCCCCACGGGCACCGTGACGAGCATCGCGCCGAGGGTCACCAGCCCCGTGGAGACCACCATCGAGACGATCCCGTAGCCGGCCCGGACCGGGCTCGTGGGGTCCCAGCGCGCCGACGTCAGGAACTCGGCCAGCGGGACCTCCCGGAAGGCCTGGCTGCCCTGCCACAGCAGCAGGGCGAAGATCCCGGCGAGTACGGCAACGGCCGCGTAGCCGCACAGGGCCAGGGCCAGCTCCACCGCCCGCTCGCCCCAGCGGGAGCGCCGCGATGCCGCCCTTCGCCGCCCCTCCTCCAGGTTCCCGCCCAGGGATTCGACCGTTTCCATGGGGCCAGCGTACCCGGGAAACGTTACGGGCCTGTTACGGGCCTGTTGCGGCGCCGTGAAACCTTCGGCGGGAGCACGGGAAGGCGGCGAACGGTCACGGAGAGGTAAGGCGGCCGTCACCGCGCCGTAACAATCGGGGGCTACGATCCCCGGCACGAACAGCCAACTCCGAACCGACGAAAGGAGCCCCCATGCGCAAGTTCCTGGTGACCATCCTCGCCGCGGCGGCCGCCCTGGCCGCCGCCGCCGCCCCGGCGGCGCAGAAGACCCTGCAGGTCAAGGGGTCCGACACCCTCGTCAACCTCGCCCAGGCCTGGTCCGAGTCCTTCATGGAGGAGACGGGCGTCTTCGCCGCGGTGACCGGCGGGGGCTCGGGCACCGGCATCGCCGCCCTGATCGACGGCAAGACCGACGTGGCCAACTCCTCCCGGGAGATCAAGTCCAAGGAGATCGACCTGGCCCGGGCCAAGGGCGTCGAGCCCGTGGAGATCGCCGTCGCGGTCGACGGGCTGTGCGTCATCGTCAACGACCAGAACCCGGTGCAGGAGCTCTCCGTGGCGGACGTCGGGCGCCTCTTCCGGGGCGAGGTGCCGAACTGGAAGGCGCTGGGCGGCGCCGACGTGGCGGCGACCCTCTACGGGCGCCAGTCCAACTCCGGGACGTACGTCTTCTTCCAGGAGCACGTCCTGGGCAACAAGGACTACGCGGGCACCATGAACCAGATGAACGGCAACGCGCAGATCCTCGAGGCGGTGCGCAAGGACCGCTCGGCAGCCGGGTACGTGGGGATCGGGTACGTGCTCGGCGAGGACGGCAAGGTGCTGCCGGGGATCCGGCCCCTGCGCATCCTCCCCGCCGCCGGCGGTCCGTCGGTGAGCCCCCTGGACCGCGAGGCGGTGAAGTCCGGCAAGTACCCGCTGGCACGCGCCCTCTACCAGTACGTCAACGGCGTGCCGAAGGGCGACGTGGCGCGCCTGGTCGCCTTCGAGCTCTCCCCGGCGGGCCAGAAGATCGCCGAGGAGCAGGGCTTCTACCCGGTCGGCGGGGAGCTGGTGGAGAAGAACCGCAAGGCCCTCGGGCAGTAGCCGCAGAACCCGGAACTGCCGCGCGCCGGAGGCCCCCGCGGGGGCCTCCGGTCGTCTTCCGGCGGGGCTCTTCGGCAGCGGCCGAGGGGGAGAGGGCTTCTTCACGGCATTTTCACGAGGCGGTCACGCTCCGGTAACGCGGGGCGAATACCCTCCCCTCCATCCAGAACCGAGGCGGTCCGCGCGGCGCGGACCGCCGTCCACCGGAGAAAGAGGAGGGAAGACCGTGAAGCGAGCTCTGGCGCTACTGTTTGCCGTGGGTGCGGCCCTGTGCCTGCGCCCCGACGCCCAGGCCAAGAGCCTGGAGGAGATCCTCAGGGACAAGGGGGTCATCACCGAGGAGGACTACGAGGAAGCCTCGAAGAAGAGCGACCTCGCCTACTACAAGCCCGGCAAGGGCATCACCGTCGAGTCGGAGGACGGGGCGTTCGCCGCCAGCGTGGGGGGCCGGCTGCAGGCGCGCTACGAGTACGTGGCCACCGACGACCCGGACGGGGAGGACGAGAGCTCGTTCTCGATCCGGCGGATGAAGTTCTGGCTCCAGGGGCACGTCTTCCGCAAGGAGCTCTCCTACAAGTGGCAGCAGAACTTCGGCGGCGGCGGCTCGGAGCTCGAGGACGCCTGGCTCGCCTACGACTTCCACGAGGCCTTCGGGCTCATCCTGGGGCAGCAGAAGCCCCCCCAGGCGCGCCAGGAGCTCACCTCGTCGGGCAGCCAGCAGTTCGTGGACCGCTCGCTCGCCAACGACACCTTCAACCTCGGCTACGACATCGGACTGCAGGCCTCGGGTTCGTTCGCCGGCGGCAAGGTCGCCTACGGTGCGGGCGTGTTCAACGGCAACGGCGAGAACGAGGCCAACCCCACCACCGACCACATGTTCGCGCTGCGGCTCGACCTGAACCCCTTCGGGCCGATGAAGCGGGACGAGGTCGCGTGGGGGGGCGACAAGCTCCTGCTCAACATCGGCGGCTCCTACGCCTTCATCCCCCTCACCGACGACGACGCCGGCAGCCTCGGGCGCTCCAACGAGATCTTCGACCGGGCGCTCAACATCGACGGCTTCAGCCAGGCCCAGTTCCTCGCCGCCTTCGGGAAGGAGCTCGACATCAGCGTCTTCACCGCGAACCTCCACGGCCAGTGGAAGGGGGCCTCGCTGGGGGCCGAGTACTACTCCATGACGGCCGAGCCGGACCTCGGGAGCGACCTCGACGCGGACGGCTACTACGTGCAGGCGGGCTACATGATCGTGCCCGAGACCCTCGAGGTGGCCGCCCGGTACTCGGCCATCGACTCGGACTACGACGGGCAGCGCCCGGAGTTCGACCGTTCGGAGAGCCAGGTGGCGGCCAACTACTACCTCGCGAAGCACAACGCGAAGCTCCAGGCCGACTACACCAGGGTCAAGGACGACGAGAACGACGGCAACGACGACGACATCTTCCGGGTGCAGGCCCAGCTGATCTTCTGACCCCGACCGGCGGGGCGCCGCGCCACCGGTGCGGCGCCCCTGCCCTCCCGTTCCTCCTGGCCCGTCCGACGACCCAACCCGAATCCGGACGGTCAGGTCCCTCCGGCGCCGACATCCCCGGCGCCGGTGCTTTTT
>CAZJSF010000154.1:0-6356 GCA_964548515.1 uncultured Thermodesulfobacteriota bacterium
CCGCCGAAGTTCCCGGTCCTGGGGGAGGTCGCCGAGCACATGGCCCGCTGGATCGAGGAGATGAGCGACGGGCGCCTGAAGATCCACGTGTACGGCGGCGGGGAGCTGATCCCGGCCCTGGAGGTGTTCGAGGCGGTGCGGCAGGGCACCGTGGAGATGGGGCACGCGGCCTCCTATTACTGGGCGGGAAAGGTGCCCGCCGCCCAGTTCTTCTCGGCGATCCCCTTCGGATTCACCTCCCAGCAGATGAACGCCTGGCTGTATGCCGGGGGCGGCTGGGACCTGTGGAAGGAGGTGTACGCGCCGTTCAACATCCACCCGATCCCCGGGGGCAACACCGGGGTCCAGATGGGAGGCTGGTTCCGCAAGGAGATCAAGTCCATGGAGGACTGGAAGGGCCTCAAGATGCGCATCCCGGGCCTCGGGGGGAAGGTCCTCTCCAAGGCCGGCGGCAACACCGTCCTCGTCGCGGGGGGCGAGATCTACACGAACCTGGACCGGGGCGTGATCGACGCCACGGAGTGGGTCGGCCCGTACCACGACCTCAAGATGGGCTTCTACAAGGCCGCCAAGTACTACTACTATCCCGGTTGGCACGAGCCGGGGACCACCTTCGAGATCCTCGTGAACAAGGAGAAGTGGGACAGCCTCCCGAAGGACCTCCAGGCCATCCTGGAGACCGCGGGCTGGCGCTCGAGCATGTGGACCCTCTCCGAGTTCGAGGCGAAGAACGGCAACGCCTTGAAGGAACTCGTGGACCAGCACGGGGTGCAGCTCAAGCGCTTCCCGGACGCGGTCCTCGAGGGGCTGCGCAAGCTCTCCGGGGAGGTGCTGGAGGAACTCGCGGCTTCGGACGCCGAGAGCAAGAAGGTCTACGAGGCGTACAGGGCGTTCCGGGCGCAGGTGGAGCCGTGGGCCAAGGTGTCCGAGCGTGCCTTCATGGATGCGTTGCGCCTGTAGGGGCGCGGGCAGATCGGGAGGGCGGCCCCCGGGGGGCTGCCCTCGTTCCGTCTGGGGAGGGGCGCTTGCTCCGCGGGGCCCGGATGTTATGATGCGGGCGTTTCGGGACTGCCGAGCCAGGGAGGAAGCGGATGTACACGATTCTGGTCGTGGACGACGAAGAGAGCATCCGCGCGCTCTACCGCGCCGAACTGGAGGAAGAGGGGTACCGCGTGCTGTGCGCGCCGGACGGCGCCTCCGCCCGGAAGGCGCTGGGGGACCATGAGGTCCACCTCATGGTGCTCGACATCAAGCTGAAGGGAGAGAGCGGACTCCAGGTGCTCCAGGAGGTCACGCGGGTTCACCGGCAGTTGCCCGTCGTCCTCTCGACCGCCTACGGGTCCTTCAAGGACGACTTCGCCTCGTGGCTGGCCGACGCCTACGTGGTGAAGTCGGGAAATCTGCAGGAACTCAAGTCGGAAGTGGCCCGCGTCATCGAACGGCGCTACGGAGGCGACCGCCCCCAGTAGACCCGCGTTCCCCCCCGGCTCCCCTGCGGCCCGCATGGCGGCCGTCAACCAGGAGATCGACCCATGAAGGGCGTTCTGATGGCCGGCGGCTTCGGCACCCGGATCCAGCCTCTCACCCACTCCGTTCCCAAGCCGATGGTCCCCCTGCTCAACCGGCCCATGATGGAACACATCGTGGAGCGCCTGCGCAACGCCGGGATCACGGAGATCGTGGTTCTCCTCTACTACATGCCCGAGGTGATCCGCGAGTACTTCGGGGACGGGTCGCGCTTCGGCGTGAACCTGCACTACGTGCTGCCGGACGACGACTACGGCACGGCGGGGGCCGTCAAGTTCGCGGAGCAGGCGATCGGCTCGACGTTCCTGGTGATGTCCGGCGATCTCGTCACGGACTTCGACCTGGGGCGGATCCTGGAGTTCCACCGGGCCACGAAGTCGCCCGCCACCATCACCCTGACGAGCGTGCCCAACCCGCTGCAGTTCGGGGTCGTCATCACCGACGCCT
Organism: uncultured Thermodesulfobacteriota bacterium; assembly: GCA_964548515.1. Lineage (GTDB taxonomy): Bacteria > Desulfobacterota > Deferrisomatia > Deferrisomatales > JACRMM01 > CAZGRT01. The sequence goes on from CAZJSF010000154.1 coordinate 1,975, forward strand.
CGGGGCGGATCCTGCGCTTCCTCGAGAAGCCGGGGTGGGGAGAGGTTTTCAGCGACACGGTGAACACGGGGATCTACGTGCTCGAGCCCGAGGTGTTCCGTCACATCCCCTCCGGCCGCCCCTTCGACTTCTCCAAGGACCTGTTCCCGATCTTCCTCCGGGAGAACGTGCCCATCTACGGGTACAACGCTTCGGGCTACTGGCGCGACGTGGGGGACCCGGACTCGTACCGCGAGGCCGTGCACGAGATCCTGGAGGGTACGGTCCACCTGACCTACCCGGGTCGTCGGCAGGAGCGGGCCGGGGGGACGCTTTGGTGCGAGGAGGGGGGCGAAGTTCCCGACGACCTCGTCGTGGAGGGGCAGGCGGTGTTGGGGAAGGGCGTCCGCATCGGCCGCTCGGTCCGGCTCCGCAACGCCGTGCTGGGAGACGGGTGCCGCGTCGGGGACGGCGCGGTGCTCGAGGGCGCCAACCTCTGGCGCAACGTCTCGGTTGGGGCCCGGTCGCACCTGCGCAACGTTGTCCTGTGCGACGGGGTCAGCGCGGGCGAGGAGGTCCACATGGAGGAGGGGGCCGTCGTCGCGGAGGGGACCGAGGTGGGGGAGGGGGCGCGGTTCGAGAGGGACATCATGGTGTGGCCGGACAAGAAGGTGGAGGCGGGGAGCGTGCTGTCCTCGAACCTGGTGTGGGGGGACAAGTGGAAGAAGTCGGTGTTCGAGGGGGCGTCGGTCCAGGGGCGCACCAACGTGGAGCTCTCGCCGGAGTTCGCGGCCAAGATGGGGGCCGCCCTGGGTTCGGTGCTCCCGGTGGGAAGCCACATCCTGGTGGGACGGGACTACCTCCGGGCGAGCCGCATGCTCAAGCGCGCGTTCCTCGGCGGGATCCTCTCCACCGGCGTCAACGTGCACGACATCAAGATGGCCCCGGTCCCGGTGCAGCGCTACAAGCTCGCGAGTTTCGGCGAGGTTGCCGGCGTCTACTTCCAGCAGAGCCCGGCGGGTTCGCGGAACACGGAGATCGTCTTCTACGACGGGGACGGGAACCTGATCGACACCGGTCTCGAGAAGTCGATCGAACGGCTCTTCTTCAAGGAGAACTTCCGCCGGGTTGACCACGGCGAGGTGGGGGCGATCCGGGAGATGCCCGCCGTGCCGGAGTTCTACCGGGAGGGCTACCTGCGGGCCCTCGACCAGGATGCCGTGCGGGCCCGGCGGTTCCGCGTGGTGCTGGACCTGGGGAACGGGACGACCGGCGAGTACCTGCCGTCTCTCCTCAACGCCCTCGGTTGCCAGACGGTGGTTCTCAACGCCTACCCCGACGAGCGCCGCCTCATGCGGCGGACGACCGAGGCCGCGATGGCGGCGCGGCAGGTGGGGGAGATCGTGAAGGCCCTCGGCGCCGACCTCGGGTTCTGCGTGACGCCCGGGGGGCAGAATCTCGAACTGATCGACGACCGAGGCCGGGTCCGCAGCCACCACGACACGGTGATGTTCGTCCTGCGGCTTCTCGTGACGACGAACCCATCCGGAGTACGGGCGTTCCTGCCCGTGACCGCTCCGCGGGCCGTGGAGGGACTCGACGCCAGCCTCCAGGTGGTGCGGGGCAAGGTCACGAGCCTGAAGACCTCCCGGATGCACGAGTACGCCTATCTGTCGGAGGCGGACGGGAAGCACGCGTTCCCCGGTTTCCTCCACGCGCCGGACGCGATGTTCGCCGTGGCCCGCATCCTGGAACTGCTCGGCAAGGCCGACCGGAGCGTGGGCGACGTGTTCGAGAGCCTGCCGCGCTTCGCGTACCTCGCCTCGGAGCTGTCCTGCCCGGTGGAGTCCAAGGGGCTCGCCATGCGGAAGATGAGCGAGGACAGCGTGGACAAGGAGGCGAGCTTCCTGGACGGGGTGCAGGTGTGGGTCGACGGCTCGAGCGTGCTCCTGCTCCCGGACCCCTATCGCCCCGTGCTCCACCTGGTCGTGGAGGGCGAGGACCCCGGGGAGGTCGAGCGGCTCGCGGCCGGGTACCGGGAGAAGGTCGAGGGCTGGATCGGAGGCTGATCGGCCTTGTCCGCGGCGGTGGCGTTCCTGTGGCACATGCACCAGCCCTACTACCGGAACCCGGTGGGGGGCGAGTACCGGATGCCGTGGACCTTCCTCCACGCCACCAAGGACTACTTCGACATGCTGGCCCTCGCCCTGGAGGCGGGCGCCCGCACGACCTTCAACCTGGTGCCCAGCCTGATCGACCAACTGGAGGACTACGCCGACCCCGGCGTCCGTGACACCTTTCTCGACCCACTGCGCGTCCACCCGGGGGAACTCGGTGGAGAGGCCCGTGCGGACCTCCTGCCTCGCCTGTTCTTCGCCCACCCGGAACGCCAGATCCGGCCGCTCCCGCGCTACCACGAGCTTCGGGAGAAGGCCGGGTACCACGGCGGCCGGGCGGCCCGCGCGCTCTCCGACGCGGACCTCCTGGACCTGGAAGTCCTGTTCCTCCTGGCGTGGACGGGCCCGATGGCCCGGGAGCGCGACCCGGCCGTCGGTTCGCTGCTCCGAAAGGGTCGGGGCTTCTCCCAGGCCGAGAAGGAGGGCCTCCTGGCGGCGCTCCACGGTCTGTGCGGGACGGTTCTCCACGACTACCGGGAGGCCCAGGACGCCGGACGCATCGAGATCTCGACGACTCCTTACTACCACCCGATCGTTCCGCTGCTCCTGGATATGCGAAGTGCGCGCGAGGCCCTTCCCCACGCGACGCTTCCCGTCGTCCAGCGCGGTTTCGAAGGCGACGCGGCGCGACAGGTGACGGACGCGCTGGCTCGGTACCGGCAGGTCTTCGGCAGGGATCCGGCGGGGTTCTGGCCCTCGGAGGGCTCCGTGAGCGACGGGACCCTCTCCCTGCTCGCCGACGCCGGGCTCCGGTGGGCTGCCACGGACGAGGACGTCCTCGCCGCGAGCCTCGGCCGCCCCCTGGCCGGGGAAGCCCGGGGGGAGCTGTATCGACCCCACCGCTTCCGCTCCCCTGCGGGCAAGGAGATCTCGGTCTTCTTCCGCGACAAGGCGCTGGCCGACCTGGTGGGGTTTTCCTACGCGTCCTGGGAGACGGGGCTCGCGGTGCGCGACTTCGTGGGACGCCTCGGCGAACTGGCCCGGGGTGCGGCCCAGGGCGGCACGATCAGCGTGATCCTCGACGGGGAGAATGCCTGGGAGTTCTACCCGGACAACGGCGCCCCGTTCCTCCGGGGCGTCTACCGGGAGGTGGCCCGGCACCCCGAGCTGCGCTTCGCCACCCTCTCGGAGTGTCTGGACGGCGGTAAGCCACTCTCCCGGGTGCACCCCGGTTCCTGGATATACGCTTCGTTCTCCACGTGGGTGGGGCACCCGGAGAAGAACCGCGCCTGGGAGCTCCTGGAGAGGACGCGGTGCCGGCTCGTCGACGCGGAGCCGGGCCTGTCCGCGGAGGCCCGGGAGGCCGCGTGGCAGGAGATCCGGATCGCGGAGGGGAGCGACTGGTTCTGGTGGCTCGGCGACGACCACTACAGCGTCCAGGCGGGGGAGTTCGACCAGCTGTTCCGGCTTCACCTGATGAACGTCTACCGGGTCGCCGGGCTGGAGGTGCCGGCCGAGCTGCACGTTCCCATCAAGGGGGGCGTGCGCCGCGGACTCGTGGAGCCGCCGTTGGGGCCGGTGAACCCCTGCCTGGACGGGGAGGTCTCGTCCTACTTCGAGTGGCTCTCGGCGGGCTCCTTCGACCTCGGATACGACGCCGGGGCCATGCACCGCACCGACCGCAGCCTTCGGCGCCTACGCTTCGGGACCGGGGACGGGCGGCTCCACCTGTGCCTGGAAGGGGAGGGCAGCCTGGAGGAACTTCGGGGGCGGGGGCTGCGGCTGGAGGTCGAGATGGTGGCCCGGAGCCGGCTTCGCGTGCGGTTCCCTCTGGACGGCGGCGACCCCGAGGTGCTGGAGGGGGAGGCCGCCGACCCGCGCTGCGCGTGGGGCCGCGTGGCGGAGGTGTCCCTGCCCCTGGAAGGCGGCGAGGCCGCCTCGCCCGACCATGTCCTCATCGCGTTCCGCCTCGCGCGGGACGGGGAGATCCTCGAACAGGCGCCCCTCTACCACATGGCCCAGCTCCCCCTCCCGACGGACCACGACCTGGAGGCGTGGTCCGCCTGATCCGGAGACTTCCATGAGCGACCTTCGTTTCGACCCCCTCAAGCGCCGATGGGTGATCGTGGCGCGGGAGAGGGCCCTGAAGCCGGCGGACCTGATCCGGGAGCCCCCGGCCGTGCCCTCCCGAAACTGCCCCCTGTGCCCGGTTTTTAATGATACGGCGACCACCGAGATCTACACCGTTCGCGGCGATAAGGGGAACTGGAAGGTGCGGGTGGTTCC
>CAZJSF010000155.1:0-6355 GCA_964548515.1 uncultured Thermodesulfobacteriota bacterium
GGGTGCCGACACGAAGCCCACGGGTTCGCCGATCTTCTGCCCGGCCAGGACCCGATCGCCCTTCTGCACCACCGGGCGCGCCGGCGCGCCGATGTGCTGGCTCAGGGGCACGAAGAGCCTCTCGGGGAGCGGCACCGACTCCACCGCCTTGCCCGAGGTCCGGTGCTTCTCCTCCGGTGGGTGCACCCCTCCGCGGAAGGTGCGGGCGCTCATCCCGCCTCCTCCCGCCGCGCTTCCCGGCGGTAGGGGTCCGCCTGGACGATGGCGTGGACCGGGCACACCTCGATGCACTGGTAGCAGGAGATGCACTTCTCGGGATCGACGGCGTGGGGCTTCTTCTTCTCGCCGGAGATGGCCTCCACGGGGCACGCCTTCACGCACTTCGTGCACCCGATACAGGTTCCCCCGTCGATTCGCGCGCGGTAGCGGACCTCCACCAGGTCGTCGATGTTGCCGGTGGGGCACACGGTGGCGCACAGGCCGCAGGAAGTGCACTTCGCCGGGTCGATCCGGGCCAGGTCGCGATCCATCGCGATGGCCTCGAAGGGGCAGGTCTTCTCGCAACGGCGGCACCCGATGCAGCCCCGGGAGCACACCTCCTTGACGGCCTTCCCCTTGTGGGGGTTCGTGCAGCGCACGTAGACGAGCTCCGAGGCCGGCATGAGGTCGATGATGCGCTTGGGGCAGGCGTCCACGCAGTTGCCGCACCCGGTGCACCGGCCCCGGTCCACGTGGGCGAGCCCGTCGTCCCCGACGTGGACCGCGTCGAAGGGACAGGACCTCTCGCAGCTTCCGAGCCCCATGCACCCGTGGGCGCAGAGCTTGGGGCCGCCCCCCACGAGCGCGGCCGCCCGGCAGTCGAGCACCCCGGAGTACACGCCCTTGTCCCCGGCCACGCCCCGGGCGCCCTTGCAGTGGACCACGGCGACCTTCTTCACGGACGCCCCCGCGTCCACCCCGAGGATCCGCGCCACGGCCGCCGCCACGTCCGCTCCCCCCGGGATGCAGGCGTTGGCCGAAGCCTTGCCCTCGGCCAGCGCCCGAGCCAGGGCATTGCACCCGGCGTACCCGCAGGCGCCGCAGTTCACGCCGGGCAGGGACCGCTCCAGTTCCTCGACCTTGGGATCGACGTGTACCCGGAACTTCAGGCTCGCGGCGCCGAGCCCGAGGGCCGCCGCGCAGCCCAGACCTCCTAGGACGAGGACCGCTTCGACCATCGCCGCCCTACTTCACCAGTCCCGCGAAGCCCATGAAGGCGAGCGACAGGAGGCCGGCGGTGACCAGGGCGATGGCGGTCCCCCGGAAGGGACGCGGCACGTCGGAGAGGGAGACCCTCTCCCGGATCCCCGAGAAGAGCACGAGGGCGAGGCCGAACCCGAGACTCGCCCCCACGCTGAACACGATCGTCTCCAGGAACCCGTAGCCCTTCTGGACGTTGAGCACCGCCACCCCGAGGACGGCGCAGTTGGTCGTGATGAGCGGCAGGAAGATCCCCAGCGCCTGGTAGAGGGCCGGGCTCGTGACCTGCACCACCATCTCCACCAGCTGCACCAGCGCGGCGATGACCAGGATGAACGCGATGGTCTGGAGGTACTCGAGCCCGAAGGGCGCCAGGACGAAGGCCTGGAGGAACCAGGTGACCACCGACGCCACGGTCATCACGAACACCACCGCCATGGACATGCCCATGGCGGTCTCGATCTTCTTCGAGACCCCCAGGAACGGGCAGATGCCCAGGAAGCGGGCCAGGACGAAGTTGTTTACGAGGACCGAACTGACGAAGAGCAGCCCGAGCCCCGCGAGGGTGTCCATGGGATGTGCCCCTCAGCGCCGTGGGATTTCGCCGCCCCCCGGGGGGACGGGTCGCGACAGGCTATGAAACTGTTCACAAGGAGTCAAGGGAGTTTCGTCTCCCCGAACGGCCGCGGCCACGGGGAGGTCCGCGGCGGGCATGGGGTAGGAGCCGAACTCCTCGGGCAGGACCCAGGCGAAGTCCTGGCAGTGCAGGGGGCGGGGCACACCGGCCGCCAGGGTGCAGGAGTAGGCATGGAGCCGGATCCGGACGTGGGGGTAGTCGTGGTCCACCGAGCGGAGGGCCCTCCCGACCTCCACCTCCACGCCGAGTTCCTCCCGGATCTCCCGACGCAGCGCCGCCTCCCGGCTCTCCCCCTCCTCCACCTTGCCCCCCGGGAACTCCCAGAGCCCGCCGTGGGGGCCTCCGGGCAACCGCTGGGCCAGCAGTACGCGGCCGTCACCCCGCCGGATGACGGCAGCGACGACGTCGAGCGGCGCGGCCCCGCCCCGCCGGGTCACGTCTTGAGTTCCGCGAGGTCCTTGAAGTGCTCCAGGGCCTTGGGATTCGCGAGGGCGTCCTTGTTCTTGACCTCCTGCCCCTGCACGGTCTTGAGGACCGCCATCTCGACGAGCTTGCCGCTGATCGTGCGGGGGATCTCCGGGACTTGGATGATCTTCGCGGGCACGTGGCGGGGCGTCGTGTTCCGACGGATCTGGTCGCGGATGTTCTTCTGGAGAGCGTCGTCGAGCTTGCGGCCCGGCCGGAGGACCACGAACAGGACGACCCGGACGTCGTCCTCCCAGGGCTGGCCGATCACCAGCGACTCCACGACCTCCTCGAGGGCCTCAACCTGCCGGTAGATCTCCGCGGTTCCGATGCGGACCCCGCCGGGGTTCAGGGTCGCGTCGGAGCGGCCGTACACGACCACGCCGCCGTGCTCGGTGACCTCGATGTAGTCGCCGTGGCGCCAAACCCCGGGGTAGTGCCGGAAGTAGGCGTCCAGGTACTTCTCGTCGTCGGGGTCGCTCCAGAAGCAGACCGGCATCGACGGGAAGGGCGCCGTGCAGACGAGTTCACCCTTCTGGCCCACCACCGGCCGGCCGTCGTCGTCCCACGCCTCCACCTTCATCCCGAGGCCCCGCTTCTGGATCTCCCCCGCGTACACGGGGCTGATCGGAGAGCCCAGGATGAAGCAGGAGATGATGTCGGTGCCGCCGCAGATCGACGCGAGCTGGACGTCCGCCTTGACCTCCCGGTAGACCCACTCGAAGCCCTCCACCGCCAGCGGGGAACCGGTGGAGCAGATGGCCTTGAGGGGGGAGAGGTCGAAGTCCGCACCGGGGCGCACGCCGCTCTTCTCGCACATGGCGATGTACTTGGCGCTCGTGCCGAAGACCGTGACCTTCTGGTCCTGAGCCATCTTCCAGAGCACGGACATGTCGGGGTAGCCGGGGCTGCCGTCGAACAGGACCACCTTCGCCCCCACGAAGAGCGAGCTCACCAGCCAGTTCCACATCATCCACCCGCAGGTGGTGAAGTAGAAGATGGTGTCCTCCCGCGTGAGGTCGCAGTGGAGGACGAGTTCCTTCGCGTGCTGGACGAGCGTCCCGCCGGCCCCGTGGACGATGCACTTGGGGACCCCCGTCGTCCCCGAGGAGTACATGATGTAGATCGGGTGGTCGAAGGGCAGCTGGACGAAGTCGATCTCCCGGGCGTCGTTGTCCAGGGCGTCCTGCCAGGACACCGCCTTGGGGACCGCCGACAGGTCGGGCCCGGCGGACACGAACGGCACCACCACGATCTTCTCGATGGACCCGATCTCCCGTGCCACCTCCGCTACCCGCTCCAACGAGCCGAAGGACTTGCCGTTGTAGAAGTACCCGTCCGCCGTCACCAGCACCTTGGGCGCGATCTGGCCGAAGCGGTCCATCACGCCCTTGAACCCGAAGTCCGGGCTGCAGGACGACCAGATGGCGCCCAGGCTCGTGGCCGCCAGCATGGCCACCACCGTCTCGATGCGGTTGGGCATGAACCCCGCCACCCGGTCGCCGCGGGTCACGCCGGCGTCGGAGAGGAAGCGAACCATGCGGGCGACCTGTTCGTAGAGCTCGCGGTAGGTCAGCGTGGCCCCGGGCTTCCCCGCCTCCCCCACGAACGTCAGTGCGGGGCGGTCGTCGCGGTACCGCAGCAGGTTCTCCGCGAAGTTGAGCTTCGCCCCGCGGAACCACCGCGCGCCCGGCATCACCGGGTTCTCCAGGACGGCCTCGTGGGCGGTCGCGCGGATGCCGGCGAACCTCCACATCGTTTCCCAGAACGCCGGGATGTCTCGTACGGACCACTCGTACAGCTCGTCGTACCCGGCCAGGGTCAGCCCGTTCTCCCGGTTCGCGTACTCGATGAACCGGGTCAGGTTGGCTCGGGCGACCTTCTCGGGGCTGGGAGACCAGAGGAGTCGGCTCATGGGGTTCCTCCTGAGGACGGCGACCGAACCGGCCGCTCGAACGAATGGACGAGGCCGACGGGGACGATACCGGAAGCCCCCTGGCCCGGCAACAGCGGGGCGTTCCGTGCCCGGGTCAGGAGGTACGCGCCGCGGTCAGCGGGGCGGGCCTCGCCAGCTTCTGGCCGAGGACGTCTCCGCACCCGGCACAGTGGTACGTGTAGCGGTCCCCCTCCGGGAGGACCAGGAACAGGCGGGGTCGGACGGGCATCGCCCGGCCGCACCGGGGACAGTACAGCTCGGTCGCGTTGAACTGCTCGAAGGAATCCCGCGCCGGCCGGGCAGGCGCCCGCTGCCGGGCTCCCGACGCCCTCATCTCACCCCTCGCCCCGGGACCCGGCGTCCTCGGCCTCCCGCTCCCGGACCACGCAACGCACGCCCCGGCCTTCCCGGCCCGGGGCGAAGCACCCGTTGCAGCTGATGCACCGGGCGGGCTGTCGATCCCCGGCCTCCCAGCGGCGGGGCAGGTCCGGCTCCCAGAGGAGCGGGCGCGACAGGCTGAAGAGGTCCGCGGCGTTCTCGAAGAGCATCTGCTCCAGGGTCTCGGGTCGCCGCAATCCCCCGACCACGGCCACCGGCGCGGTGACCTGCCGCTTCACCGCCGTGGCGAGGTCGCGGAAGTAGGCTTCCCCCGATATCGGCTTCACCGCCCGCGCTGCACCCAGGTCCCCCGACCCCGGCGTGCCGCCGCTCACCTCCAGGAAGCACGGGGCCCGCAGGTCGAGCCAGCCGGCCACCCGACAGGCGTCCTCCACCTCGAGTCCGCCGGGGACGAAGTCGCACCCGTTGAGCTTCACGGCCACCGGGAAGTCCGGCCCGGCGGTGCCCTGCACCGCGGCGCACACCTCCTGGAGGAAGCGGAACCGCTGCCGCAGCTCCCCGCCGTAGCGGTCCGTTCGCTGGTTGGTGGCCGGAGACAGGAACTGGTTGACCAGGAACCCGTGGGCCGCGTGGATCTGCACGAAGTCGAAGCCGGCCTCGCGGGCCCGCCGTGCGGCCCGGCCGAAGTCCCCCACGATCCGCGCGATCTCCTCCGCCGTGAGCTCCCGGGGCACCTCGGGGTACTGGGGGCTCTCCAGGAACGACGGCGCCAGGGGAACCCCGCCGCCCACCCACTCGGAGCGGGTCTGTCCCCCCGCGTGGACGATCTGAAGGCCCGCCAGGGCGCCCGCGTCCCGCAGGACCCGGGCCAGGCGCGCGAGACCGGGCACGCTCTCGTCCTCGTGGGCGGAGAGCATGCGCGGCATCTGCCGGCCCTCCGGACTCACGAAGGCGTAGCCCGTGATCACGACCCCGGCGCCGCCCCCGGCCAGTTCGGCGTACCGCGCCACCAACTCGTCGGTGACCCGACCCGCCCCGTCGGCGAGGCCGAGCCAGGTGGCCGAACGGACGATCCGGTTCCGCGCCGTCAGGGGACCGAGGTCGATGGGGTCGAAGATGCCGTACATGCGCTGCCTCGTTCGGTTCAGGGCTGCCTGGCGAGCCGGAACCGGGAGTGGAAGCGGGCCGCCAGGGTCCCCCCCTCGTCGAAGACCTCGGCCTCCCCCTCGAGTTCGCGGCCCTCGAAGCGGACGACCCGCGCCCGCGCCTCCACCCAGCCCCGCCGCACGGGCGCCAGGAACCGGGTGGAGAGTTCCAACGTGGCGAATCGGGTGCCGGGGTCGACGAGGCTCTTGATCGCCATGGCCACGGCCGTGTCCGCCAGGGTGGTCACCGCGCCGCCGTGCAGCAGCCCGCCGCCCTGGGCGAGCTTTACGCGGAAGGGCATCCGCAGCACGGCACGGCCCTCGGCGGCCTCCCGGATCTCCAGCCCGCACAGCCTCTCGAAGGGCGCGGGCGCGATCCAGCCGTCGAGGCGGAACTGGGGCTCCGCGGCCTCGGGGTCCCGCATCTCCTCCCAGCGCTCGTCACCCGTCACCCGTCACCCGTCACCCGTCACCCGTCACCCGTCACCCGTCACCCGTCTCACTTCTCACTTCTCACTTCTCACTTCTCACTTCTCACTTCTCACGCACGAGCAGCATACACTCGTAGTCCGCGACGTGTTCACAGAACTCGTG
>CAZJSF010000156.1:0-6352 GCA_964548515.1 uncultured Thermodesulfobacteriota bacterium
GGGGTGGCGCTGGACCCGAAGGGCCGGGTCCAGGTCAACGACGAGATGGAGACGTCGGTGCCGGGCGTCTACGCCGTGGGAGACGTGGTGGGGCAGTTCATGCTGGCCCACGTGGCCACGAGCGAGACCCTGGTGGCCGTGCACAACTCGCTGGGCAAGAAGTACTGGATGGACTACTCCGTGGTGCCCTACGCGATCTTCACCGGCCCCGAGGTGGCCTGCGTGGGGATGAAGGAGGCGCAGCTCAAGGAGCAGAAGATCGCCTACAAGGTCGGGCGCTTCTCCTTCGCGGCCAGCGGCAAGGCCCTGTGCATGGGCGAGCCGGAGGGCTTCATCAAGCTCCTGTCCCACGAGGAGACGGGGCGGGTCGTGGGGGCGGCCGTGGTGGGCGCCCACGCCTCGGACGTCATCGGGGAGGTCGCCCTCGCCATGCGGATGGAGGCTTCTCCCGGAGACATCGTGACCACGATCCACGTGCACCCGACCCTGAGCGAGGTGGTGCTGGAGGCCAGCGAGGACACGATGGGCCTCTCCATCCACAAGATGGGCCGGCGTCCGGCGAAGGAGGCCTGAGCTCCATGTCGCTGATCGTCCAGAAGTACGGCGGGACGTCGGTTCGCGACGTCGACCGCATCCGAAACGTCGCCGAGAGGGTGGCGCGATACCGTGCCGAGGGCCACGACGTGGTGGTGGTGGTGTCGGCCATGTCCGGCGCCACCGACGGCCTGATCAAGTTCGCCCACCAGGTCACGGACCTGCCCGACGAGCGGGAGATGGACGTGCTGCTGGCTACCGGCGAGCAGGTGACCATCGCGCTGCTGGCCATGACGCTGATCGCGGCGGGCGTCCCGGCCCGGTCCATGACCGGCCAGCAGGTGAAGGTGCGGACCGACTCCGCCCACACCAAGGCGCGCATCGCCGACGTGGGGACCGAGGCGATCCGCGCCGCGCTCGCCGAGGGCAGGGTGGTGATCGTGGCGGGGTTCCAGGGGGTGGACCCCCAGGACAACATCACCACGTTGGGCCGGGGAGGGTCGGACACGAGCGCGGTGGCGGTGGCGGCCGCCCTCAAGGCGGACGCCTGCGAGATCTACACCGACGTGGACGGGGTGTACACGACGGACCCGAACGTCTACGACCGGGCGCGCAAGCTCGATCGCATCTCCTACGACGAGATGCTCGAGCTCGCCAGCGTGGGCGCGAAGGTCCTGCAGATCCGCTCCGTGGAGTTCGCCAAGAAGTACAAGGTTCCGGTCCACGTGCGCTCCTCGTTCAACGACAACGAGGGCACCTGGGTCGTGGAGGAGGACGCGAAGATGGAACAGGTGGTGGTGTCGGGGGTCGCGTACGACCGCAACGAGGCGAAGGTGAGCGTGCGCGGGGTGCCGGACCGGCCGGGCATCGCCGCCAGGGTCTTCGGCAGCCTGGCCGCGAAGAGCATCAACGTGGACATGATCGTCCAGGACGTCGGGGCGGAGGACCGGGCCTCGATGACCTTCACGGTGCCGAAGGCCGACCTCAAGCGCGCTCTCACGGTTATCGAGCCGGTGGCCCGGGAGCTCGGGGCGACCGAGGTCACGTCGGATGTCGGCATCGCGAAGGTGTCCATCGTCGGCGTGGGCATGCGCAGCCACGCGGGCGTGGCCGCCAAGATGTTCGACGTGCTCGCCGCCGAGGGGATCAACGTCCTGATGATCTCGACCTCGGAGATCAAGGTCTCCTGCGTGATCGAGGAGAAGTACACCGAACTGGCGGTTCGCGTGCTGCACGACGCCTTCGGGCTCTCGAGGGAAGGGTGACCCGTCACCCGCCACGGACACTCCCATGATCCGCATCTACGACACCACGCTGCGCGACGGCACCCAGGCCGAGGACATCTCCCTCACCGTGGAGGACAAGCTCCGGATCGCCCAGAAGCTCGACTCCCTGGGCGTGCACTACGTGGAGGGGGGGTGGCCCGGCTCCAACCCGCGGGACATCCAGTTCTTCCGCGAGGCCCGGTCCCTGCGTCTCGAGCAGGCGAGGCTCGCCGCCTTCGGCAGCACCTGCCGGGCCGACGTGGAACCCGAGGACGACGCCAACATCCAGGCGCTCCTGGAGGCGGAGACCCCGGTGGTCACGGTGGTGGGCAAGTCGTGGGACTTCCACGTGGAGCAGGCCCTCCGCATCTCCCTGGAGAAGAACGAGGAGATCGTGGAGAAGAGCCTGGCGTACCTCAAGCGCCACGTGGCGGAGGTGGTGTACGACGCCGAGCACTTCTTCGACGGGTACAAGGCGAACCCCGAGTACGCTCTCCGCACCCTCCGGGCCGCCCTGCGGGGCGGCGCCGACGTGGTCGTGCTGTGCGACACCAACGGGGGCAGCCTGCCCAGCGAGGTCCGGCGGATCGTCGCCGAGGTGCGCGAGGGGGTTCCCGTGACGCTGGGCATCCACTGCCACAACGACGGCGACCTGGCGGTGGCCAACACCCTCGTGGCGGTGGAGGCCGGGGCGACCCACGTGCAGGGAACCGTCAACGGGTACGGCGAGCGGTGCGGGAACGCGAACCTGGTGTCGATCATCCCGAACCTGGTGCTCAAGATGGGGCGCTCGTGCATCTCCGCCGACCGGCTCAAGCGCCTCCGGGACGTGGCGCGGTTCGTCAACGAACTGGCGAACCTCCACCACGACAAGCACCAGCCCTTCGTCGGGGACAGCGCCTTCGCCCACAAGGGGGGGATCCACGTCTCCGCCGTGCGCCGCAACCCCCTGACCTATGAGCACATCGAGCCGGGCCTGGTGGGGAACAGCCAGCGCATCCTCATCTCGGACCTGGCCGGACGGTCCAACGTCGTGAGCAAGGCCCTGGAGTTGGGGATCGAACTCGACGGGGAGAGCGACCTCGCCTCCGAGGTGGTGGAGAAGGTCAAGCGCCTGGAGTCCGAGGGGTACCAGTACGAGGGTGCGGAGGGGAGCTTCGAGATCCTCCTGAAGAAGAGCCTCGGGCGCCACCGCAGGTTCTTCGAGCTCATCGGCTTCCGGGTGATCGACGAGAAGCGCCACGAGAACGAGGAGCCGATCGCCGAGGCCACGATCATGCTGCGGGTGGACGGCGTGGTGGAGCACACCGCGGCCATCGGGAACGGCCCGGTCAACGCCTTGGACGCCGCCCTGCGAAAGGCCCTGGAGAAGTTCTATCCGGCGATCCGCAACGTGCGGCTGCTGGACTTCAAGGTCCGCGTGCTCACCTCGGGCGGCGGCACCGAATCGCGGGTGCGGGTGCTGATCGAGTCGAGCGACGGGCGGGAGACCTGGGGTACCGTCGGGGTGAGCGAGAACGTGATCCAGGCCTCCTGGCAGGCTCTGGTGGACTCCATCGACTACAAGCTGATGCGCGACGAGGAGCGGGCCGGGGCAGCCTGACGGCCGCCGCCATGGGGGAGCCCGCCTCCGATCGCCGCCCCGCGGCCCGTGCCGTCGCGGGCCTGCTCCTGATGGCGGGGCTGGGGCTCGCCCTCGCCCTCTCCGCACCGTGGCTCCGCAGTTGCCGGGAACCCCCACGCCCCCAGGTGTACCGCGAGCCGGCGACCGGGCGGCTCCTCTGGTCTCCGGCGGGCGCGCGCCCGCCCCTCGCCGCCGCCCCGGACGGCTGGGAGGGGCTCCTCCTCGGCACGCCCCTGGACCTCAACGCCGCGGACCGCGAGGACCTCGAGGCCCTCCCCGGCGTGGGACCCAAGACCGCCGCCGCCATCCTCGACACCCGGTCGCGTCTCGGCGCCTTCTCCTCCGTGGAGGAGCTCCGCCGTGTCCCCGGCGTGGGACCCAAGACCCTGGAACGGCTGCGGCCCCTCCTGCGCGTCGGGCCTCCCCCTTCCACCCCGCAGCGCTGACGGGGCGACCGGGCGGGAGCCGGGGGAGGGACGGGAGGGGAGGAAGGTGCCCGGAAGGATGAGGCGGGCGCCGTCCGGTCCTGCGGGAGGCTGAAACCTCCTTCCACGGGCCTTTCCGCTGGGGATTCTCGGGGACGGCCCCGTCGAACCCTTTGCGCGGCGTGCTTCTCGGGCAGCCTGCCCCCTAGCCCTCGTCCGCGGGGCGGATCGCGCCGTGGGGGCAGGCGGGGATGCAGATACCGTCCCCGTCGCACTTCTTCGGGTCCAGAACCGCCCTGCCGCCCGCCAGGGCGATGGCCTTCTCCGGGCACACCTTCACGCACTCGCCGGAGCCGCGACACTTCTTCGGGTCGATCACGATGCTCATGGGGCCTTCCTGCCGCCGCGGGCGGCTCCAGGGGGGCGGGCGCGGCTGCTCACGGCGCCGCGATCTTGCCGAGTTGATCCAGAAGCACGTCGTTGTCGGGCATCCCCTCGGCCACGTGGCGCACCATTCCCGCCTTGTCGATCAGGAAGGTGATGCGGCCCTTCCCGTAGCGGGCGGCGATGCGCCCTCCGGGGTCCGAGACCAGGGGGAAGCCGAGTCCCAGCTTCTCCGCGAACCGTCGGTGGGTCTCCACGTCGTCGGGGCTCACGCCCAGCACCTGGGCGTCGAGGCGTTCGAAGGACGCGAGGTCCCCCTGGAACGCCTCCATCTCCGCCGTTCAGCCCCCGGTGAAGTCCGCGAAGTAGAACGCCAGGACCACGTGCTTCTTGCCCGCGTAGTCGCTCAGGCGGATCTTCCCCGCCGTCGAGTCCGCCTCGAACTCCGGTGCCGGGGAGCCCGGCCCGACGGCCCGGGCGGGCAGCCCGGCCGCTAGCACCAGCGACAGGGCTGCCAGTGCGGTCCATGACGATGCTCTCCTCACGGTGACTCCTCCTGCAGGGGTGGGCTCTCGCGGTGGACGACTCTAGCGTCTCGCCGGTCTCCGTCAAGGCCGGAGGGCTCAAGGAGACGGCCTCCCGAGCCGATCATCGGGATGTCACCGGCGCACTCCACGGACGAACCCCGCGGCCACGGACGGTCAGCAATGATCAAGAAGATCCGGGTGGAACACCTCGAGCCAGGGATGTTCGTATCCGACCTGAACACCCCCTGGCTCCGCCACCCCTTCCTCGCCAACCACGTCACGATCCGCGGCGCCCGCGACATCGACCGCATGCTCGGCTGCCGCATGACCGAGGTCTTCATCGACACCGAGCGCGGGCGGGACAGCGCCCGGGCGCTCCCGGCACGGGCCGCGGAGGCCGAGCTCGACGAGCGCCTGCGCCGGGAGCTCCTGGAAGTCGAAGAGCCGGCGGGGGAGGCACCGCACGCCGCCTTCGACACCGAGTACCGCCAGGCCCGCGACCTCTACGCGGAGGCGAACCTCTGCGTGCAGCGGGAGTTCGGCATCGTGGCGCGAGGGGACCGGGCCGACGGCGAGAGCGCCACCCTCATGGTCGGGGACCTCATCGCCTCCCTGTTCCGCAACCGCGACGCCCTGCTGATCCAGTGCCGCCGGCAGGATTTCCACCAGTACAACCTCCGTCACAGCGTGAACGTGGCGCTCCTCTCCCTTGTCCTGGGCGCGGAGCTGGGGATCCTCGACAAGGAACTCCTCCGGCTCGGGTTGGGAGCCCTCCTGCACGACCTCGGCAACGCCCGCATCCCCGACGAACTGATCCGCCGGCGGGGTCCCCTGGGCGGACCGGAGTACGAGGTGGTCAAGACCCACTCGCTCCACGGGGCGAAGCTCCTCCTGGAAGCCCGCTCCGTGCCCATGGACTGCTCGGCGGTCCCCCTCGGCCACCACGAGCGGTTCGACGGGAGCGGGTACCCCCGCCGGCTCGAGGGGATCAAGGTGGGCAAGTTCGGGCTCGTCGCGGCGATCGCCGACGTCTACGACGCCATGACGACCGACCGGCCCTACCAGAGGGGCATGACGCCGACGCGCGCGCTGCGGAAGCTCTACGGCTGGAGCGGCACCCACTTCCACCCCGTGTACGTGCAGAAGTTCATCCGCTGCCTGGGGATCTACCCGGTGGGGTCGGTGGTCGGGCTGGACACGGGGGAGACCGGGGTGGTGGTGCACCAGAATCCGGGCCAACTCCTCCGGCCCTGGGTGCGGTTGGCGGGCGCCGCGGACGGGAGCCGGCTTCCCCACCCGCGGGACGTCGACCTGCGGGAGGCCGAACCGGGCGGTTCCGGGGCCTTCACCCGCACCGTGGCCCAGGTGCTGGACCCGGCGGCTGCCGGCCTCGAGGTGGACGCGGTGCTGGCGGTCGCCGGGGACCGCGCCACGTCCCCTGTCGCCCGTCGCCCTCTCTCCTGAACCATCCCCGATCGACCGAGCCCCCCCCTGCCGGGGTGGGGCGGTCCCCCGCGGGCTGCGCCTCAGTGCTGCCGGCGGACTCCCTGGTGCAGCGGGCTCGTGCGGGGGAAGTGGGAGACCAGGAACTCC
>CAZJSF010000157.1:0-6332 GCA_964548515.1 uncultured Thermodesulfobacteriota bacterium
CACGTTCTCGCCGGTCTGGATCATGGCGTTCTTGGCGAACGGGTCGTGGTTGAAGTTGTCCATGAGCCAGTTCTCGTGGATCACTTCGCCGCCGGGGCCGGCGGGGTTGGGCCAGACGATGTGGGGCCCGTTGGAGGTCCGGTCCGCGGCCAGCGTGAGCACCGTGCCGAACATCCCACTCTCCACGCCCGCCGCAGCATAGTACAGGCAGGTGGTGGCCGTGGAGCAGGCCTGGCTCACGTTGCACCCCGGGGTGCCCTCCGCGCCCAGGAGCGCGGCGACCCATGGGGCGCCGTAGAAGGCCTGCTTCTGGTGGATGGTGTAGCCCAGGTACAGGTAGTCGAAGGCCTTCGGGTCGATCTGCTTCTGGGCGAGCCAGCGGGAGGCGGTTGCCGCCCCGAGCACGAGGGAGTGCTCGTTGGCCAGCGTCATCTGCCACTTGGAGAAGGGGCTGGAGTAGTAGCCGCGAAACGGGATGTAGGCCTTGGTAAACATCGTGCCTCCTCGAACAGTGCCGGCGCGTCCCGGGTCCGGTCGGAGCCGGGGCCCGGCGGAATGGATGCTCAGTCCTTCGGCGCTCGCTCCCGGTCCCGCAGTTCGCGCTTGAGGATCTTGCCCGTGGCGTTCTTGGGAAGGTCCTCCAGGAACTCGACGATCCGCGGCGCCTTGTAGTCGGCGAGGCTCTTCTTGCAGTGCGCCACGATCTCCTCGACGCTGGTGGCGCCGGGCGAGCGCAGCGCCACCACGGCCTTCACCGTCTCCCCGAAGACCTCGTGGGGGACCCCGATGACCGCGCACTCCCGGACGTTCGGGTGAGCGTAGAGGATCTCCTCCACCTCCCGAGGCCACACCTTGAGCCCCGCGGAGTCGATCATGTCCTTGAGCCGGTCCACGATGAAGACGTAGCCCTCCTCGTCCATGTAGCCGATGTCCCCGGAGCGCAGCCAGCCGTTCACCACGGTCTCCGCGGTGGCCTCGGGCTTGCGGTAGTACCCCTTCATGACGTTGGGGCCCTTGATCCAGATCTCGCCGAGTTCCCGCCGGGGCACCTCGTTGCCCTCCGGGTCGACGATGCGGACCTCCACGTTCATGATGGCGGTGCCCACCGAGCCCTCCTTGTGGCGCACCTCGTGGTTGTAGGTGGCGAAGGGGGTGCTCTCGGTCAAGCCGTACCCCTCGTTCACCGTGAGCCCGAAGCGATCCTTCCAGCGGCGGGCCACCTCGCCGGGCATGGACGACGCGGCGGAGAAGCTGTAGCGCACGGTCTTAAGCGCCTCGTCCGCGCGGGGGTCGTTGAGCACCATGATGTAGATGGCCGGCACCGCATACCACCGGGTCACCCGATCGCGCCGCAGGCTCTCGAGCACGGCGTCGAGATCGAACTTCTTGTGGAGCACCAGCGTGCACCCCGCCTGGACCACGGCGTTGAAGATGAAGTTCTGCGCGAACGAGTGGTAGATGGGCAGGAAGCAGATGGCGCGGTCGTCGGCCCGCATCCCGCACATGTACTTCGTGGCGTTCGTGTTCGAGACGAGGTTGCCGTGGGTCAGGACCACGCCCTTCGGCTTCCCGGTCGTCCCCGAGGTGTAGATGATCGCCGCCCCGTCGTCCCTCTCCGTGTACTCCGTCGGCACGTCGGCGGAGCCGGCGAGGAGGTCGTTCCAGGTGCGGTCGCCGCCGGCGCCCTCCAGGAAGACGACCGTGCGCACCCCGGGAATCCGATCCCGAGCGGGCACCTCACCGCCGAGGGCCGCCTCGGTGACCAGGACGACGCCCTCGCTGTCGTTCACCATGTACTCGACCTCGTCGGCCTTGCTCATGCTCGAGATCGACACGCACACCGCGCCGAGCTTCTGGCACGCGTAGTACGCCACGATGAACTCCGGGCAGTTGGTGAGGAAGAGGCAGACCTTGTCGCCCTTGCCCACCCCCAGGGAGCGAAGGCTTCCGGCGACCCGGCACGCCTCGTCCCAGAACTGCGCGTAGCTCCACGTTCGTCCCCCGAAGACGATGGCCTCGTGATCCGGGAAGAACAGCCGGTTGCGCTCCAGCGCGTCTGCGATGTTCATGTGGTTGCTCCTGCCCGCAGGGTGTCGCTCGGAGGTGACCTTTCACCGAGAGCGGCTCAATCTCCACCGACGGCCGCCGCCCTCGGCCGGGGCACCGGACGGCGCCCGTGCCGGGAACCGTATGCGCGGCCGGACGAGACTACCAACCGGTCGGTTGTTTATGCAACCCTCGGACCAGCCGCAGCCGCCCCCGGCGGCCCGTCAACGGTTGGGCGTGTGGCCCAACGCGATGCCGGCGATGATGGTCTTCTGCACGTTGGAGGTCCCCTCCACCACCTGGTAGGACTTGGCGTCGCGGAAGTAGCGCTCGATCGGGTACTCGGTCGAGAACCCCCAGGACCCGTAGATCTTCATGACCTCGTTGGTCGCGTGCACCGCGGCCTCCGCCGCGTAGTACTTGGCGATCGAGGTCTCGTACTGGTTGGGCTTCTTCCGGTCCTTCAGGTAGGCGGCGCGGTACACGAGCAACTGGGCGGCGTGGTGTTCCGCCACGAGTTCCGCGATGGACGCCTGGATCATCTGGAACTTGCCGATCGGTTGCCCGAACTGGGTGCGCTCGTTCGCGTACTGGACGGCGAGGTCGATGGCGCCCCCGGCGCAGCCCAGGGCTCCGGCCGCGCACCCGAGCCGGGTGTTGTTGAGCTGCCACATGCAGATCCGGAATCCGTCCCCCACCTGACCGAGAACGGAGTCCTTGGGGATCCGGGCGTCGTCGAACAGGATCTCGCCCGTGGGCGCGCAGTGCAGGCCCAGCTTGGTCTCGATCGCCCGGGTCGTGATCCCGGGGGTGCTCTTGAGATCCACGAGGAAGCAGGTCATCCCCTTGTACTTCGCCGCCCGGTCCGTGTAGGCGTACACGAGCCCCACGTCGCCGATGTGGGCATTGCTGATCCACGTCTTCTGCCCGTTGAGAAGCCAGTGGTCCCCACAGTCCTTCGCCGTGGTCTTCATGCTCGCCACGTCGGAGCCGCTGTTGGGCTCGGTGATGGCGAAGAACCCGACCTTCTCCGCGTTGACCCACCCGGGGATGTAGGCCTCCTTCTGCTCCTCGGTCCCGAACTCCTGCACCGTCACCGCCGGGCCGAGGTTCTGCATGTTGAAGGGCAGCCGCCAGGAGGGGCTCACCTTGGCGATCTCCTCGGCGAGCAGGGCGCTCTCCAGGAACCCCATGCCGTTGCCGCCGTACTGCTCGTCGATCGCGCAGCCGAAGAAGCCCAACTCCGCCATCGCCCTCACGCGCTCCAGGGGGAAGGCGTGCTCCGCCTCCTCCTTCTCGACGTTGGGCTTGATCTCGTTCTCGGCGAAACGCCGGGCCTGCTCCTGGACCATCTTTTGTTCGGGGGTGAGCTCGAAGACCATGGATGCCCTCCTTTCGTTCGTCTCGGGACGCCGGCGGCTGATGCAACTTCGGGGCCGCCGGAGCCGCCTCCGGCGGCCTTCCCTGGTCCCCTCCGCGACGCCGTGCTAGCCTGCACCCATGCCGGCGACGCTGCTCGTGACCGAGATCTTCTCGAGCATCCAGGGGGAATCCCACTGGGCGGGCTATCCCTGCACCTTCGTGCGGTTGGCCGGATGCAACCTGGACTGCTCCTACTGCGACACCCGGTACGCGAGGGAGGGGGGGACGCCCATGGCGGCCGAGGCGATCGCTCGGCAGGTGGCCCGGGAGGGCCTCGGCACCGTGGAGGTCACGGGGGGCGAACCCCTGCTCCAGCCGGGCACCATCCCCCTCCTCGAGGAACTGTCGAAATCCCGGAGGGTCCTGCTCGAGACCAACGGAAGCCTTCCCCTGCAGGGTTTGCCGCCGGAGGTCTGCGTCGTGATGGACCTGAAGACTCCCGGTTCCGGCATGGCGGATTCCAACCGGTGGGAGAACCTGGCGCTACTGAAGCCCACCGACGAGGTCAAGGTGGTCTGCGCCGACCGGGGCGATTACGAGTGGGCCAGGGCCGTGCTGGCGAAGCACGACCTGCCCCGGCGCGCCCGTGTGAGCCTCTCGCCGGTGTGGGGTGCGCTCGACCCGGCGGAACTGGCTCGCTGGCTCCTGGCGGATCGGTTGGACGTGCGCCTGCAGGTCCAACTCCACCGGATCCTCTGGCCCCGCGCCGAGCGCGGGGTCTGACGGGGGCCGTGCAGCCCCCCTCCACCGCCGCGATGCGAGAAGCCCGAAAGACCCCCGAGGGCCGATGGTACACGGTCGAAGTCCGCGGGGGCGTCTGCCGGATCGGCCCACCCGACTGGCGGCAGGACGACCGAGGCCTTTGGGCTCGCGTGGAACTCGAGGCCCGGGCCTTCGAGCAGCGGATCGCCTGCCCCTCGTGCGGCACGACCTGGGTGCTGGAGGAGTTCGACTGCATCTTCGGGACCGCGTGCGACGAGGGCAACGACGTGCTGGTGCTGGTCCGCTGCACGGGGTGCCGACTGCCGCACCGGGTGCGCGGGGTGGGATTCCTCACCGCCTACCCCCACCTGAGGGACCTCATGGAGGGCTGGTCGGACTGGGAGCGGCGCAGGAATCTGCTCCGATGCGAGGAGGAGAAGCTCTACGGCGGATCGGCGCGGACCTGACGGGAGCGGGACGTCGAAAGCGCCGCGGCGGCGGGTTCAGCGCCCCAGCGCCCCCTCCACCGCCGCCCGGGCCTCGGGGGACAGACCGAGTTCCCGGAGATCGTCTTGCGATGGCGACCCATTGCCTCCGAGGTACCCGTTGATACGGGCCGCGGCGGTGGAGGCTTCCGCAGCGGCGGCCGAGCCGTACCGCGCGCGGACCTCGCTCCACACCCGAGGGTGGCGCTTCAGGAGGTACTTCTGGTGGTAGTCCTCGGCGGGGTAGAACCGCCCCGCCGGCTCGACGTCGGTTCGCACCTCCCCGCCGAGGCTAGCCTCGAGTTGCCGCCGGCTCTCCTCCACCGCCCTGCGCTGCCCTTCGCCGTGCCAGAACACGGCGTTCCGGTACTGGCGGGACCACGTCTGCGCGGTCGGGTCGTGCCCCTCCCAGAACACCGCGAGCAGTTCCCCGTAGGAGACCCGGTCCGGGTCGTATTCCACCTGCACCGCCTCCGTGTGGTCCCCCAGGCTCCGGTAGGTGGGATCGACCTTCGATCCGCCCGTGTAGCCCGCCGCCGTCCGAACAACCCCCTCGATACTCCCGAACCGGGAGTCCACGCCCCAGAATCAGCCCAGGGCGAAGGTGGCGACCTCCGTCCGGGCCGGGCGGACCCCGTCGATCGGCGCGGCCGCACGGCGGTCCGCCTCGAGCGACACGCGGGCGGCCTCGGCGTTCGGCTCCTCCTGGCCTCGCACAGCCGGACCAACCGAGGGGCAGGAGACCCCACCGGCCGCCACGGCCGGTGACGACACCGCCGCCCCGGAGAGCAGCAGCCCCGCAAGGGCGAAGCACAGGCTCCCACTCCACCCCAAGGGCCTCGCGCCTACCGGGTCGTCTCTCACGCCTCGGTCCCCGCGAACTTGAGCGCGGCCGAATTGATGCAGTGGCGCTGCCCGGTCGGGGGCGGGCCGTCCCCGAACACGTGGCCCAGGTGGGCATCGCAGCGGCGGCACAGCACCTCGGTGCGCACCATGAACCAGCTGCGGTCTTGGAGGGTGTAGACGTTCTCCTCGGCCACGGGCTTCCAGAAGCTCGGCCAACCCGTCCCCGACTCGTACTTGTCCTCGGAGGAGTACAGGTCGGTCCCGCAGCAGACGCATTGGTACACCCCCTTCCCGTGGTGGTCCCAGTACTCGCCGGTGAAGGCTCGCTCGGTGCCCTTCTCCCTCGTCACGTGGTACTGGGTGGGAGTCAGCTGGGAGCGCCACTCGTCGTCCGTCTTGACCACCTTCTCCGCCATGAGGAAGTCCCCCTTGGCCACCGAGTAGAGCTTGAACATCGTAGGGTCTCCCCGCGTCGCCGTTTCCGCTTCGCTTCCCCGCCCATCCCCCGCGGCACCCAGCCTGCGGCCGGCCAGCACCAGGGCGGCCCCAGCCAGGGCGCGGAGGACATGCCTCCTGTCCACGTTCACGTCGCCTTCCTTTCCCCCGGGCAGGCCGCTCCGCCCTCACCGAGCGGCGCCGTCCCCGAGCCAGCTTTCTTCGAGCGGTTAGTCGTCCTGCGGCCGTCCACCTTACAGGAACGACGCGCCGGGGCCGCCGCGCTCAGCAGCACGCCCCACCCCCGCAGTCGCAGGAGGGCGGCTTGCCGGTGATCCAACTCCGGATGATGGCGTCGGCGCACCCGACCCCGGCCGCCACGGAGAGCGCTCCCTC
>CAZJSF010000158.1:0-6261 GCA_964548515.1 uncultured Thermodesulfobacteriota bacterium
ACCTTCTTCAACCCAACGCGAATCGACTTCGGGAAAGGCAAGGAAACCAACGTCGGCCAGCACCTCAAAGAGTTCGCCATCAACAGCGCACTGATCCTGTATGGTTCCGATCGGGTCAAGAGAGACGGCCTGTTCGGCCGCGTGACAAGTTCCTTGAATGAATGTGGCGTGACCTACGAGGAATTGGGTGGGGTCGTGAGCAATCCTTTGATCAGCCGGGTTCGAGACGCCATTCGCATCGTGAAGGAAAAGAACCTACAGGCGGTCGTTGCCGTGGGGGGCGGCTCCGTGCTCGATTCCGCCAAAGCCGTGGCGGCTGGGGCCAGGTACGACGGCGATGTCTGGGACTTCTTCATCAACAAAGCGGTCGTCCACGACGCCATCCCGGTGTTCTCGGTAATGACGCTTGCGGCCACGGGCAGCGAGATGAACCCTTTCGCTGTTGTTACCAACGACGAGACCAAGCAAAAATACTTTTTCGCGTCGCCTCACGTTTTTCCCAAAGTGTCTGTGATCAATCCGGAGCTCATGGCCACCGTGTCCTCCGACTATCTGGCATATTCGGCCGTAGACATTTTTGCCCACTGCTTGGATCTGTACTTCACAGCAAGCCGCCTGCCGGAGTACAACGCCTCCCTGATCGAGAGCATTCTCCAGACGGTCATGCGCACCACGGACGCACTGATGAAAGACGCGGCTGACTACGATGCACGGGCCGAGTTCGCCTGGGCGTCTACCATGGCGCTGAACGGGAACACCTTTGTGGGTGTGGAAGGAAACAACTACCCGACCCACATGGTGGAGCATGCCATGTCCGCGTTGTACAACGTGGCCCACGGTGCCGGTCTGTCCGTTGTGATTCCCGCATGGATGAAATGGTACAGGGTCCAGCGCCCGGAACGGTTTGAGCGTTTTGCAGCCCGGATGTTCGGCGTAGAAGACGCTCACGCAGGTATCGCCCGGCTCGCCGCATGGTTCAGCGCCATCGGCGCGCCGGTGACCCTAGCGGAGGCCGGCATTCCTGGGGACAGCGTCGGTGCTCTGGCGGACAACGCCTACGGTTTTGCCCAGGCACTGGGCGTGGACCTGGCGTACCCCCGTGACAGCATCCTGGAAATCCTGAACCTAGCGGCGGGCTGACGGACCCCAGACCAATTCAATCCGCCGGGGACCGTTGAGCGTTGGAAGACCCCATGGCGGCCGGAGACCACACCGGGCGCGGAAGGGCCTGCCCTCGTTTTCAGCGATTCGACCAAGGTTCTCTTCGGGGTCAATGGCTGCACCAAACTCAACCAGGAGGTCTCCATGTACGCAGTAGCAGTCAACGGGAGCCCCCGCAGGGGCGGAAATACTGAGATCATGCTCAAAGAAGTTCTGGCCCAGCTGGATTCAGCAGGCTGGGAGACTGATCTTGTCAAGGTGGGTGGTACCGAGATAAGAGGCTGCATCGACTGCCGCAAATGTTTCGAACTACGTGACAATCTTTGTGCAATCAAGAGCGACGGGTTCAACGATGTCTTCGAGAAGATGCTCAAAGCCGACGCGATGATCCTCGGATCCCCAACTTACTTCGCAGCTGTATCCGCGGACCTGAAGGCGCTGCTGGAGAGGGCAGGTTTTGTGGCCTTTGCCAACGATAAGGCTTTTGCCGGGAAGATTGGGGCAGGCGTCGTGGCCGTAAGGAGAGGAGGAGCCACACACGCCTTCGACACCATCAATCACATGTTCCAGATGTCCCAGATGATCATCCCGGGTTCCACGTACTGGAACATGTGCTACGGCCTGGACAAGGGCGAAGTGGAGACAGACGACGAGGGCATGGCCAACATGCGCCATCTAGGCAAGGTAATCGACTGGCTCGGGCGAGCGGTCAAGAGTGCTCCATACGAATACCCAACCGGGTGAGGGGCGGGGCACGTTCGAAATCATCGCCGCAGCGTCATTGGAGAGACCTTTTGGGAAGGGGATGACGGACGGGCGGTAGTCCCGTAAAACCCCGCCTTGATGGGCCTCCTCGGCGAGCTCGGGGAGGGGATGTCTCAAGAACTCGTCGTGTGGACAAGTGCGACCCATGGCCTGTCCCGTCGGTGATAACCTGGAAGGGAGCGTGGAGTCCCAGCGGGCGCGAGAGGAGCGGGCCGCGGTGGCGCGCGTGCCTCGTTGCCGGCGTTCGGGGAGGTAGGCGACGTTGAGTGCGATGCCAGTGTTGTTCGTCGGGCACGGGAGCCCGATGAACCTGATCCTGGACAACGAGTTCACGCGCAGCCTGCGGAATCTGGCGCCGGCGATCCCGCGACCGCAGGCGGTCTGCGTCGTTTCGGCCCACTGGCAGACGCACGACACGCGGGTCTGCTGTGCCGCCAAACCACGGCAGATCTACGACTTCTACGGCTTCCCGGACGCGCTGTACCGAATTCGCTACGAGCCCGCGGGGCATCCCGAGTTGGCCCGGCGGACCGTGGACCTGCTGGGGGGAGCGGGGGAGGGCATCGCCTGCGACGATTCGTGGGGCGACGATCACGCCGCCTGGGCCGTGCTCCGGCATCTGTATCCGGCGGCCGACGTCCCCGTCTTTCTCGTCAGCGTCGACATGACCGCCCCGGCGGCTCGGCATGCGGAACTGGCGGCCCGAATGGCCCCGCTGCGGGAGTGGGGCGTGCTGGTGGTGGGCAGCGGCAACATCGTCCACAACCTGGCCGCGGCGGACCTGGGAGACCCGAGCGCGACGCCGGATCCCCGGGGGGTGCGCTTCGACGCGGCGGTGAAGTCCTCGCTGGAGAAAGGTGACCTGGACTCCCTGATTCACTACGAGCGCCGGGGCGAGGATGCGCGGTTCAGCGTGCCCACCCGGGACCACTACCTCCCGCTGCTGTGGGCCGCCGCGTTGAAGAGGCCGGACGACCGCGTGTCGTTCCCCTGCGAGGCCATGCAGAACGGCGCCGTGTCGATGCGGTCGGTGCTCTTCGAGGCGGCCTGAACGCCGGGGCCCCGGGTCCCGAGAGAAGGGAACCGGCCGGGTCGTCCCGGCAGGCGAGCGACTCCCTCCCCCGAGCGCGACTTCACCGGCCCGGTTCCGACTCCCGCAGCCGCTGCCGGCACTGGAGCCAGTTCCGGTACCCTTCCAGGCCGATGACCGAGAGGCCCCCGAGCAGGACGGCCCAGAAGCTCTCCTCGAGCCCGTTGGAGAGGTGATAGAAGGCGTAGAAGGCGCCCAGGTAGGCTACGTGGCGGAACCCGCCGAAGGGGTGCCAGTCCCCCGCCATCCGGACCAGGCTCAGGACGAGGGCGGAGAACAGGTAGACGAGGAAGAGGCCGTGGATCCACGGCAGGGGCGGCGGCCTCCCCAGCCAGGACTGGACGTTTTCGGACATGGGCGGGACGTAGCGGAAGCCCGTGCGGGCCCAAAGGCTGAGGGCCGTGAAGGCGAGGAGGGCCCAGAGACCCATGGCCGAAGCCTGCTCGAGGGCCCGGGGGCTCGTCGGCCCCGTGCGGCCCTCCTCCGCCGGAGGCGAGTCGTTCTCGCCGTTACCCCGCCCAAACCACGCCATGCACCGCACCCGGCCTTCGTCATCGGGGTTCTGCGCGCGGCTCCAACCGGCCTTCCAGCCCCTCGCCGCGCTCCAGTATAGCCACAGTCTGGCGCAAGACCTCCAGTTCGTCGACCGCGGCGCGCCCCGGTTCCCCCTCGCGGCCGGGGACGAGCCTCCGGGCCCGGGCGGCGAGGTGTTGGACCGGGGCGATCACGGTCCGGTGGAGGAGGCCCGCCACCCCGCCCACGGTCAGGACCAGCACCAGCCCAGCGAACACGGCCAACTTGCGTCCCGTGGCCGCCAGGGCGCGTTGGAGGGGCGCCTCGGAGAGGCCGACGTCGAGGGTCCCGAGCACGACCTGGCGTGGGTCGTGGTAGTGGCAGGGTGCGCTGCTGCAGTCCGGCTCGTTGTAGATGGGCTCGGTTACGGCCAGGACCCGTTCGCCCCCCTCCTTGGTGTACCGCCGTGCCTGCTCCATCGGCCCGAGCCTCTCCACGGGAAGGGCGGCCGCGTGGCACATCGAGCACCCCTCGGCCTTCTCGTCCACGGCCCTGCCGACCTCGGCCTCTTCCCCGGAGAAGGCGATGCGCCCCTTCTTGTTGAAGATCCGGACGTGGTCCACCAGTTCCTCCCGGCCCACGTCGGCGACGATGTTGCGCAGCATCTCCCGGTCGTCCTTGAGCATGGCGTACCGGGTGGAGTTGACCAGCACCCCCGAGAGGTCGTTGGCGTGGTGGATGCCCTCCTCGATCCTGTCCGCCTTCAGGGTCGTGTACAGAAGGATGCAGCACACCCCCACGAAGCCCGCCACGGCGCAGCTGACCGGCAGGATGGCGCGGGCGGCCAGCGACTTGAGGCCCCCTGAAGGCCCAAGGTCCGTCTGCCTCGACCGAGAGGACTGCGGCTGCGGTGTGTAGCCTCGCGCGGTCTCCATGGGCCACCTCCCGTTCCCCCGCTTCTCGTGCCGCCTGCGTCAGCCCCCCCGGCGGCCGGTGTTCGGGCGGCCGGCGAGGCCCGGCCGCCCGGGATCTTCAGCTCGCGGACTTCGCCATCTCGGGGATGGGCTCCAGGCCCTCCCCCTCCTCGCGGACGGCCGCCGCCTGGGTCGCCTCCTGCTCCTGCGCCTTCCACGCGTACAGGATGGGGAGCCGGTACAGGAGGAATCGGTACACCGTCAGGTACACGGTGAACACCATCACGACGATGACGAGTTCCCCCAGTGCCGGGAGCTCGTTGTAGAGGTTCCAGTTCATCGCCACCATCGACGTGTTGAGGCGGTTCAGGACGCCCCCGAGGACCGTCACCAGCGCACCGAACCGGGCCAGGCCCACCCGCTCGTGGTGAACGGCGTAGGCGAAGATCGCGATGGGAGCGACCACGAAGGCGATCATCTCGACGCCGTACCAGGCGCCCCACCCCGTGGCCAGGTAGGCCCACTCGTTGTCGTGGGCGAGGCCGATCAGCTTGATCGTGAGGTAGGTGACGAGGGCCAGGCTCGCCCCCTTGGCGAGCCCGAGGGTGATGCGGTCGAGGTTGTCGAGGAATCGCCGGTCGCAGCGCCACGCCATCGTGCGCTTCACGACCGTGCTGACCAGGATCACCATGCACAGGCCGGCCGGGATCGAGGAGCAGAAGAAGAAGATCCACTGGAATGACGCGCTGTACCACAGGGGGTGCACCCTGCCGGGGGCGTAGGTGAAGAGGGCGCCCAGGGCCCCCTGGTGCAGCGTGGAGAGGATGATTCCCGCGATCGTCAGACCCAGGGCGATGCGGCGGATGAACCGCTTCGCGGGCCTCCACCCCGCCCAGTCGAAGAACGAGGCGGAGACCTCCGCGACCTGGACCGAGAGGTAGGTCGCCACGTGCCACCCCACGAGGAACAGCACCGCGGCCGGACCCCAGGAGTACGCCATGGGGTAGTAAAGCCTCCAGGGCTGGCCGAGGTCGTAGAGCAGGTAAATGACCGCGAAGAGGTAGCCGAGCAGGCCGTTGAGCAGCGCGAGCCGCTCGATCGGCTCGAAGTCGTGGCGCCCGAAGACCTCCACGGTCGTTCCCAGCATGAAGCCCGAAGCCGAGAGGGGCACCATGCAGAAGAGGCCGAAGCCCAGGAACAACCCCCAGGGGTAGTCGTTGGAGGCGTGGGTCACCGCCCCCAGGCCGCCCACGAAACGGACCACGGTCACGGGCAGCCCCACCGCGAGCACCGACCAGATGACCCAGTTGAACGGGTTGCGCACGGCCTGGGAAGCGTATTCCCTGGGCGTCAGGCCGAGGAGCAGCTTCTCCTTGAGAGTCCAGTTCCTCCCGTCCGGGTCGCGCCGGGGGCCGTCCACGGGGCGACGCGCGCCCTTCATGATCCGCTTCATGATTCCACCTCCCCTCCGTTCGAATCTTCCGGCTCCCTGCCGTGGCCCTTCCCGCCCCTGGTGGACAAGAGATGGATGCCGGCGAAGAGGGCGGGCCAGATCGCGAGCACCATGGGCACCATGCCGAGGAACTCCTTGACGTTGTCGATGATGGGCTCGGTCTGCAGCGTGGTGTCGAAGCCCACCTGGTCGAAGGGCACGCTCGACAGGTACATCCACGCGGTCCCTCCCACTTCCTTCTCGCCGTAGATGTGGTCCACGTACCGCTCGGGCTGCTGCCGGATCCGCTGGCGCGCGATCCGGATCAACTCCTTGCGGTGCCCGAAGGTCAGCGCCTCCTGGGGGCAGGCCTCCACGCAGGCCGG
>CAZJSF010000159.1:0-6256 GCA_964548515.1 uncultured Thermodesulfobacteriota bacterium
GATCTTCCGGTCCAGGGTGGTGCGGGAGATCTTGAGGATCCGCGCGGTGTTGACCTTGTGGTAGTCGGTCTGCCGCAGGACCTCTCCGATGTAGCGGGCCTCCACCTCGTCCAGGGACAGGCCCGCACCCGGGAGCTCGAACACCTGCTCGGGAGGTTCCGAGACCTTGCCCGGCAGATGGTCCGGCGTGATCTCCCCGCCCCCCGAGAGAACCGCGGCCATCTCGACCGCGTTCTCCAGTTCCCGCACGTTGCCCGGCCAACGGTAGGACTTCAACTGCTCGAGGGTTCCGGCGCCGAAGGACTGCCCCCGCACCCCGTACTTCGCCAGGAAGAACTCGGCCAGGGGCACGACGTCCTCCGGTCGTTCCCGGAGGGGGGGCACCCGCAGGGTCACCACGTTCAGGCGGTAGTACAGGTCCTCCCGGAAGGCGCCTGCGGCAACCTCCTGCTCCAGGTCCTTGTTCGTCGCCGCCACGAAACGGACGTCCGCCCGACGGGCGCGGGTGGAGCCCACGGGGATGAACTCCTTCTCCTGGATCACCCGCAGAAGCCTGGCCTGGAGCCCGGGGCTCACGTCCCCGATCTCGTCGAGGAACAGGGTCCCGCCGTCGGCGTCCTCCACGAGCCCCCGCTGGGCGGCCACGGCCCCGGTGAAGGCCCCCTTGATATGGCCGAACAGCTGGCTCTCGAGAAGGGTCTCGGTGAGCGCGGCGCAGTTGACGGACAGGAACCGCTGCTCCCGCCGCCCGCTGCTGTAGTGGATGGTGGAGGCGATCAGTTCCTTGCCGGTCCCGCTCTCCCCCTGGATCAGCACGCTGGCATCGCTCGACGCCACCCGCTTGGCCATCTCGAAGACGCGGCGGAACGCGGCGCTCCGGAAGACCACCTGGTCCGGGTCGAACCGCCGCCGGATCTCGGCCTTCAGGGCCCGGTTCTCCTGCACCAGCCGGTTGCGCTCCACGAGTCGGTCCACGAGGTGGACCAGCTCGTCCGCGGCGAAGGGCTTGACCAGGAAGTCCTGGGCACCCGCCTTCATCGCCGCGACGGCCCCCCGCACCGTGGCGAAGGAACTGAGGACGACCACGGCCTGGGCCGGCCACGAGGCCTTGAGGCGCCGCAGGAGATCGAGCCCCTCGGGACCCGCGCCGTCGGCGTCGAGGAGAAACAGATCGGGGCGATCCTCCCGGCGCCCCTCGAGAGCCTTGAGCAGGGCCCCCCCCGTGTCGAAGGTCTCCACCCGGTGGCCCCGCGCGGCGAGGATCTCCCGCAGCGAGTCCCGCGCGTGGGCCTCCTGGTCACAAATGAACACGGAACCGCATTCCGTCATCGCTTCAGGCACCCGGAGAGGGGAAGGTCGGGAACCGCGCCGACCCTGGGTCGATGTGCCACCGCGGGCCAACAGCCCCGGGGAGGGGCACCCCTACGCCGGCTCCGGCCGCGGTCTCACTGTCCAGTAGTGATACAGGATGATCTGGAATTGTTCAACGCAAAGGTGGCGAGGGGCCTCGGCTCAGGGACTGCAGGCAACGGACGGTTGTCCAAACTCCCCACGTGTCTCCAGCGAAGCCCACGCTCCCGAGCGTCGAGCCTCCCTGCGAACGCTCAACCCTCGGTCTCGTCTTCAGGCTCGCCTCGGGAAGACGCGTCGAGACCCAGGCTCTCGACGCGATGCCGGAAGGTGCCGCGCGGAAGGCCGACGAGCCTCGCGGCCCGCGAGACATTGCCCCCGCTTCGCTCCAACGCCTGCGTGATGAGCGCGCGGGCTAGACGAGCCTCGATCTCCTCAAGGTTGCACCCCCCGGGGGGCAGGTTCCATTGGCCCGCGAACGGCGACTCCCCGGGACGGAGTTCCTCCGGCAGGTCCTCGGCCCGGAGCATCGGGCCGCGGCAGGTGATGACCATGCGCTCCATCAGGTTGCGCACCTCTCGCACGTTCCCCGGCCAAGAGTGCGAGCCCAGCCTTTCCAGCGCTTCGGGTGCAATCTCGAGCATCGACTTGTGGAACTTGCGGGCAAAGTGGGCGAGGAAGTGGTGGGCGAGGGGCAGGATGTCCTCGCGGCGGTCCCGCAGGGGAGGAATGCGAATGGGAAATACGTTCAGCCGGTAGTACAGATCCTCGCGAAAGCTTCGGGCCACGATGGAACCCTGAAGATCCTGGTTCGTAGCCGCCACCACCCGCACGTCCACCTCCACCTCGCGTACTCCGCCAAGCCGCCGGATCTTTCGGGTCTCCAGGAAGCGCAGGAGTTTGGCCTGAAGGCCCAGGTCCATGTCCCCCACTTCGTCCAGGAAGACCGTCCCGCGATTCGCCGCTTGGAGCAGCCCTTCCTTGGCCTTGCGAGCATCCGTGAACGCGCCGGGTTCGTGCCCGAAGAGTTCGCTCTCCAGAATCGGTCCCGGAATGGACGCGCAGTTGATCTCGAGGAAGGGACCGGAGGCCCGTTCCGAAAGGCTGTGGATCAACCGGGCCACAACCTCCTTCCCGGTTCCGCTCTCGCCGGTGATCAGTACCGTGGTATCCGCGTGCCGGGAGACGTCTCGGACTTGGGCCAGCACACCGCCCATGGCGGGACTCTCTGCCACCACGGCCTGCCCGGAGCCCGTCTCCCTCTCCTGGAGTACCCGAACCCGTCGCCGCAACCTCTGGGTCTCGAGGGCGAGGCGGACGATGAGCTTGATGGCATCGGCCTTGAAGGGCTTCTTTATGTAGTCGTACGCCCCCAGTTTGAGGCTTTCCACCGCGCTCTCTACGGATCCGTAGCCGGTCACGACGATCACGAGCAGTTCCGGGTCGCGGGCCCGCAGTTCCCGCAGCACTTCGATGCCATGCAAGTCAGGCAGGTTCAGGTCGAGGAGCACCAGGTCCACGCCCTCCCTGTCAACGAGTTCCAGGGCCCTTCGCCCGGTCTCCACGCCGCGCACGGCGTAGCCCTCCTCCCCGAGGATCCGCTGGAGTTGGTCGCGCAGGAACTCCTCGTCGTCGACGATTAGGATCGTCTCGCTCGTCATGGGGTCACGCCTGTACCGGGCCGCAGGGGACCTCTCCGGCTCCCTCGGTTGCAAAGGAAGGGGGTTCGGCTTCGGGCAAACGAACGATGAAGATGGCTCCTCGGCCGGGCTCCGACGCCACCTCTACGGTTCCACCGTGGTCGGAGAAGATGGTGTGCGCTATCGAGAGACCGAGCCCTGTACCGCCAGGGCGAAGAGTGTAGAAGGGCTCGAAGATGCGCTCGGCCTCCCCCTGCGGGATGCCGGGGCCCGTATCCTCCACGCGGATCTCGACGCCCCCGGGAACGCGCCGAGCCCCCACCTGCAGTGCCCCGCCTCCCCCCATGGCCTGCAGGGCGTTGAGATAGAGGTTGAGGAGAGCCTGTTTCAGTTTCTCCGGGTCGGCGTGCACCCGGGGCAGATCGGCCGCAGCATTGAGGCTCACGGACACCCCCTGGCTGCGGGCCTGCTTCTTCACGAGGAACAGGCTCTGGTCCAGCACTTCGCCGATCAGACACGGACTGCGCTCCACGCGGTCCACACGCGCATAGGCGAGCAACTCCTGAACGATTCCGTCCAGCCTCTCCAACTCCTGCAACGCGCGGGCCGCCAGCGATCGATCTTCGCCGATCGGAAGTCGGTCATGGAGATCGTCCAGGAGCAGGGAGACACCCGTCAACGGATTGCGTATCTCGTGGGCCACCCCCGCAGCCATGCGCCCCAGTGATGCCAGTCGATCGACCCTCTCCAGGGCTCGATTCATGGCCCGCTCCTCGGTCACATCCCGGAACTGGAGTATGAGACCCTCTTCTCCCTCCTTACCCAGTCGGCTCGGGACCCACGTGAAGGTCCGACGGCCTCGAGGGGTCTTCACCTCGAACTCGGCGGGTTCAGCCCCCTCGCCTGCACCCAAGGAGCAGAGCCAACCCGCCAGTGTCGGATCCACCCCATACTCCTCGAGTGTTCGCCCGGGCTCACCTCGGGTGTGTATCCCAAGGGACTCCTCTGCATACCGATTGACGGTGAGCACGCGCCCCGCTCGATCGAGGGTTACCAAGCCCGATGCCAAACAGTCCACCACCGCCTCGATGAAAGCCCGTGAGCGGGTCGCCTCCTCGTAGAGTCGGGCCCGCTCGACTGCACGGGCAGCCTGTCCGGCCACGATCTGCAACGGGCCGACCTGGTGTTTCGGAATCGGGCGTCCCGACACGGCGTTGTCGGCGCCGAGGGCACCCACAACCCCGTCCCGGATCTTCATCGGCACGTACACGAAGCTCGACGTGCCTGCGGCCCGCGCCAGTTGAAGGTCCAAGCTCGACAGCCCTGCGGCCGACTCGACCTTCCCGATGTACTCCGCTCGACCACTGCGCACCGCTCGCGTTGCCGCACAGTCGTCGCGGGAGAGCTTCAGGGGACGCTGTCGAACCCGGACTTCGTCGGCACCGTCGAACCCGTTGGCCCCGGCGCACGCCAGAGTGTCCCCGTCCGGTTCGAGCATGTACAGCAGGACCCGGTCGAAACCGAGTCCCTCTACGCAGGTGCGCAGGATGATCCGCAGCACCTCTTCCCGGTCGAAGGTGGTCCCGAGGAACTCGCTGATGGACTGGATGTGGTTGAGAATGCTCAACTGTTCTTCGAGCCGGCCCGCAGTTGCCCGGGCGTCGTCCCTGGACCGTTCGAGCGCCTTGAGGCTCTCTCCCAGTCTTCCGTCTTTCTCCTCCAGCAGCCGTGCCATCCGGTTGAGCGCTTGCGCCAGCCCCCCCAGTTCGTCTCGCTGGGCCACCTCGGCCCGAGCCGTTAGGTCTCCCGCGGCGATCCTCGCGGACATCTGAGCCATCGTATGCACGGGCTTGGCGATCGCCCGTGACATGCCGAAGGCCGCGCCCAGCACCAGCAGTCCCAAGATCCAGGCGAGAAGGACCCCGGTACGCAAGGTCTGACGCGACGCGCGTGCTATCGCAGCCCCGGTAACCGCAGCCTCCCGGTGAAACGCTTCGGTGAGGGCCCCGATGGTGACCCCACCGAAGACCCCAGTAGACTCGTAGGGGCCCTGTCGGAACGGGATCGGCGCGTAGGCCATCACCTTGTCCACGCCGGCCACGTTGAAGGTGCGGGTGACGCCGGATACCCCCCGGCGGACCGCGGCCGCCACGAGCGGATAATTGGAATGGACGAAACCGGCCCGGTCCAGGTTGAAGGGAATCCGTCCAGTCTCGACATCCGCCGCCGTGGAGTCCTCGGAGTACGCCGGCACCCACTCCCCGCCTTCGTCCAGCCCCCGGATGTCCCAGAACTTGGGGTGCGTGATGATCCAGCCCTGGTCGTCGAACATGAAGGCGTAGTTGCCGGACAGGTAGGACGGGAACGGGACGCGTTCCCTGCTGAGCGGAAGGACGTGTTGGGTGAACTGCATCAGGTGGGCATGGTCCAGGGCCAACTCGACGACACCCCGCAGGCTGCCTCCGTCACGCACGGCGAGGGCGAAGCGAACGTGCCCCTCGTACTCGGCCCCACCCACGGCTTGCTCCGGGGTGTCCGCACCCGCGAGTTGCGCCTCCTTGGTGACGTGGCGCCCCACGAGGTGCCCGACCCAGGCCACGCCCGGAGGCATGTCCACGGCTTGCTGGAAATAGTCCTCCACCCCGTAGGTCGTGTTTCGGGGATCCGAGACGTCCCGGAGGTCTCGCGACGGAGCCATCCAGTCCCCGTCCACGCGAAAGACCTCTTGGCCGTCCGGCCCGATCCAAGCGGCCTCCGAGTAGATCGGGATGCGGATCCGGTAGTCCTCGACTCCTCCGTCCGCGCGCCGCCGGCGGCGCGTGATCTCGCCGGTCCGACTCCGGCAAAAGAGGAAGAGGGAGTCGGGAGTCATCGGGAGTTCACTCAGGATCCGGAGGTCTTGGACCCGCTCTTCGAGGAAACGGGCGATCTGGTCCGCCAAGGCTACCGCTTGGAGTTCCAGGGCTTGGCGAGCCTTCGCGTCCAAGGCCTCGGTGGACCGTTGCTCCGCCTCCCTCCCGACTTCAGCTACGCGCCGAGCGGCGTCGAGGCTGAGCCAGAGCAAGGGCACGAGGCTCAGAAGCACGAACGCGATGAGGAGCTTGGGGAAGAGGGTGAGCCTCATTCCGGGGTGGAGGTCTCAAATCCTGGCGATATCGGCATCCTGCATACCCTCTGGCACCTGCACCGTGAGCACGGGCACCGGGCAGCGTTGGACCACTTTCTGCGCGGTCGTCCCCATGAGGGAATCGAAGAGAGAAAGCTCG
>CAZJSF010000160.1:0-6252 GCA_964548515.1 uncultured Thermodesulfobacteriota bacterium
GTAGATGCCGGTCACGCAGTTGAAGAAGGTGGTCTTCCCGGCGCCGTTGGGCCCGATCAGGGCCACGATCTCGCCGCTCCGCACGTCCAGGTCCACCCCGTCGAGGGCGCGCAGCCCACCGAAGTTCATCCCCAGGTTCCGGACCTCGAGGATGGGCTCCATCTCAGCCGTCCTCCGCGGGCCGCGGGGCTTCCGGCGTGCGGTACTCGTAGGTCCGCCGCACGGTGCTGATGAGGCCCTGGGGCCGGAAGATCATCATCAGGACCATCACGGC
This sequence comes from uncultured Thermodesulfobacteriota bacterium, assembly GCA_964548515.1. Classification (GTDB taxonomy): domain Bacteria; phylum Desulfobacterota; class Deferrisomatia; order Deferrisomatales; family JACRMM01; genus CAZGRT01. Next base: position 275 of record CAZJSF010000160.1, read on the forward strand.
CCCGAAGATGAGCATCCGGTACTCCGCGAACTCCCGCAGGGTCTCGGGCAGCAGGATCAGCACGAAGCCGCCGAGGATCACCCCCTTGATCGAGCCCATGCCGCCGAAGACGACGATCGAGAGGGCGATGATCGACTCCATCAGGGTGAAGCTGTCCGGGTTGATGAAGTTGGCGTTGGCGGCGAAGATGACCCCGGAGAGGCCCGCCCAGGTGGCCCCGAGGGCGAAGGCCGCGAGCTTGGTCTTCATCCGGTCGATGCCCATGGCCTGGCACGCGATCTCGTCCTCGCGCAGCGCCAGCCAGGAGCGTCCCAGGCGCGAATCCTGGAGCCGGTTGACCACGAACACCGTGGCGATGACCAGGACGATCATCAGGTAGTACATGTACATCGGGGCGTCCAGGGGCCCCGGCGTGTACCCGAAGAAGTTGGGCCGCGGGATGTTCTTCACCCCGCTCGGCCCGAAGGAGAACTCGTTCCAGTTCTGGAGCACGAGGCGGATGATCTCGCCGAAGCCGAGGGTGACGATCGCGAGGTAGTCGCCGCGGAGCCGCAGCACCGGGATGCCGAGGAGGATGCCGAAGAGCGCGGCCAGGGACATGCCGATGGGGATCGCGACCCAGAAACCCACGACGCCGGGGAAGTGGTGGTTGAGGAGCGCGTAGGAGTAGGCGCCGACGGCGTAGAAGGCCACGTAGCCGAGGTCCAGCAGCCCCGCGATGCCGACCACGATGTTGAGGCCCAACCCGAGGACGACCCAGATGAGGGCGGTGACCATCACCCGGGTGGCGTAGGAGGAGAAGAGGAGGGGGAACGCCAGGGCGAAGGCTCCCGCCAGGACGAGCGCCGGCACCGTGATCCTCCGGTCGGCGAAAAGGCGCCGGGCCAGGGAGTCCCCCCGCTCCTCCGTGGCATCGCGACGCGTACCCCCTTCCTTCCGGCGGAGGAGGTAGCGCCAGAGGAAGGACAGCACGAAGGCCCCGCCCCCCACCCACAACATGTTGCCCCACCGCCACTCCACGACCTCGTCGATGGTGTTCACCCGGATGACCATGATGGGAAAGGTCAGGAAGATGAACCACGCGGCGGCGATGACGGACTGGCGGAGTTCGTTCAAGGGCTTCCCTGTCGTCTTCCGGCCTCAATTGCCGCCCGTGGGCGGCGCTTACACCTTCTGGGTCGTGGCCCGGCCGAGGATCCCCGCCGGCCGGAAGACCAGGACGACCACCAGGATGGCGAAGGCGAAGACGTCCTCGTAGTCGCTCGACACGTAGCCGGTGGCGAAGGCCTCGGTCAGACCCAGCACGAGGCCCCCCAGGGCCGCTCCCGGGATGCTCCCGATGCCCCCCAGAACGGCGGCCGTGAACGCCTTGATGCCGGCGATGAAGCCGATGAAGAAGTTGATCTGCCCAATGTGGGACGCGATGAGGACGCCCCCGATGGCGGCCAGGGCGGAGCCGATCACGAAGGTCGTCGACACGACCCGGTTCACGTTGACCCCCACCAGCAGCGCCATCGCACGGTCCTGGGCCGTCGCGCGCATGGCCTTGCCCATCTTCGTGTACCGGATGAGCAAGGTCAGCCCGGCCATGCACAGGGCGGTGGTCGCGATGATCACGACCTCCGCCGACGTGATGATGTGGCTCACGGGCTTCAGGAACTCGAACTCGGGGATGAGGCTGGGAAAGGGGAGGAAGTTCGAGGTCTGTGCCAGGAGGACGTAGTTCTGAAGAAAGATCGACATGCCGATCGCGCTGATGAGCGGCGAGAGCCGCGGGGCCTGGCGGAGCGGCTTGTAGGCGATCTTCTCCACCGTGTAGCCGTAGGCCATGGAATAGACCACCGCGACCGCCCCGGCGAGGAGGAGCACCGAGAACCCCTGCATCCCCTGCACCGTGAGCACGCCCGCGACGATCAGGGCGGTGAAGGCCCCGATCATGTAGATCTCGCCGTGGGCGGAGTTGATCAGCTCGATGATCCCGTAGACCATCGTGTACCCGAGGGCGATCAGGGCGTAGATGCTGCCCCGGGTGAGCCCGCTCAGGAACAGTTCGAGGAAGTACTCCATGGGCTCCTTCGCGCCGTCCGCGCCGCTGGGCTGCCGGTGTCCGGCGTGTGGAGAGACAGCGCGGGGGAGGAGCCAGGGCTCCTCCCCCGCGCCCTAGCTCGCGACCGCTCCGCTCACTCCTGCACCTGCACGTACTGGCCGTCCTTGACCTGGTACATGGAGAACCCCACGCCCTTGGCGTCGCCCCTCTCGTCGAAGCTGATCTTGCCCACGGGGGTCTCGACCCACTCGCTCCGGAGGGCCTTCTCGATCGCGGCGTAGTCGGTCGACCCCGCCTTCTCGATCGCGTTGAGCAGCGCGATGGCGGCCGAGTAGGCCTCCTTGTAGAAGGCGCCCGGCTCCTCGCCGTACTCCTTCTTGTGCTTCTCCACCGCGTCCACGTACAGGGGGATCTTCGAGGTGTCCCGGGGGCCGGACGCGTACACGCCCTCGGCGAACTCCTTGGCCACCTTGATGAAGGTGTCGTCCTTCACCCCGTCGTCGGAGACGAAGGGGATGGTCATGTTCTTCTTCTTCATCCCCGTGACGATCTTCGAAGCCTCCGGGTGGTAGCCCCCGTAGATCACGGCCTCGGCGCCCTTCTCCTTGATCTTCTGGATGATGGCCGAGTAGTCCACCGCGCCGGGGGTGATGCCCTCGAAGAGCACCACCTCGGCCTTCCCGCCGGACTCGTCGATGAACTTCTTCGCGAACTCGGCGAAGCCCTTGCCGTAGTCGCCCTTGTCGTGGATGACCGCGATCTTCTTCGCCTTCAGGGTCCCGATGGTGAAGTCCACCCCGAGCTTCGCCTGCATGTCGTCCGAGGCGATCGTCCGGTAGAAGTTGGGGTAGTCGCCGCTCTGGGTGAGGGCGGGGTTGGTGGCGGACGGGGACATGGCGATGATCTTCGCGTCCCGGTAGGTGCTCATGGCGGAGTTCGTCGCCCCGGAGCAGACGTGGCCGAGCACGACGGTGGCGCCCTCGGACACCAGCTTCGCCGCCACGTTCGCGGCGACCTCGGGCTTGCACTGGTCGTCTTCCACGAGGAGTTCCACCTGCCGGCCGAGCACGCCGCCCTTGGCGTTGACTTCGTCCGCCACGAACTTCGCCGCGTGGGTGGCCGGGATGCCGTAGGAGGCCAGGTCGCCGCTGTGGGGACCGGCGACGCCGAGTTTGATGGGGGTAGTGGGGGCCGCCTTGGGAGCGTCCTTGGGGGCCTCCTTCTGCGCCGGCGCCGGCTCTTCCTTCTTCCCGCAGCCGATAGCTCCCGCGATCGCCGCGGCGAGCACGATGGCCAGCCAACGTACCGAACTGCCTCTCTTCATGTTCTTCTCCTCGGGAAAGGGTTCCGGGAGGGGCATCCGACCTGTCTTGCCGTCTTGGCGGCCGCCCCGGGGCCGCGGAAGCGGCGAAACCGAACAGGCGCGACTTGTAGCAGGAGTGGGCCGAATCTTCAACAGGCCAGCCCGGCTCCACCCCCGGAGGGGCCGCGGCGGGTCCTACAGTCCCAGGTACGCCGCTCGAACCGCTTCGTTGGAGAGCAGGGCCTCCGCCCGGTCGACCAGGGTGATCGCCCCGTTCTCCATCACGTAGCCCCGGTGGGCCAGTTTCAGAGCCAGGTTGGCGTTCTGCTCCACCAGGAAGACGGTCGTCCCGTTCTCGCGGTTGACTCGCTCCACGATCTCGAAGATGCGCTTCACCACCAGGGGCGCGAGCCCCAGGGAGGGCTCGTCCAGGAGGAGCAGGCGCGGCCGGGCCATGAGCGCGCGCGAGATGGCCAGCATCTGCTGCTCGCCCCCGCTCAGCGTTCCCCCCGCCTGGTTGCGCCGCTCGGCGAGGATCGGGAAGAGTTCGAAGACGTACGCGAGGTCCCGGCGGATCGCCTGCTTGTCGCGCCGGAGGAACGCCCCGAGATCCAGGTTCTCGGCCACCGTCAGGTGGGGGAAGATCCGTCGGCCCTCCGGCACCTGGGAGATGCCGAGGGAGACGATCTCGTCGGGGGTCCTGCGGTGGATCGGTGCCCCCTCGAAGAGGATCTCCCCGCGCCGGGGCGGGACGATCCCGCACACCGTCATCAGGGTCGTGGACTTCCCCGCGCCGTTGGCGCCGATGAGGGTGACGATCTCGCCCGCGTCCACCGCGAGGGAGACCCCTTTCAGCGCCTGGATGCTCCCGTAGTAGGTGCAGACGTCGCGCAGTTCGAGCATGGACTCGCTGGCGTGGTCGTTGGGTGGCCGGGCCGGCATCCTACGGGGCCCGCCGCGGGCGCGTCAAGGATGCCCCCGTGCGGAACGGCGACGTTCAGATGCCGCCGAGGAGCACGACGAAGATCACCCCCGCGATCAGGGAGAAGATGGTGCTGTGGTTGCTGAACCGGAAGCAGGAGGCGGGGATCAGTTCGTCCGCCGAGATGTACACCATGACCCCGGCCGTCGCCGCCACGATGAGCCCGATGGTGGCGGGTTCGATGGCCTGGTACAGGTGCCGCCCCAGGAGGTAGCCGGCCACGATGGGGACCGCGGTGGAGGAACTCGCCAGGAAGGCCCGGAGCCGGCGCCCTGTGATGCGGTAGTACGGCGTGGCCGTGCAGATCCCTTCCGGGATGTTGTGGATGGCGATGGCGGTGGCGATCACGAAGGTGAGGCTCGACTCGGAGACCGAGCCCACGGCGATGGCGAGCCCCTCCGGGAAGTTGTGCAGGAAGATGCCCACCAGCAGGTACACGGCGGTCCGGTTCAGGTTGCGCCCCTGCTCCTGGGCGCACAGTTCGGGGTGGATGTGCGGCAGGAGTTTGTCGAGGCCGAACATCGCCAGGGCGCCGAGGGCCACCCCGAGGGCGCACACGGGGACCGAGCAGAACAGGAGGCTCTCGGGAATGAGTTCGAGGAAGGAGATGGCGAGCATGACGCCGGCCGCGAAGCTCATCATGTTGTACATGAAGCGCTCGCCGGGCGCCCGGAGGACCCCGATCAGGGAGCCCAGGATGGGGCCGGAGCAGGAGATGGCGACGACGGGGACGAGGGGGTCCATGGCGAGCCCGGTGTGCGGCGCCGGTGGGCGCGGTTCGGGACCGACATGCTAGTGGCGGAGGGCCCGGAACTCAACCGGAAACCCGTCGAGGGGGTCGCGCTCCGGTGGCGCGGTCACACGGCCGCGGCTCGAGGCGCAGGGCGGGCGGGGCGCCGGGCGAGCACGCACTCCACGTCGACGTCACGGTCCTCCGGGTGGAGGACCCGCTCCACGGAGCGGGAGTGCGTCTTGCGGCCGGAGGCGTCCGCTGCGCGGAGGTCCAGGTCCGGTCCGGGGGGCGCGGGGCGCCCCCCGGGGTCCCGGCAGAGGCGAATCCAGGGCCGGAGGGCCTGCCCGCGGTTCTGCCGGACGACCACGCCGGTCTCCCCGGTGTCCAATTGCACGAGGGACCCCGTCGGGTAGATCCCGACGCACTGGATGAACCGGCGGACGTGCACCGGGTGGAAGTACGAGCCGGCCCACTCGTAGATGCGCTTCACCGCCTGCGCCGGGGCGATTCGCTTCTTGTAGCTCCGCTCCGAGGTCATCGCGTCGTAGACGTCCGCCACGGTGACGATGAGGGCGAACTTCCCGATGGCGGCCCCGCGAAGGCCCCGCAGGTAGCCGCTTCCGTCGTAGCGCTCGTGGTGGTTGAGGGCCACGAGGGCCGCGTCTTCGGGCAGGTTCGGCGAGCGCAGGATGATGTCGGCCCCCTGGGCCACGTGGGTCTTGACCACCTCGAACTCGTCTCCGCTCAGCAGCTCCAGCGCCAGCACTTTGGTCAGCTGGCCGACCGCGCCCTTGAGGTCGCCCGTGAAGTATTTCATGGAGCCCATGAGGAAGCGGAACTCCTTGGCATCGTTCCCTTCGGGATCTTCGTCGTAAAGGCCCTGGGCCAGTTCGAGGGCTTTCAGGCGTGCCTC
>CAZJSF010000161.1:0-6233 GCA_964548515.1 uncultured Thermodesulfobacteriota bacterium
TTCCCCCTGACCCGAACCCACGCGGCCGGCCATGCGACGAACTGCACTCTGGATCCTGCTCGCACTCCTCCCGCTGGCCTTCCTCGCCGGCTACCGGTTGGGCCCCTCCTCGGGCGGCCCGGGTAAACGCGAGGTGTTGTACTACGTGGACCCCATGAACCCGGCATTCCGCTCGCCGGAGCCCGGCATCGCGCCTTGCGGCATGGCCCTGGAGCCGGTCTACGCGGACCAGGGCCCATCCGAGGTCCTCGCCCCCGGGGCAGTGGCCGTGAGTACCGACCGCCGGCAGCTCATCGGCGTCACCCTCCAGGAGGTTTCCTCGCGCCCCCTGGACCACCGGCTCCGCCTCGTCGGCAGGGTCGCCACGGACGAGACCCGCGAGTTCGCCCTCACCGCCGTGACCCGGGGCTGGGTGCGGGAGCTCAGCCCGGCGACCACCGGAAGCCTCGTACGGAAGTCCGAGGTGCTCGGCGCCTACTACGCCCCGGACGTGTACACCCCCCAGTACACCTACCTGCAGACCTGGGAGACCTACGAACGGCTGAAGGAGACCGGCTTCAACCCCGCCGACAACCTGCAGGGGGGCGGCCAGTTGGGGGCCTACGAACGGAACCTGCTGATCGCCGAGCAATCGCTCCTGAACCTGGGGATGACCCCGGAGCAGATGCAGGAGATCCGCAGGAGCCGGTCCGTGTCGACCCTGGTGCAGCTGCGCGCCCCGGCCGAGGGCTTCATCCTGTCGCGCAACATCGTCATCGGCCAGTGGTTCGGTGTGGGCGACACGATCTACCGGATCGCCGACCTGTCGCGGGTCTGGATCCTGGCCGACGCCTTCGGCGGCGACGAGCAGTTCCTGCGGCCGGGCACCGAGGCCCAGGTGACCGTCGCCGGCACGGCCCACACCTTCCCCGCCCGGGTGAGCGAGGTGCTCCCGCTCTTCGACGGGGTCACCCGCACGCTCAAGGTGCGCCTCGAGGCGGACAACCCCGGCTACGTGCTCCGTCCCGACATGTTCGTGGACGTGGAGCTCCCCATCGAGCTGGGGCCGGCCATGGTGGTTCCCGAGGACGCCGTGCTCGACACGGGAAAGCGCCAGGTGGTGTTCGTGGAGTCGGGCGAGGGCGTGTTCGAGCCGCGCAAGGTGCGCACCGGGTGGCGCTACGGCGGCCAGGTGCAGATCCTGTCGGGCCTCATGGAGGGGGAGAAGGTGGTGGCCTCGGGCAACTTCCTCCTCGACTCGGAGAGCCGGATGCGGCTCGCGAGCCTCGACATCCGGGGCACGCCGGGCCAGTGCATCATCTGCGACATGGAGATCGACCGCGACCTCGCCCGCGCCGCGGGGCGCACGAGCATCTTCGAGGGCCGCACGTGGTTCTTCTGCTCCGAGCGGTGCCTCCACGAGTTCGACCGGGACCCCGCCGGGCACGTGCGGGGGAAGCCCCCGGAGTGGTCCGAGGGGCCTGAGGAGGCCGGGGCCGGGCCGCCGGAGGTGCCGATGGCGATGCCCGCGGGTCACACCATGGACTCGATGCCCGGCATGGCCCCGGGCGGCACCACGGGCGCGATGCCCCCCGGCCATTCCATGGGCGCCATGCCCGGGATGGCGGGAGACGCGCAGGAGGCCGAGGGCACCGGGACGGCGCGATGATCGACCGCGTCATCGACTTCTCGGTCCGCAACCGGTTCATCGTCTTCGTCCTGGTAGCGGGGCTCGCGGTGCTCGGGTGGTGGTCGCTCCGCCACACGCCGCTCGACGCCATCCCCGACCTCTCCGACACCCAGGTCATCGTCTTCTCCCGCTGGGACCGCAGCCCCGACATCGTCGAGGCCCAGGTCACCTACCCCATCGTCACCGCCCTGGTGGGCGCGCCCAAGGTCAAGGCGGTTCGCGGCTTCTCGGACTTCGGGTACTCCTACGTGTACGCGATCTTCGAGGACGGCACCGACATCTACTGGGCCCGCTCCCGCACCCTGGAGTACCTCTCGGCGGTGCTTCCCCAACTCCCCGAGGGGGTGAAGACCGAGCTCGGCCCCGACGCCACGGGCGTGGGGTGGATCTACCAGTACGCGCTGGTGGACGCCTCGGGGAAGCACAGCCTCGCGGACCTCCGCACCTACCAGGACTGGTACCTGCGCTACTACCTGAAGGCCGTGCCCGGGGTGGCCGAGGTGGCGCCCGTGGGCGGTTTCGGCCGCCAGTACCAGGTGAACCTCGACCCCAACCGCCTGCAGTCCTACGGCATCCCCATCAGCCGGGTGGTGGAGGCGGTGCGGGCGGGCAACGCCGAGGTGGGCGGGCGCCTCGTGGAGTTCGGGGGCACCGAGTACATGGTGCGCGGCCGGGGCTACGCCCAGACCCTGGACGACTTCGCGAACATCGTGCTCCAGGCCAGCGAGAGCGGCACCCCGATCCGCGTCAAGGACGTGGGCCAGGTGGTGATGGGGCCGGCGCTTCGCCGGGGCGTCGCCGACCTCGACGGCGAGGGCGACGTGGTGTCGGGCATCGTGGTCATGCGCCAGGGCCAGAACGCCCTGGACGTGATCGAGCGGGTGAAGACCAAGATCGAGGAGATCGAGCCCGGGCTCCCCGAAGGGGTGGAGATCGTCCCCATCTACGACCGCTCCGACCTGATACTGCGGGCCATCGACAACCTCAAGTCGACGTTGCTCGAGGTGATCGTCACGGTGGCCCTCGTGGTGCTCCTGTTCCTCTGGCACATCCCGAGTGCCGTCATCCCGGTGATCACGATCCCCCTGGCCGTGCTGCTGTCCTTCATCCCGTTCCGGCTCATGGGGGTGAGCGCCAACATCATGTCGCTCGGCGGCATCGCCATCGCCATCGGCGCCATGGTGGACGCGGCCATCGTGGTGGTGGAGCAGACCCACAAGAAGCTCGAGGAGTGGGAGAAGGGGGGGCGCATCGGCCACTACCGGGACGTGGTGGTGCGGGCCGTGAAGGAGGTGGGGGGCGCGAGCTTCTTCAGCCTGCTGGTGATCGCGGTGGCGTTCCTCCCGGTGCTGGCGCTGGAGGCCCAGGAGGGTCGCCTCTTCAAGCCCCTGGCGTACACCAAGAACCTCTCGATGATCGTGGCCGCGGTGCTGGCCATCACCCTCGACCCGGCCCTGCGGGTCACCTTCACCCAGATCCGGGAGTTCGGCTTCCGGCCGCGATGGCTCGCGCGGCTGGGGAACGCCGTCCTCGTGGGGAAGATCCGCCAGGAGGAGGGAAACCCGATCAGCCGGGCCCTCGTGGGCGGCTACGAGCCGGTGGTGCGCTGGTCGCTCCGGTGGAAGTGGGCGGTGATCGGCGGCGTGGTGGCGCTGATGGCCGTGACCGTGCCGGTGTTCCAGCGGCTGGGCTCCGAGTTCATGCCGCCCCTGGACGAGGGCTCGCTCCTCTACATGCCCACCACCATGCCCGGCATCTCCATCGCCGAGGCGGAACGCCTGCTCCAGGTTACCGACCGCATCATCAAGCGCTTCCCCGAGGTGGACCGGGTGCTCGGCAAGGCGGGTCGCGCAGAGACCTCCACCGACCCGGCCCCGCTCTCCATGCTCGAGACCGTCATCACGCTGAAGCCCAAGTCCGAGTGGCGGCGGGTGGACACCTGGTACTCCTCGTGGGCCCCGGAGTGGCTCAAGGCCCTGCTCCGGCGGGTGACGCCGGACCACATCTCCACCGAGCAACTCGTGGACGAGCTCGACGAGGCGCTAACGCTCCCGGGACTCACGAACGCATGGACCATGCCCATCAAGGGGCGGATCGACATGCTCACCACGGGCATGCGCACGCCGGTGGGGCTGAAGATCCACGGCGACGACGTGGAGCAGATCGAGCGCATCGGGACGAAGGTGGAGGCGGTGCTCCCGGCCGTGCAAGGCACCCGCAGCGTGTTCGCGGAGCGCACCGGCGGCGGCTATTTCCTCGACATTCAGTGGAACCGCGACGCCCTGGCCCGCTACGGCCTCTCCATCGAGGAGGCCCAGGGGGTGGTCCAGAGCGCGGTGGGCGGCGAGACCGTGACCACCACGGTGGAGGGCCGCGAGCGCTACCCGGTGAACGTCCGCTACATGCGCGACTTCCGGTCCGACCTCGGCGCCCTGGGCCGGGTACTCGTGCCGGCCTCCGGCGGGGCGCGCCAGATCCCGCTCTCCCAACTCGCCGAGATCCGGGTGGCGAGCGGGCCCGGGATGATCCGCGACGAGGACGGGATGCTGACCGGGTACGTGTACGTGGACCTCGCGGACCGGGACCCCGCCGGCTACATCGCCGAGGCCGAGGAACTCCTGCGCGAGCACGTGGAGCTCCCCCCGGGCTACGCCATGTCGTGGAGCGGCCAGTACGAAGCCATGGCCCGGGTGCGCGAGCGCCTGCTCGTCGTGGTGCCGATCACGATCTTCCTGATCGTGCTCCTGCTCTACCTCAACACCCGCTCGCTCACGAAGACCGGCATCGTGATCCTGGCCGTGCCCTTCTCGGCCATCGGCGCGGTCTGGTTCCTCCACCTGCTCGGCTACAACATGAGCGTCGGGGTCTGGGTCGGGCTCATCGCGCTGCTGGGCGTGGACGCGGAGACGGGCATCTTCATGCTCCTGTACCTCGACCTGGCCTACCAGAAGGCCCGTGAGCAGGGCCGCCTGCGGAACCTCGCCGAGCTTCGGGAGGCCATCGTGGAGGGCGCGGCCAAGCGCATCCGGCCCAAGTTCATGACCGTGGCCACCACCTTCCTCGGACTCGTGCCCATCATGTGGGCCACGGGCACGGGCTCGGACGTGATGAAGCGGATCGCGGCGCCGATGATCGGGGGCATCCTGACCTCGTTCCTGCTGGAGCTCCTGGTGTATCCGGGGGTGTACGAGATCTGGAAGTGGAACTTCGAGGTGAAGAAGGCGCTGCCGGCGGCCGATCAGGTCGCGGACGGAGGGGGGACCCTCGGCCCGGATCCGGCCCAGGCGTGAGCTGGGCGGCGGCCGAGGGCGCGGCGGTCCTCCCGGGTCTCGCGGGAGCGGCGGCGCCGATCGAGGGAACACGTTTGCGAAAGTCGACGATCTTCCTGTGGGTACTCGCGGGTCAGGCGGCCCTGGCCGGGGCCTTTGCGGGCCACGCCGTGTGGGCCCGGGGCGCGGCCGAGGAGCCGCGGGAGAGGACCCGGGCCGTGGTGCGGAGCTACCGCCTGACGGACCTCAACCTCTTCAACGAGGCCCGCTACACCCGCCACCTCTCCCAGGCCGACCTGCACACCGCCTTCCAGGACCACCCGTCGTCCCTCGAGCACTTCCCCTCGGGGTCCCTGGTCCGCCCGCGGCCCGCGGGCGGCAGCGAAGGCCGCTAGGGAGGCGGAGGACGCGTGGGCACCTGGGTCGGCCGCCAGCGGAACGTGCTCGATTTCACCCTCTCCGGCCTGTGGCGGCGGAAGGGGAAGAACTTCGCGCTGTTCGTGCTCTACACCGTGGTCGTCTTCTCCCTGGCCTCCGTGATGCTCCTGACCGCCTCGCTCAAGCGGGAGGCCGGCCTCCTGCTCCGGGAGAGCCCCGAGATGGTGGTCCAGCGGATGACCGCCGGCCGCCACGACCTCATCCCGGCCGGGTACGCCGACCGGGTCCGGGAGATCCGGGGCGTGGCGTCGGTGGAGGGACGGCTCTGGGGGTACCACTACGACCCGGTCAGCCGCGCGAACTTCACCCTCGTCGTTCCTCCGGACCCCATCGAGCCCGGCAAGGCCTACGTGGGCAACGGCGTGGCCCGGGTGCGGGACGCCAGGCGCGGGGGGCGGCTCTCGATCCAGACCCACGAGGGCTCCCACGCGCACCTCACGGTGGCCGGAACCTTCGCCGAGGAGTCGGAGCTCCTCACCGCCGACCTCGTGCTGGTCTCCGAGCCCGACTTCCGCGGGATCTTCGGCATCCCGGAGGGCCTCTACACCGACCTCGCCGTGGCCGTGCGGAACCCCCAGGAGCTGAACACCATCGCCGGCAAGGTTCAGAAGGCCCTGCCCGACACGCGCTCGATCCTCCGGGACGAGATCCTCCGAACCTACGACGCGGTGTTCGACTGGCGCTCCGGCCTGCTGGTGGTCGTGCTCTCGGCCTGCGTGCTGGCCTTCGCCATCGTGGTCTGGGACAAGGCCTCGGGCCTGAGCGCGGAGGAGCGCCGGGAGATCGGCGTCCTCAAGGCCGTGGGGTGGGAGACCTCGGACGTCATCCTGCTCAAGTTCTGGGAGGGCTGCGTGATC
>CAZJSF010000162.1:0-6223 GCA_964548515.1 uncultured Thermodesulfobacteriota bacterium
TGCTAGCAGGGGGCAGCAATGCCCTCGATCCTGGGGAACGGACGCGGGGCACGAAGGTGTTTTGTGTACCCCAGCGCGTACCCCAACGGGGTGGCAAAGAAAAAGGGGCTAGACAGAATCGCCTAACCCCTTGATTTTCTTGGTGAGCCGTGGAGGAATCGAACCTCCAACCTACTGATTAAGAGTCAGTTGCTCTGCCAGTTGAGCTAACGGCCCACGGGATGCGCTGTGAGGCGGGGAGGGTAGCGGACCGGCAGGGGCCTGTCAACAGCGGATCTGGTCGCAATCCCCTGCCGCGCCCGGGAGCTGGCCGCACCGGACGGCAACTGCTAGGGTTCGTGCTCCCCCACCCCGTCGAAAGGAGCGCCGTGCGAAAGGCCGTGGTCCTGCTCAGCGGAGGGCTCGACTCGACCACCTGCCTCGCCGTGGCGCGGGCGGAGGGCTTCGCCCCCTACGCGCTCAGCTTCGCGTACGGCCAGCGCCACGGCCGGGAGCTGGAGGCGGCCCGGCGCGTGGCCGGAGCCCTGGGCGCGGCGGAGCACCTGGTGATCTCCTTCGACCTGCGCGCGATCGGAGGCTCGGCCCTCACGGCCGACATCGCGGTCCCCCGCCCCGGCTCCGCCGAGGAGATCGGCGGCGAGATCCCGGTCACGTACGTGCCCGCCCGGAACACCATCTTCCTGGCGTTCGCGCTCTCCTGGGCCGAGTCGCTCGGCGCCCGGGACATCTTCGTCGGGGTGAACGCGCTGGACTACTCGGGCTACCCGGACTGCCGCCCGGCGTTCCTCGAAGCCTTCGAGAACGTGGCGAACCTCGGCACCAAGGCGGGGGTGGAAGGGGACCGGTTCCGCATCCACGCACCGCTCCTCCACCTGACCAAGGCGCAGATCGTCCGCCGCGGCGTGGAGCTGGGCGTGGACTTCTCGCTGACCCACTCGTGCTACGACCCGGACGAACAGGGGCGGGCGTGCGGCGCCTGCGACAGCTGCGTGCTCCGGCGCCGGGGCTTCGAGGAAGCCGGAGTGGCCGACCCGACGCCGTACGTGCCGTAGCGCTACTCCTGCACCACGATGGCCTGGGGCGCGCACTCCTCCGCGGCGCGGCGGACCTTTTCCTCGAGGGCCTTGGGCACGACCTCCTGGAGCACGACCCCCCGGAGCTTGTCGTCGTCGTAGCCGAACACCTCGGGGCACACCTTGCGGCAGTTCCCGTCGCCCATGCACAGGTCGTAGTCGATCCGCACGTTCATCTCGTCCTTCTCCTCCTGGGGTTGGGGTGGACCCGGGCAGGGTAGACCCCGGGGCACCGTTGTCAACGGACGCCGGGCGGGAGCGCTACTCCCCGTGCAGGTCGACGTGGACCACGGCGTCGGCGATCCCGGGCAGGGCGCGGATGGCCTCCTTGAGCCGGTGCGCGATGGCGTGGGCGTCGCGGACGGTGAGGTCGGGGGAGACCTCGATGTCCATGTTGAGCAGGTACCCCGTCTCCAGGGGCACGATCCGGGTCCCGTGGAGCCCGAGGACCCCGTCGGTGCGCCGGGCCAGGGACTCCGCCGCCTGCACCACGTCGCTCCGGGCGCTCTCGGAGTAGACGCCCTCCCCGCGGGCCCCTCGGGGCTCCACGTGGACCATGGCGTCCCGCACGCCGCGGACCTCCTCCAGCAGCCGCGTCCGGACGGCCCGCGCGACGTCGTGGCCCTGGATCACGTTGAGCTCGGGAGCGACCTCGATGTCCACGTCGACGAAGACGTCGCGGCCGAGCCGGCGGGTCCGCAGGTCGTGGTGGCCGTGGACTCCCCCGACGCCGTCCACCGCGACCGCGATCCGGCGGTGGAGTTCCTCCTCGACGGAGGTGTCCAGCAGGTCGAGGAGCGAGGGCCACCCGAACCGCCACCCCATCCGGACGATGAAGACGCACACAACCATGGCGGCGGCCGGGTCCATCCACGAGAACCCCAGCCGCGCGCCGGCCACGCCGATCAGGGCGGCCGTGGAGGCGAAGACGTCGGAGCGGTGGTCCCACGCGTTGGCCATGAGGAGGCGGCTGTCCAGGCGCTCCGCGATGCGGATCGTCCTGCGGTAGATGGCCTCCTTGGCGACGATGGAGACGGCCGCCGCCCCGAGGGCGATCATCCCGGGCGCGTGGAGGGGCGGCGAGCCGAAGACGGTCGACAGGGAGCGCACGCCCATGGCCGCGCCCACGGACACGAGGAGCCCGCCCACGACGACGGTGGCGAGGGTCTCCACCTTCCCGTGGCCGTAGGGGTGGGAGTCGTCCTGGGGGCGCCGCCCCCAGCGGTATCCGAGGACCACCACCGTGTCGTTGCACAGATCCGAGACGCTGTGCAGGGCGTCGGCCACGAGGGCCGCGCTGTGCCCCAGGATGCCGGCGGCCAGCTTCACCACCACGAGGCACACGGTGACGAGGCTTCCCGCCAGCGTCGCCCCCTCGCCCGTGGAGAAGAACCCCCCGGCCCGCGGCTCCGGTTGCATGCTTACCCCCTCGGTGTTATATAAGTGCGCCCCCCCGTCAGGGGGGAGTTTCGATGCTGGAGGTTTCGGCCATGCCCATCTACGAGTACCGCTGCGACGCCTGCCACGAAGAGTTCGAGGTCACCCAGAAGATCACCGAGCCCGCGCTCACCGCCTGCCCGAAGTGCGACGGACCCGTGGAGAAGCTGATCTCCCACAGCTCCTTCGTCCTCAAGGGATCCGGCTGGTACGCCACCGACTACGCGCGCAAGAAGGACGGCGGCGAGAAGAAGAGCGAGAGCAAGGAGGGCTCCTCCTGCTCCGCGAGCGGGTCCAAGCCCGCCTGCGCCTCCTGCCCGAGCGCGGCCGCGTAAGGCCCCCGAGAAGGTCCCGCGACGAGGGGGGCCCCCTGCGGGTTCCCCTCTTTGTTTTTCGAGGCTCGGACGCGCTTTATAGCGCACCGAAGGCGGCTCTGCCAGCTTTTGACTTGCCCGGGAGCGGTTGGTAGGATTCGCGCCACTTCGCAGGCCCGGGACCGGAGGAGGCCATGTTTCGAGGCGTGATCACGGCTCTGGTGACCCCTTTCCGCGCGGGGCGGCTCGACGAGGAGGCCTACCGGCGGCTCATCGACTGGCAGATCCAGCAGGGCGTCCAGGGGGTCGTTCCGTGCGGCACCACGGGAGAGTCGGCGACGCTCTCCCACGAGGAGCACGGCCGCGTGATCGACATCGCCGTGGACGAGGCCCGCGGCAGGGTGCCGGTGATCGCGGGCACGGGCTCCAACAGCACCGCGGAAGCCATCCAGCTCACCCGCCACGCCAAGGAGGCCGGGGCGGACGGCGCGCTGCTCATCACCCCGTACTACAACAAGCCGACCCAGGAGGGCCTGTACCGCCACTACAAGGCGGTGGCCGACGAGGCGAAGTTCCCGATCATCCTCTACAACGTGCCGGGCCGCACGGGCGTGAACCTGCTCCCCGACACGGTGGCCCGGCTCTCCGAGACCCCCGAGGTGGTGGGGATCAAGGAGGCCACCGGCGACCTCAAGCAGGTGAGCGACGTCCTGGAGAAGTGCGGGAACCGGCTGAGCGTGCTCTCCGGGGACGACTTCACGGTGCTCCCCCTGCTGGCCCTGGGCGGTGCGGGCGTCATCTCGGTGCTCTCCAACGTGGTGCCGGCGGACGTGGTGGCGATGGTGAAGGCCTTCGAGGCGGGCGATCTCGCCCAGGCCCGGGCGCTGCACTTCAAGACCATGCCCCTCGCCCGCTCCCTCTTCCTGGAGACGAACCCCATCCCCGTCAAGTCGGCCCTCGCCCGCATGGGGCGGATGGCCATGGAGTTCCGCCTGCCGCTCTGCCCCCTCCAGGAGGCGAACGCGGCGAAGCTCGACGCGGTGCTCCGCGACTACGGACTGACGGGGAACGCACCGTGATCCGGGCCGCCGTGACCGGGGCGGCCGGGCGGATGGGGGGGCAGATCGTGCGGCTGATCTGCGAGACCGACGGCATCGGCCTCACAGCGGCCGTGGAGCGGTCCGGCCACCCCTGCCTCGGGCGCGACGCGGGCGAACTGGCCGGGGTGGGCACGCTCGGCGTGCCGGTGACCGGCTCGCTCGCCGAGGCCCTCTCCGCCGCCGACGTGGTCATCGACTTCACGAGTGCCGCCGCCTCCATGAGCCACCTGGAAGCCGTCTGCCGCGCGGGCGGCTCCATCGTCATCGGGTCCACCGGCTTCGGGACCGACGAACGGGAGAGGATCCGGCAGCCGCAGGGCGGGGCCCGCGTGTTCCAGGCGCCGAACATGAGCGTCGGCGTCAACGTGCTCCTCCGGGTGGTCGCGGACGTGGCCCGCCGCCTCGGCGACGCCTACGACGTGGAGATCGTGGAGACCCACCACCGCTTCAAGAAGGACGCGCCCTCCGGCACGGCCCTCGCCCTCGCGGAGGCCGCGGCCTCCGCCCTGGGGCGCGACCTGGAGACCGACGCCGTCCACGGGCGCCAGGGCCTCGTGGGCGAGAGGAAGACCCGGGAGATCGGCATCCACGCGGTGCGGGCCGGCGACGTCGTGGGCGACCACACCGTGATCTTCGGCGGCCTCGGGGAGCGGGTGGAGATCACCCACAAGGCATCGAGCCGGGAGACCTTCGCCCGGGGGGCGATCCGGGCCGCGTGCTGGCTCCCCTCCCAGCCGCCCGGCTTCTACGGCATGGCGGACCTCCTCGGGTTCTGAACCCTCCCGGAGGGCCGCTCCCCGCGATCTGGACAGCCTTTCGCCGGCGCTGTTAGCATGCGGCGCCTCGCTTTTCCGCTCATCCCTTGGAGGTCCTGCCGATGGAGATCGAACTCGCCCGCCGGCTCGCCAAGCTCCCGCCCTACCTGTTCGCCGAGATCGACCGCGCCAAGAAGGCGGCGCGGGCGCGGGGCGTGGACATCATCGACCTGGGCGTCGGGGATCCGGACACCCCGACCTTCCCCAACATCGTGGCCCGCCTGCGGGAGGCCGCCGGAGAGGCGGCGTACCACCGCTACCCCTCCTACGAGGGGCTGCCCACCTTCCGGGCCGCCGTCGCCCGGTGGTACCAGAAGCGCTTCGGCGTCGGCCTGGACGCGGACACCGAGGTGGTGAGCCTCATCGGCTCGAAGGAAGGGATCGCGCACATCAGCCTGGCCTTCGTGAACCCGGGCGACCTGAACCTCGTCCCCAGCCCGGGCTACCCGGTGTACAACATCGGCACGCTGTTCGCCGACGGCGTCCCCCACTTCATGCCCCTGCGGCGGGAGAACGGCTTCCTGCCCGACCTCGACGCCATCCCGGACGACGTGGCCGCCCGGGCGAAGCTCATGTTCATCAACTACCCCAACAACCCGACCGCGGCGGTGGCCGACCGGGCCTTCTTCGAGAGGGTGGTGGAGTTCGCCCGCCGCCACAACGTCATCGTGTGCCACGACGCCGCGTACACCGAGCTGTACTACGACGGGCACAAGCCCATGAGCTTCCTCGAGGTGGAGGGAGCGCGGGAGGTGGGGATCGAGTTCCACAGCCTGTCGAAGACCTACAACATGACCGGCTGGCGGATCGGGTTCGCCGTCGGCAACGCGAAGGTCATCGCCGGCCTCGGAAAGATCAAGACGAACGTGGACTCGGGCCTCTTCGAGGCGATCCAGATGGCGGGGATCGAGGCGCTGGAGGGCCCGCAGGAGCCCCAGGCCGAACTGCGCCGCATGTACCAGCGCCGCCGGGACGTGCTGGTGGGGGGCCTGCGCCAGATCGGGCTCGACGTGGACGCGCCGGCGGCGTCGTTCTACGTGTGGTTCCCGGTTCCCAAGGGGCAGACCTCCGCGGGCTTCGCCAAGCTCCTGCTCGAGAAGGCCGGCATCGTGGCCACCCCGGGCAACGGCTTCGGGGACGCCGGGGAGGGGTACGCGCGCATGACCCTGTGCCTCCCCGAGAAGCGCCTCCAGGAGGCGGTGGAGCGGATCCGGACCGCCGGGATCTTGTGAGCCGGGCCCACGTCGCCTTCGGCGGAAACCTGGGGGATGTGGAGCACAACCTCCGACAGGCCCTGGAGGCGGTGGCGCGTTTGCCGGGGACCAGGCTGGTGCGGGTGTCCTCGCTGTACCGGACGGCGCCCGTCGGGGTGGAGGAGCAGCCGGAGTTCGTCAACGGCGCCCTGGAGGTGGAGACCTCCCTGCCCCCGCAGGAGTTCCTGGAGAAGCTGCTCGAGATCGAGGCCGGGCTCGGCCGCACGCGGG
>CAZJSF010000163.1:0-6121 GCA_964548515.1 uncultured Thermodesulfobacteriota bacterium
GCCGGGGTGCGCTCCGCACCGACCGGTCCGCGCCCGGGCAGCCCGGGTCTCGACCAGATCCGGTACGCCGAGTTGCTGCGCGCGGATCTGCCCGAGGCCCTGTCGCATGCGGCGCACATGCACGACGAGGTGCCGGAGCTGGTCCTGCTCCTGCTCATAGGCTTCAGCGGTCAGGAAACCACCAAAGTGAGCCAGCCGGAGCCAGATCAGGTAGGTGGTCAGGGCGTCGGTTTCATTATAGGCGACAATCTGATCCCAGTGCCCGTCCAGCCACATGGCTGCGACGTTATCGCCACTGGTGCTGAGTTTTCCGGGAATGCGGCAGGCGAGGGCCATTTCATGGAGCGACGGGGTGGACTTCCCAAAGCTGCCGAGGATGCTCATCAGGTCCACGTTGTGGTCGTTTCCGGAAGCCCAGTAGTCCACACCTTCCCAGGGCTTGTTGGGCCGCTGGGCAAACTGCCTGGCCTGCAGCCCATTGGCCACCGCCCGTTGGACCAGGATCTTCAGGTCGGCTCGCTGGGAGTTGAAGCCCACGAGCTGCGGCTGGTGCTGTCCCAGGGCCGCAAGCGGCAGGTGCGCCGGATGGTCCAGGCCGTGGGGGGCCACGTGGTGGAGTTGGCGCGGATCGCCTTCGGGCCGGTCACCCTCCGGGGCGTGGCGGAGGGCAAGTGGCGGAAGCTGACGTGGCGCGACCTGGCCGAACTCCGGGCGGCCGCCCGGGGCAGGGGCCGGGCCACGCCCCAGGGACGGCGGGGGGCGGGGAGCGCGGAGACGGAAGGAGAGGGAAAGGGTGACGCGACGCGGGAACGAAGGGGAGAGGAAGCGCCTCAAGGAGCTGAGGGCGGCGATCGACGGCGTCGACGGCCGGATCCTCGAACTGCTCAACGAACGCGCGGGCCTCGCCCTCGAGGTCGGTGAGGTCAAGAAGGAGCAGGGGGCCGAGTTCTACGCGCCCGGCCGGGAGGAGGACCTGGTGCGCCGCCTCCAGGAGGGCAACGCCGGGCCGTTCCCCTCCACCGCCATCCGTTCGGTGTGGAAGGAGATCATCTCGGCCTCCCTGTCCCTCGAGCACCCGCTCAGCGTCGCCTACCTCGGCCCGCCGGCCACCTTCACCCACCAGGCGTGCCTGAAGCAGTTCGGCCTCTCGGCCCAGTACCGGCCCGTGCGCACCATCGCCGAGGTCTTCGACGTGGTGGAGAAGGGCAAGGCGCCCTACGGCGTGATCCCCATCGAGAACACCACCGAGGGGGTGGTCAGCTACACCCTCGACATGTTCATGAACTCCGAGCTCAAGATCGTGGCGGAAGTGATGCTGCGGGTGACGCACAACCTGCTCAACCGCAGCGGCCGCCGGGAGGACGTCGCCCGGATCTACTCCCACCCCCAGGCCCTGGCGCAGTGCCGCCGCTGGCTCGAGGAGCACTTCCCCGACGTGCCCGTGTTCGACGCCTCCTCCACCGCCCAGGCGGCCAAGATCGCGGCCGAGGACCCCCAGGCGGCGGCGGTGGCCGGCGAGCTCGCGGGGACCCTCTACGGCCTGCAGGCCGTGGAGGCCCGGGTCGAGGACAACCCCAACAACTACACTCGCTTCCTCGTCATCGGCCGCGCGATCCCCGACCGGAGCGGCGGGGACAAGACCTCGGTGCTCTTCGCGGTCCGCGACGAGCCCGGGGCCCTCTACCGGATGCTCCAGGTCTTCCACGACAGCGGCGTAAACCTCACCAAGATCGAGTCGCGCCCCATGAAGCAGAAGGCGTGGGAGTACGTCTTCTTCGTGGACTGCGACGGCCACGTCGGCGACGAGTCCGTGGGGGCCGCCCTCGACGCCCTCCGGGCCCGGTGCCTCTTCGTGAAGGTCCTGGGTTCCTACCCCAAGGCCCGGTTGCCCGACGTCTGACGCCGGGCGCGCGCCCTCGGACCGGCGCCCTGCGGGGCGGGACCGGATCGCGACCCGCGGAGTGGGAGTTTTCCGGTATGATTCCCTACGATGGGGTCGCGAAACGTGCGGAGCCGGCGTCGGGTCCTTCGGGGAAGGGAGCGCGAGATGGAAGGGAAGGCCAAGGCCAGAGTCAGGATCGTCGGGTTCGTCTGCCACTGGTGAGGGTACGGGTCCGCGGACCTGGCTGGAGTTTCCAGACTACAGTACAGCACGGAAGTGCGGCTCATCCGGGTCATGTGCACCGGGAGGCTCGACCTCGCCTTCGTCCTCCGGGCCTTCTCCAGGGGGGCGGACGGCGTCTTCATCGCCGGCTGCCGCCTGAACGAGTGCAACTACGTCACCCACGGGAACTTCTATGCCCTGAGCATGACGCATCTGTGCAAGGGGCTGCTGGAACGCGCGGGCATCAGCCCGGCGCGGCTCCGGATGGAGCTGCTCTCCGGCGGAGAGGGGAACCGGTTCGCGGAGACGGTGAATTCCTTCAGCGAGACCATCCGCGAGCTGGGGCGCCTCGGCACGGCGGAGGGCGTGAGCGAGGCCGAGCTGCAGGCGAGGCTGGAGGACCTCGCGAGGCTGGTCCCGTACATCAAGGTGGAGAAGAAGGAGAAGCTCCGGTCGAGGCTCGGCAGCGCGGAGGAATACGAAAGGCTCTTCGACAGCGACGAGATACGGAAGCTTCTGGAAGAGGTGCCCTCCTACTGGATCGACCCGGAGAAGTGCCAGGCGTGCAGGATCTGCGCGAAGAGATGCCCGGTCGATGCGATCGACGGGGCGAAGAACCGGATCCACGTCGTCGACCAGGAGAAGTGCATCAAGTGCGGGGGCTGTTTCGCCGCCTGCCCGCCCCTGTTCGGCGCCGTGGCGAAGCTCGTCGGCGAGCCGGTGCCCCCTCCCGTCCCCGAGGAGGAGCGGACCGTGGCCCGGAAGAAGGCGGCGCGGAGCTGATTCCACTGCGGACGGGTCGGACTCCGCGTGGACGAGCGGCTTCGGAGGCGCATCCGCGCCGGAGGCGAGCGGTCTCTTGAGCAGACAGGCGGGCGGCACCCCGACCACGTTCCGATGGATCCTCGCGCTGGTGGCCGCCGGTGTCGCCGTGGTCGGCGTCTCCTACCATGTGAACCACAAGGCGCAGCTGTTGCGGACCTCCTTCGCGGAGCTCGCCGCGGTGGCCGATCTCAAGGTGCGCGAGCTCGCCTCCTGGCGCCGGGAGCGCCTCCGGGACGCCGAACTCGTCGCGTCCAACCCCTTCGTCGCGCGGGCGCTGACCGCCCGGGTTCCCGACCGCCGCACCGCAGCCGCCCGGCCCGAGCTGGTCGGCTGGGTGGACCGACTGCGCCGGAGCTACGACTACGCGTCCGCGTTCATCCTGGACGCGGACGGGGCCGTGTTCCTGACCTCGCCGCCGGACACCGAGGTCCAACCGGAGGTGCGGGAGCAGGCCCGGGCGGTGCTCCGCCAGGGAGAGCCCACCCTGAGCAGCTTCGCCCTCGCCGGCCCGGAGCAGGCGATCCTCCTGAACCTCCTCGCGCCGGTCCTCGATCCGGAAGCGGCGACGGGCCGTCCCGTCGGGGTCTTCGTGCTCCAGATCGACCCCCACGAGTTCCTCTACCCGTTCATCCAGCGCTGGCCGACGGCGAGCCGCACGGCGGAGACGCTGCTCGTCGAGCGGCGGGGCGGCGAGGTCCTGTTCCTCAACGAGCTCCGCCATGCCTCCGGCACCGCCCTAGCCCTGACGCGCCCGGCGACCGATGCCCGGCTGCCCGCTGCCCGGGCGGTGCGGGGCGAGGAGGGCCCGGTGGAGGGCACCGACTACCGGGGCGTCCCGGTGCTCGCCGCGGTCCGGGCGGTTCCGGGCTCCCCCTGGTTCCTCGTGGCGAAGGTCGACCGGGAGGAGGCCTACGAACCCCTGAGGCGGAGCGCCGTGCTGGTGGGGGTGGTGACCGGGGTCGCCATCGCGGGGGTCGGGCTGCTGCTGGCCTTCCTCTCGAGCCGCGCCGCCGCCCGGACGTACCAGCACCAGAAGGAGGCACTGGCCGCCGCCAAGGAGGAGGCGGAGGCCGCCTCCCGGGCCAAGAGCGAGTTCCTCGCCAACATGAGCCACGAGATCCGCACGCCGATGAACGGCATCCTGGGGATGGCGGACCTGCTCCTCGACTCCGGCGTCGGGGGGCGGGAGCGCAGCTACGTCGGGATGATCAAGAGCTCGGCCGGGGCCCTGCTGACGATCATCAACGACGTGCTGGACCTCTCCAAGGTCGAGGCGGGCCGGATCGAGCTCTCCCGCGCGGAGTTCGACGTCTTCCGGCTCGTCGAGCAGGTGGCGCAGGTGCTGGAGGTGGAGGCCGAGGCCAAGGGGCTGAGCCTCGGCACCTGGGTGGACCCGGACATCCCGCCCGTCCTGTGGGGAGATCCGGGGAGGCTGCGGCAGATCCTCCTGAACCTGGCGGGCAACGCCGTGAAGTTCACCGACCGGGGGGAGGTCGCCATCCGGGTGGAGCCCGCGCCGGCCGGCGGCCGCGAGGGCTCCAGGCGGCTGCGATTCTCGGTGCGGGACACCGGAGTGGGCATCGCGGACGGGGACCGGGGCAGGATCTTCGAGGTCTTCTCCCAGGTCCCCGCTGCGTCCGGGCCGCGCCCCGGCGGCACGGGGCTGGGGCTCTCCATCTCGAAGCGTCTCGCGGAGCAGATGGGCGGCCGCCTGTGGGTGGAGAGCGAGGTGGGGCGGGGGAGCACCTTCTTCCTGGAAGTGGAACTGCAGGTGGGGGACGGTTCCGCCCCCGCGGCGGGTGCGGCCGCTCCACCTCCGGGACCCGAGGGGAGGCGGGGCCCCTCCGCGCGCCCCGCGGCCGGGGCGGGGAAGCCCGCCGGCGAAGGCCTCCGCGTGCTGGTCGTCGAGGACAACGCGGTGAACCGGCACGTGGTGGAGGAGTTCCTCCGGCGCCAGGCCGCCGAGGTCTCCTGCGCGCCCGACGGCCGGGCGGCCTTGGAGGCGGTCGGGATCGGATCGTTCGACCTGATCCTCATGGACGTGCAGATGCCGGACATGGACGGGCTGGAGGCGACCCGGCGCCTGCGGGACGCGGGTTGCCGGGTGCCGATCGTCGGCCTCACAGCCTACGCCCTGGAGGGCGACCGGCAGAGGTGCCTGGACGCCGGCATGGACGACTACCTCACCAAGCCGATCTCGCCGGACGTGCTCCGGGAGAAGGTCTTCGAGTGGACGGGCTACCGTGGGCCCCCGCCGGCGGAACTGGATACGCTCCTCTCGTCTCTGGCCGGGAACCGGAAGACCGTGAACGCGATCCTCGACCGCTTCCGCGCGGATGTCCCGGAGCAGCTCTCGAAGATCCGGGACGGCGTCCTGGGGCAGGACGCCCCTGCCGTGGCCGCCGCCGCGCACCGGCTGCGCGGGTCCCTCATGATCTTCCGGGCCCGGGAGGCGGCCCGGCTGGCCGAGTGCCTGGAGACGTGCGGCCGCCACGGAGACCTCGCCTCCGCCCCGCCCTTCGTGAGCCAGCTCTCCGACGAACTGGATCGAGTCCTCGAGCACCTGGAAGCCGCGCGGGCCGAGCCTCCCGCGGAGTCCTGAACCCGGCGCAGGGAGCGGGTCCCCTTCGGGGCCCGGCGCCCTTGTCGAGCGACGGGTTCGGCGCGTCCCCGAATCCCACTCGTCTCAGGGCGACGAAGTCCGTCCACCAGTCGTGCTGCGACTCGTCCCGGATCCGGGTGGAGGGCGAGTTGAGCATCTCCGGAGTCCCATCAACCGGCTCCGAGATGAGTTCTCGGGACTTTGATTGATGAGACGGGTTCTTGGGACCAGTCAGTGGCTCGACTTCGCGGGAGTCGCTAGGAGTGCCGAAAATGGGGGGTTTTACGGGACACAATACTCCGCCGACGGTGACCAAGGGACGGGCAGTGGGAAACGGCTTGCAAAAGGGCGCTGCCTGAGGTGGGTGCGCACAAAATGAGGTGATTCTAATTTGACCGGGATTCGTCCCGGTCCGTAAGATCTGCGGCCGAGTACCCTTACAGGAGGATCCTTGTCCGCGTTTCGATTCCTGTGGTCCGTGCGCTTGCTGACCGTGTGCCTGGCTGTGGCCTTTGCTTGGTACGCGGCGGTACCCCATTGCCCGGAGAGCCAGGCTCGGAGCGTTTCGAGCGCTCCTTCTTTGCACACCC
>CAZJSF010000164.1:0-6056 GCA_964548515.1 uncultured Thermodesulfobacteriota bacterium
GACCACTTCGGCGGCAGCCTCGCCGACCTCGCGGCCGTGAGGGCGGCGGCGGCGGGGGTGCCGGTCCTGTACAAGGACTTCGTGGTGGACCCCTACCAGCTGTGGGAGGCGCGGGCCGCCGGGGCGGACCTCGTGCTCCTGATCGTCGCCCTCCTGGGGGCGGACACCTCCCGCTACGTGGGGCTGGCCGCCGAGGCCGGGCTCACGCCCCTGGTGGAGGTCCACGACGGGCCCGAGCTCGACACGGCCCTGGCCGCCGGGGCCCGGCTCGTGGGGGTCAACAACCGGGACCTGAAGACCTTCCGGACGGACCTCGGGGTGAGCCGCGAGCTGCTGGCGCGGCTTCCGGAAGGCGTCCTGGGGGTGGCGGAGAGCGGGCTGCGGGGCCCGGAGGACCTGGAGGATCTCGCCGCCTTCGGCGCGCGGGCGTTCCTCGTGGGCGAGGCCCTGGTGCGCGAGCCCGACCCGGGCGCGGCCCTGCGCCGGTTCGTGGAGCGCGGGGGGGCGGCCCCGTGAGAGGGGAACGCTCGGGGGCGTTTCCTCCCCGCGTGAAGGTCTGCGGCCTCACCCGGCGGCAGGACGCCCTGCTCGCGGCCGAGCTCGGGGCCGACGCGGTGGGGTTCGTGTTCGCGCCCCGGAGCCGCCGCCTCGCGGACCCCGAGGTCGTGGCCGCGACGGCGCGCGAGCTGCCGCCCCTGGTGGTGGCCGTCGGCGTGTTCCAGGACCAGCCGCTCGAGGAGGTGCGCGAGCGGGTGCGGGCCTGCGGGCTGCACGTGGCCCAGCTCCACGGCGGGGAGGACATGGACTACGTCCGGGCCCTCGGGGTGCCGGTGCTCAAGGCGGTGGCGCTCTCGTGCCGGCAGGACGTGGACCGCCTCGCGGGGTTCCCGGGCCTCGGGGGGTTCCTCCTGGACACCGCCGCGGGGGGCGCCTCGGGGGGGACCGGGCAGACCTTCGACTGGTCCTGGGCCCGGGAGGCCCGGCGGTACGGCCGGGTCGTTCTCGCCGGCGGCCTGACCCCCGAAAACGTGGCCGACGCGGTTTGGCAGGTGCGCCCGTGGGGGGTTGACGCGGCCTCGGGCACGGAGTCGGCCCCGGGGGTGAAGGACCCGGAGAAGCTTCGCCTCTTCGTCGAGCGGGCGAAGGGGGCGGGGCGGGTGACGGGTGAAGAGTGAAGAGTGAAAAGTGAAGAGTGAAGAGTGAAAAGGGGTCGCGATGAGCACAGCCGAACGATACGGTGATCCGGACGCCCGGGGCCACTTCGGCCCCTTCGGCGGCCGCTACGTGGCCGAGACGCTGATGCCGGCCCTGGAGGAGCTGGAGGCGGCCCTCGCTGCGGCGCGGGGGGATGCGGCCTTCTGGGAGGAGTTCCGGACGCTGCTCCGCGACTACGTGGGGCGGCCCACGCCCCTGACCCCCGCGGCGCGGCTCACGGCCGAGGCGGGCGGCGCGCGCATCCTCCTCAAGCGCGAGGACCTGTGCCACACCGGCGCCCACAAGATCAACAACACGCTGGGCCAGGCGCTGCTCGCCCGGCGGATGGGGAAGCGGCGGGTGATCGCCGAGACCGGCGCCGGGCAGCACGGGGTCGCCACGGCCACGGCCGCGGCCCTCTTCGGCATGGAGTGCACCGTCTTCATGGGGGAGGAGGACGTGCGGCGGCAGGCGCCGAACGTGGAGCGCATGGGGCTCCTCGGGGCCGCGGTGGTGCCGGTGCGCTCCGGGAGCCGCACCCTGAAGGACGCGATGAACGAGGCGATCCGGCACTGGGTGACCCACGTGGAGGACACCTTCTACGTGATCGGCTCCGTGGCCGGCCCCCACCCGTACCCGCGCATGGTGCGGGACTTCCAGCGCGTGATCGGCGACGAGGCGCGCGCCCAGTGCCTCGAGCGGCTCGGGCGCCTCCCCGACGCCGTGGTGGCGTGCATCGGCGGGGGCAGCAACGCCATGGGCATCTTCGCGGCCTTCCGGGACGACCCCGTGGATCTCGTGGCCGTGGAGGCCGCCGGCGAGGGGCTGGCCACGGGGCGCCACGCCGCGGCCATCGCCGGGGGCCGCGTCGGCGTGCTCCACGGGCAGAAGTCCTACCTCCTCCAGTCCGACGACGGCCAGGTGGCCGAGGCCCACAGCGTCTCGGCGGGGCTCGACTACCCGGGGGTGGGGCCGGAGGTCTCCTGGCTCGCGAAACAGGGGCGCGTCCGGGTGCTCTCCGCCACGGACGCGGAGGCCCTGGAGGCGTTCCACCGGCTGGCACGCACCGAGGGCATCCTGCCCGCGCTGGAGAGCGCCCACGCCCTGGCGCGGGTGGCCGACGTGGCGAGGGCCCTGCCGGCGGACGGCGCGGTGGTGGTCAACCTCTCGGGGCGGGGCGACAAGGACCTGGCCACGGTCCTGCGGGTGGGGAAGGGGGGTGCCGCGTGAGCCGGCTCGAGGCGTCGCTGCGCGCGGCCCGCTCCCGGGGCCGGAAGCTCCTGGTCCCCTTCTTCACCGGGGATTACCCCGATCGGCAGACGTTCGTGACGCTCCTGCTCGCGGCCCAGCGGTCGGGCGCGGACGCGGTGGAGGTGGGGATTCCCTTCTCCGACCCCTCGGCGGACGGCCCGGTCATCCAGAAGGCCTCCGAGTGCGCCCTGGCCGGGGGCGCCACCGTGCGCACCATCCTGGAGGACCTGGCCGGGGCGCGGGCCGGGGGGCTCTCGATCCCCGTGGTGCTGATGACCTACTTCAACCCGATCCTGGCCTTCGGCCCGGAGGCGTTCTCCCGGGCCGCCGCGGAGGCCGGCGCCGACGCCGTCCTCGTGGTGGACCTCCCGGCGGAGGAGGCCGAGGAGTTCGCGCCCGCGGCGCGCGCCGTCGGGCTCGAGACGATCTTCCTCGTGGCGCCGACCACGCCGGACCGGCGGGTTCCGAAGGTGCTCGCCCACTGCAGCGGGTTCGTGTACTGCGTGTCGGTGACCGGCGTGACCGGCGAGAAGAAGCCCGTGGCGGAGGCCGTCGGCGAGCTCACCGCCCGCGTGCGGCGCCACACGGACCTGCCGGCCCTGGTGGGTTTCGGCGTCACGGGGCCGGAGGCGGCCCGCGCCATCGCGGAGGTCTCCGACGGCGTGATCGTGGGCAGCGCGCTCCTCGGGGCCGTCGGCGACCGGTCGGGCCCCGACGCGGTGGCCGCGGCCGAGCCCTTCCTCCGGGCGCTGCGGGACGCCCTGGACTCCTGACCGCCCCGCCGGTCGGCCCCCGGCGCGGCCCCGCGGGGAGGTTTTCCCCCTCGACGGACGGGGACGGGTGTTCTATGGTGGGGAGGCGGCCGGAGGGCGGGTGCCCGGTGCGGCCGGCACGAGGCGGAGGTCGAGGTCGATGAAGATCAGCGATGCCTACACGAAGGCGGTTTCCCCGGTGTCCCGGGCGCAGCGCCGGCAGGGTGTGGACGCGGCGTCGGAGGTGCAGGGAACCGGGGCCGTCTCCGACCAGGTCCAACTCTCCGGCCAGGGGCTGGAGGTGCAGCGGGCCCGGGTGCTTGCGCTCCAGGCGCCGGACATCCGGGAGCCCCTGGTCAACGAGATCGTGGGCCAGATCCGGACCGGGGGGTACACGATCACCGGCGCCGAGGTGGTGCCCAAGCTGGTGCGGGAGCACGTCGAACTGTTCCGGTGAGGTCCGCGCCCGAGAACGGAAGAAGGGCCGCCCGGGGGCGGCCCCTCTTCGTTTCCGGGGTTTCCCCTCAGCAGAGGGACAGGGCCTGGTCGAGATCCCCGACGATGTCGTCCACGTGCTCGAGGCCCACCGAGAGCCGCACGAAATCCGGCGTGACGCCCGCCGCCGCCTGCTCCTCGGGTCCGAGCTGGGAGTGGGTGGTCGAGGCCGGGTGGATCGCGAGGCTCTTGGCGTCCCCGATGTTCGCCAGATGGCTGAACAGCTTCAGGCCGTCGATGAAGGTCCTCCCGGCCGGGGCGCCCCCCTTCACCCCGAACCCCAGGATGGCCCCGTAGAGCCCCCGGTGGTGGTACCGGCGGGCGAGGTCGTGGGAGGGGTGGCTCGGGAGCCCCGGGTAGCGCACCCAGCCGACCTTGGGGTGCCCCTCGAGGAACCGCGCGACCGCCAGGGCGTTCTCCGAGTGCCTCTCCATGCGCAGCGGCAGGGTCTCGAGGCCCTGGAGGAAGAGGAACGAGTTGAACGGGCTGACGCACGCGCCGGTGTCGCGGAGCCACTGGACCCGGGCCTTGATGATGAAGGCGACGTTCCCCATGCCCGGGAAGTCCCCGAAGGTCTCCCAGAAGCGCAGGCCGTGGTAGCTGGGGTCCGGCTCGGTGAAGTTGGCGAACCTCCCGCTGCCCCAGTCGAACGTGCCCCCGTCCACGATGACCCCGCCGATGCTCGTGCCGTGGCCCCCGATGAACTTCGTCGCCGAGGCCACCACCACGTCGGCCCCGTGGTCGAGGGGCCGGAGGAGGAACGCGGTGGGCATCGTGTTGTCCACCACCAGGGGCACGCCCGCCTCGTGGGCCACGTCGGCCACCGCGCGGATGTCGAGGGTGTCGAGCTTGGGGTTGCCGACGCTCTCCGCGTACACCGCCCGGGTCCTGGCCGTGATCGCGCTCCGGAAGTTGCCGGGGTCGCGGGGGTCGACGAAGCGCACGGTGACGCCCATCTTCGGGAGCGTGTGCTGCAGGAGCGTCCGCGTCCCCCCGTAGAGGTGCTCCGACGCCACCACCTCGTCGCCCGCCTCGGCGATGTTGAGCAGGGCGAGCGTCTCGGCGGCCTGCCCGGAGGCCAGGGCGAGCGCGCCCGTGCCCCCCTCCAGCGCGGCCACGCGGCGCTCGAACACGTCGGTGGTGGGGTTCATGATCGGGGTGTATATGTTGCCGAATTCCTTGGGGGCGAAGAGGGCCGCCGCGTGGTCCGCGTCCCGGAACACGTAGCTCGTGGTCTGGTGGATCGGGACGGCCCGGCTGCCGGTGCCGGGGTCCGGGGCCTGTCCCGCGTGGAGGGCCAGGGTTTCCGGCTTCCAGTTCATGGGGAACCTCGCTGTCGTTGTCGAGTGAAACAGTGCGATTTATCTACCGGCTATTGTCCGGGGCGTCAAGCGTAAAGTCTGGCCGGCGGGCCGGGAAGGGAGGGGCACCGTGAAGGCAGCGGAGGGGAAGGTGGGCCGGGTCTTCGTCCTGCGGCTCGAGGACGGCGACCGGATTCCCGACAGCATCGAGGCGTTCGCGGCCGCCCGGGGCGTCCGCGGTGCGTTCTGCGCCTTGGTCGGGGGAGTCGGAGGGGGCCGGCTCGTGGTGGGGCCCCACAGCGCCGACGCGCTTCCGGTGACGCCCCTGGTGCACGACCTGCTCGGCGTCCACGAGATCGCCGCGGTGGGGACGATCTTCCCCTCCGAGGACGGTTCCCCGCGGCTGCACATGCACGGCGCCCTGGGGCGCGAGGGGTGGACGCGGACCGGGTGCGTGCGCCCCGGGCTCGAGGTCTGGAAGCTCGGCGAGGTCGTGCTCCTCGAGATCCTCGGCGCGGACCTGGTCCGCCGGAGGGACTCGGCGACGGGGTTCGAGGTCCTGGAGCCGGTCGGCCGAGGGGCCCGGGGCGAGTGAGCAGGAGCCTCGGCCGACCGACGGTCACCCGGCCGGGGGATGCCCCGAGCGGGCGTGCCCGGGAGGTTCTGCGGGGTTCGGGCGGCTCCCAGGCCGCCCCGGAACGGTGCACCCAAGGGGCGGATGACCGCGGAACCCGTCGCGTGGGCGGCAGGCCGCTACGCGCCGCGGACCCGGGGGAACCGTTGCCGGATCGTTGCGAGAATCCGTGCCCACCCATGGCGGCCTTGCCATCGGACGCCGCTCTCGGTTACGTGGTAGCAGTCCACGCGGTCGGACTTCGTGAGCACCCAGTGGTGCCCCACGGCCTCCCCGGAGTCGTAGTCCACGACGAGAACTTCGCGACGCAGCTCCGGGAGGTCGGGCGGGTAATCGGGCGGGTCGCGTTCCAGTCTCGCGCGCGTGCGGGCGTCGACCAGGGCTCGGCTGTGCCGATGGGTGATGCGGTAGGCCATGTTCCCCTCCCCC
>CAZJSF010000165.1:0-6054 GCA_964548515.1 uncultured Thermodesulfobacteriota bacterium
GCCGGGCGCCGGCTGGGCCACTGAGGGAAAGTCCGTCCAGGGGCAGATCCGGGCCGTCTGCTTCCGCAACGTGGTGCGGCTGCTGGGGCTCTCCTTCTCGGAAGGGGCCCGCGTCCTGGTGCGCGGTCGCCTCACCGTCTACGAGGCCCGGGGGGATCTCCAACTCATCGTGGAGGACGCGGAACCGCTCGGGGAGGGGCTGCGCCGCCTCGAACTGGAGGCCCTGCGCAGGAGGCTCGCGGAGGAGGGGCTCTTCGCGGAGGGGAGGAAGAGGCCGCTGCCCGAGCTGCCCCGGGGCGTGGGCGTGGTGACCTCGGGCACCGGGGCGGCCCTGCGGGACGTACTCCAGGTCCTCGGCCGCCGGGCCCCCGGAGTCCACGTCTACCTCGCCCCCGCCCGGGTCCAGGGGGAGGGCGCGGCGAAGGAACTCGGAGAGGCCCTGGCCCTGGTCGCGGACCGGGAGGACGTGGAGGTGGTGATCCTGGGCCGGGGGGGAGGAAGCGCCGAGGACCTCTCCGCCTTCAACGACGAGGCCCTCGTGAGGGCCGTGTCCTCCTGCCCGGTGCCCGTCATCGCCGCGGTGGGACACGAGACCGACGTGACCCTGGTCGACTTCGCCGCCGACGTGCGCGCGCCCACTCCTTCGGCCGCGGCGGAGTTGGCCGTGCGGGAGCGGGCGCGGTGGGTGGAGCGGCTGGAGCGTCGCGAGCGGGAGCTGGGCTCCGCCATGCAGCGCGCCGTCTCCTCGCTCCGTGTCCGGGTCGAGCGCGTAGACCCGCTGCTGCGATCGCCGCGGTCCCGGATCGCCCGGGTCCGGATCGCCCTGGACGCCCGGTCCGAGGCCCTGTCGGCGGCCGGAGGCAGAGCCGTTGCAGTCCTTCGGGCGGAGGTCGCCGCCCTCGAGGCGCGTCTCGCTCTCGCAGACCCGGCGCGCACCGTGGCGGTGGCCCGCGAGCGCCTGGGCAGGCTGCGGGACCGTCTCGGGGTCTGGGGGCCCGCGACCGTGGCCTCGCGGCGGGCGCCCCTGGCGTCGTTGACGGACAAGCTCGGGGCCCTCAGTCCCCTGGGCGTGCTGGCCCGGGGGTATGCCGTGGCCCGGGCAGGCTCGGGCCAGGTCATCCGTGATGCGCGGCAGTGCCGCCAGGACGAGGACGTCACCGTGACACTGGCCCGGGGGAGCCTGGACTGCCGGGTGACGCGTGTCCGGACAGAGACCGGGAGAGGTTGAGGACATGGACCGGATTCCGGCCCGAAGGATTCCTGCGGGCGCCTCCGCGGCGCCGATCACCGCGCTCGTGGTGGACGACGACCCCTCCATCGTCCGATTCGTCGAGATGTACCTGGAGAACCAGGGGCTCCGGGTCCACTCCGCCCTTCGCGGGGAGGACGGGGTGGAAATGGCCGGGAACCTGGGGCCGGACGTCGTCGTCCTGGACCAGGGCCTGACGGATCTCGACGCTGCCGAGGTCTTGCGGCGGCTGCGGGCCGACTCCAGGACCCGCCGCATTCCCGTGCTGCTCATGGCGCTCGGGTCGGAAGACGAACGAAGGGTAAAGACCTCGGGCGACGATGCCGATGATTACATCACCAAACCGTTCGACATCCGGGAACTGAAGGCGCGGCTGCTGGCGCTCGTGGCGCGCAGGCGCGAGCAGGCGGAGGCGACCGAGGTCGAGAAGCTTCGAACGGTGCGCGAGGTGGTGGCGAGCGTCTCCCACGAGTTGAACAACCCTCTCGCCGCCGTGCTGATGGCCGCCGAGGCCCTGTCCCTCAGGCACCCGGGGGTCGGCGACGTCCAGGAGAAGAGCCGGGTGATCCAGGAGAACGCGCTCCGGATCCGCGACATCCTCAAACGCCTGGAACGCGTCCGGATGCTCGCGTCGAAACCGTACGTGGCCGGGGAGAGCATGCTCGACCTGGCCGAGAACGAGGAGGACCTCACGTGAGCCTCAAGGAAGGGATCGCTCAGCTCGTCGTCTACGAGGAGGAGCACTCCGAGCTCAAGGACGTGCTGGCTCGGGTGCACGCGGACGCCAAGGCCAAGGCCGTCCTCCTGCTCGACGCCCACGGACAGCTGGTGGCCGACTACGGCGACACCGGGGGCCTGGACCTCACGTCCTTCTGTTCCCTCGCCGCCTCGAACATCGCGGCGACGGCGACCATGGCCGAGATGGTGGGGGAGAAGGACTTCACGCTCCTGTTCCACCAGGGCAAGAAGGACAGCATCCACATCAGCCTCATCGGCACCCGGGCGATCCTGGCCGTGATCTTCGGCAACGACGCCTCCCTGGGGCTCGTGCGCCTGCGGGTGCGCAAGGCCGCCGAGGAGATCCAGGAGGTCGTCAAGCGGATCGTGCACCGCATGACCTTGAACGACCGGCTCGACCTCAACCCACTCTGCGAGATCACGGAGAAGGACATCGACGAACTCTTTTCGTTCTGAGTCCAATGGCCTTCCTCAACTACTCGACCCGAGAGCTCAACGTAAAGATCGTCTATTACGGGCCGGGTCTTTGCGGAAAGACCACCAATCTGAAGTTCATCTACGGGAGGGCGCCCGACGGGAACCGCGGCAGGCTGATCAGCCTCGCGACGGAGACCGAGAGGACCCTCTTCTTCGACTTCCTCCCGATGAACATGGGCACGCTCAACGGCTTCAAGGTCCGGTTCCACCTCTACACCGTGCCGGGACAGGTGTTCTACGAGGCGAGCCGGAAGCTGATCCTGAAGGGCGTCGACGGGCTCGTGTTCGTGGCCGACAGCGATCCCCTGCGCATCGACGCGAACGTCGAGTCCTTCCTCGGCCTGCAGCGCAACCTGGCCGCCTACGGACTCTCGCACGAGACGCTCCCGATCGTCATCCAGTACAACAAGCGGGACCTGCCGGACGCGCTCCCGGTGGAGGAGATCCGCACGGCCCTCGGCAACCCGGGCTTCCCCGACTTCCCGGCCAGCGCCACTACCGGGGAGGGCGTCTTCGACACCCTCAAGTGCATCGCCCGCCACACGCTGCGCAACCTGCGCCGCTGAACGCCTCGCCCCGCCGTTGACACGGGGGTGGGGTCCGCTACCCTGCCACCGTGGACCTCCCGAGCCCTGGAACCGCCGACGGGCGTCGTGGCGTCGACTGGGAAGCCGACCGCGAGCGGATGGTGCGCCGGCAGCTCGAGGCGCGGGGAGTCGTGGATCCGGGGGTCCTCCGGGCCTTCCGGCTCGTGCCCCGCCACGAGTTCGTCCCGTCCTCCCAGCGGCACATGGCGTACGAGGACACGCCTCTCCCCATCGGGAGGGGGCAGACCATCTCCCAGCCCTACATGGTGGCGATCATGACCGAGGCGCTGCGCCTGCGGGGCGGGGAACGCGTGCTCGAGGTGGGAACCGGGTCGGGCTACCAGGCGGCGATCCTGGCGGAGATGGGATGCGCCGTGCACACGGTCGAGAGGGACCCGGTCTTGGCGGACGAGGCGGAGGGGCGGCTCCTGCGGCTGGGGTACCTCGGCGTGAAGGTCCACCGGGGCGACGGGACTCTGGGGCTCCCGGACCACGCGCCGTTCCAGGGCGTGATCGTGACCGCGGGCGGCCCCCGGGTTCCCGTGAGTCTCCAGCGGCAACTGGGCCCGGGGGGCGTGCTCGTCATCCCGGTGGGCGATCGCGGCTCCCAGGACCTGCTGCGGGTGACGCGAACCCGAGGCGGCTTTCGGGAGGAAAACCTGGGAGGGTGCCGCTTCGTGCCCCTGGTGGGAGAGGAGGGGTGGTGAGATGAGGCGCGCCTTGCTCGTGATCGACATGCTCGAGGACTTCGTGCGCACCGACGGGAGGCTCCCGGTTCCGGACACCGGCAAGGTCCTGACCCGCGTGCGGGAGGAGGTGGAGGATGCCAGGGGTCGGGGAGAGCCCGTCGTCTACCTCTGCGACGCGCACGCCCCGGACGACGCCGAGTTCCGGCGCATGGGGTGGCCTCCCCACGCCGTGCGCGGCACCTCCGGGGCTCGGGTCGTGGAGAGCCTGTCCCCCGCGCCCTACGACCCCGTCGTCGAGAAGACGACCTACTCGGGGTTCCACGGTTCCCGCCTGGACGACGTCCTCCGGGACCGGGCCGTGGACACGGTCCGCCTCGTCGGCTGCGTGACCAACATCTGCGTCCTGTACACGGCGGCGGATGCCGCCATGCGCGGCTACGACGTCGAGGTCGTGGGCGACGCCGTGGCCGGGCTCGACGCCGGAGACCACGAGTGGGCGCTGCGCCAGGTGAACGGGGTCCTCGGGGGGCGCGTCGTGGGCCGGGACTCCGGGGGGGAGGCGTCGGGCGAACCGCCTCCCGTCCCGGACACGCCTCCTTGACCCGTCTTTCCGGGCGTTGCTACGATCCGCCGGCCCCCCGCGCGACGGAAGGGGCTCGCAGTTCCTTTCACGCAGGGACGTCCTCATGATCCGAGTGCAGAAGGCCCTGGAGATCATCTTGGGCGCGCTGAGGCCCCTCCCCCCGGAGAAGGTCTCGATTCTCGATGCGCGGACCCGGGTCCTGGCCGAGGACGTCTTCGCGCCGCGCGACCTTCCTCCCCGCGACAACTCCGCCATGGACGGGTACGCCTGCCGCCACGCGGACCTCGCGGCGGGCATCCCCCTGAGGATCGTGGGGCAGGCGCCGGCAGGCGGCGAGGGGCCCGCCGCCCTCGCGCCGGGGGAGGCGGTCAAGATCATGACCGGGGCCCCGATCACGCCCGGGGCCGACACCGTGGTGCCGGTCGAGGAGGCCATTGCGAGCGGGGAGCGCCTCGAGGTGAGCCGCCCGCCCCCGAAGGGCGCCCACGTGCGGCCCGCGGGCGAGGACGTCCGGGCCGGCGAGCGCGTCTTGCCCCGGGGCACGGTGGTCCGCCCGGCCGAGGTGGGCATGCTGGCGAGCCTGGGGCGGTCCTTCGTGCTGGTCCATCAGCAGCCCCGCGTAGCCGTCCTCGCCACCGGCGACGAGATCGTGGACCTCGACGCGTCCGCGGACGGAGGCAAGATCGTCAACTCCAACTCCTACGGGGTGGCGGCCCAGGTGGCGGAGAGCGGCGGCATCGCGGTGCTCCTCGGCATCGGGCGGGACGACCCCTCGGGGCTCCTGGAGATGCTCGACAGGGCGGTCCACTGCGACGTGGTGATCACCACGGGCGGCGTCTCGATGGGGGACTACGACTTCGTGCGGCCTGCCCTGGCGGAGTCCGGCGTGGCGGTGCAGTTCTGGCAGGTCGCGATGAAGCCCGGAAAGCCCGTGGTCTTCGGGTTGCGCGGACGATCCCCGGTGTTCGGGCTGCCGGGCAACCCGGTCTCGGCGATGGTCGGCTTCGAGGAGTTCGTGCGGCCGGCCCTGCGGCTGCTCCAGGGGCACCGGAGGCTGTTCCGGCCCGTGTTCGAGGCGGTGGTCTCCGACCGGGCGGGATCCGTCCGCGGCAGGCCCGGGCGGCTCGAGTTCGTGCGCTGCCGGGTGGAGCGGGGCGGGGCGGGGCTCGAGATCGTGGGCATGAAGCGCCAGGGCTCGGGCGTTCTCAAGACCCTCGTGGAGTCGAACGCGCTGCTGCTGGTGCCCGAGGACTCGGAGGGCGTGGGGCCCGGGGACCGCGTGAGGGTCCAGATCTACGACCCGCAGTTCCTGGAGGGGGTCTCGCCGGACCTGAGCGGTGGGGAGCCCCCGTGGTTTCCGTCTGCCTCGTAGCGGGGCCCTCCGGCAGCGGGAAGACGACCCTGGTCGAGCGGCTCGTGGGGGCGCTCGCCGCCCGGGGCGTCGCCTGCGCCACCGCGAAACACCACCGCGGCGCCGTCGAGGTCGACCGCCCGGGCAAGGACAGCTGGCGCCACCGCAGGGCGGGCGCCCGGGCCACCTTCCTGGTCACCGACGCCGAGGTGACCGCCTTCCTGGACCGCCCGGCGGACTTCTCCGTCGACGACCTGGCGCGGCTGTGCCCGGGGGACGTCCGGTTGCTCCTCGTCGAGGGTTTCAAGGGCGCAACCGGCCATCCGCGCGTCGAGGTGGTCCGTCGGGAAGTGGATCGCCGGGGCGTGTGGACCGACGAG
>CAZJSF010000166.1:0-6003 GCA_964548515.1 uncultured Thermodesulfobacteriota bacterium
AGGCCTCGTCGGGCACGTCGCGACACTCGGTCTTCTCCAGCGTGGCGAGGATCGGCGGCAGCGGGCCGTCGACCCGGGCCGCGTCGTCGTAGTGCGAGCCGTAATGCAGCATCGCCGGCACCGACCACGAGGCAGGAGCACCCCGTCAGGCGAAGGGTCGCGGGGTACCCGGGCGCGCCGGGCGCGCCGGCCGGCGCCACGCTACTCCCCTCCGCCCGCGAGACCTTCGAGCGCCGCGGCGAAGAGGAGCGGCACCAGGATCTCGTGGGGCCCGGTCAGGTGATAGCCCCGGCCTCCCCCCGCCGTAGGCCGCCCCACCACGTTGACCGACGGCCGATAGTGGCGCACGAAGTCCAGGTCCGCCGTGGTGAAGCGTCGCACCTCGTGCCCCAGGTTGCGCACGAGGGTCAGGGCCTTGAGAAACACCTCCGGCAGCACGACCGCGCTCCCGATGTTCAGGTACACCCCTCCCTCGAGCCGGCTCACCACGGCGCAAAAGCGCCGGAAGTCCAGGAGGCTGGCCCCCCCGAGGGCCTCGCCGTCCGCCTCCGGGTGCATGTGGGGGATGTCCGTCCCGAGGGCCACGTGCACCGTCGCGATCGCACCGCAGCGGTACGCCGCGGCCAGCAGGCTCCGGTCGCGGTGGGGAAGCCCCTCCTCCCAGATCGCCTCTCCCACGGCCCGCCCCAGGCCCACGCCCCGCCGGTGCCCGTCCCGGATCACCCGGTTGAGCCACTGCCCGGTCTCCGCGGCCATGCCGAAACGGCCGTCCTCGAGTCGGGCGCCCACGTCCTCGGAGCTGTGGCCACAGAACGCGAACTCGAAGTCGTGGACGATCCCGGCGCCGTTGAGGGCCACGCTCGTCACCACGCCCCGCTCCAGGAGATCCGCGTACAGCGGCTGGAGACCCACCTTCAGGTTGTGGGCGCCGAGCCCGAGGGCCACCACGCGCTCCGACCGGTGTGCCTCGGCCACCGCCCCTGCCACGGCCCGCAGATCGCCGGCCTGGAGGAACCCGGGCAGGGCGTCCAGGAAGTCCCGGAAGGACCCGCCCGGGCGGTACGGGGCCCGGAAGGAGTCCACGCTCACCTTGCTCGGCCGGCTCCCCAGGGCGTAGGTGTGGACGCCCGAGGGGTCGAGGACCGCCGAAGGGTCGAGCCGCAGCGCCATCAGCGCCCCGCCTCGGGGTACAGGATCGCGTCGAGCAGGTCGCAGAACCCGTGGATCCACGCCGCGTGGGCCTCCTGGATCCGCGGGGTCTCGCGGCTCGGCACCCGGAAGAGGTGGTCGCAGGCGGTCCCCGGAGGGAACCCCGCCTCCCCGGTCAGCCCCACGCAGATGCAGCCCGCTGCGCGGGCGGCCGCCAGCCCGCGCAGCACGTTGGGGCTCCCCCCGCTCGTGGTGATCCCCACGGCGAGGTCTCCCGGCCGGGCCAGGGCCCGCACCTGTTTCTCGAAGACCTGCTCGAACCCGAAGTCGTTCCCTATCGCCGTGAGGGCCGACGTGTCGGTGGTGAGGGCCAGCCCCGCCAGGGGAGGCCGGTTCACCCGGAACCGGTTGACCAGCTCGGCGGCGAGGTGCTGGGCGTCCGCGGCCGAGCCCCCGTTGCCGAAGGCGAGCACCTTCCCGCCGGCGGCCAGCCGCTCGGCACCGAGCCGCGCCACGACCACCAGTTCCCGGGATGCCTGGGCCGCGAAGGTCTCCAGGACCCGAGCCCCCTCCCGGAAGCCCTCGCGCACGCGGTCTTCCAAACGAATCTCCACGCAGCCACCCTCCGAGCGGGACGGAAACACGGGAGGATAGGAAGCCGCCGTCTCCCGTGTCAAGCCCGGGAGCCCGCTGCCGCCGCGAAGCGCCCCCTGGCCGCCTGCGCCCAGTGCTCGAACTCCTCCGGGTCCAGGGGGGGCTCGTCTCGCAGGGCCGGGTCCAGCGTGTCCTCCACCCGGCACCGCTGGAGCGTGAATCGCCCCTCGGCGCCGCAGCGCCCCAGCGCGGCCCCCACCTGCTCGGCCAGGCGGAGCACCTCGCCGCGGGACAGGAGCGCCGGGTGGACCGTGGTGCGGGCCTCCACGGCGACCCCGGCACCGGCCAGGAGTTCGAGGCTTCGCAGCACGGCGCCGGGGTCGGCCCCCACCCCGGCGTTGCGCCGGTAGGGGATGTGCTCCAAGGGGGCCTTGACGTCCACGGAGGCGGCCTGGAGCGTCCCGGAGGCGAGCAGGCCCTCCAGGACCTCGGGCCGCGAGCCGTTCGTGTCGAGCTTGACGGGCCAGCGGAGCCCGGCCAGCTCGCGGAGCAGTTCCGGCAGCCCCTCGTGCACCGTGGGCTCGCCGCCGGTGACGCACACGCCGTCCACCCACCCCCGCATCGCCTCCAGCCGCTCCAGCACCTCCTCCCACTCGAAGGTGCGCAGCGACTCCGGGCAGCGCACGAGGGCGTGGTTGTGGCAGTAGGGGCAGCGGAAGTTGCACCGGGGCAGGAAGACGACCGCGGCGACCCGCCCCGCCCAGTCCACGAAGGAGGTCTCCAGGAAGCCCTTGATCTCCGGGAGGCTCACGGCGCGAACCGGAAGGAGCCCACGAACCGGGCGGGGTCGAGCGGAGCAGCCTCCCCCTGGCGGACCGCGCTCACCTGGTAGAGAACCGTCTCCGCCAGGATCACCTTGAAGTGGAGGGAGCCCCCGTCGAAGGAGGCGACGCACTCCAGGCTCGGATGGCCCCCCGTCGTGCCCGGCTCCCGCTTCTCCACCCCGTTCACCGCCAGGAGGCCGAGCACCTGGTCCGCGGACCGCTCCAGGAGTTCCCTCACCTTCTCGGCCGCCGGAACCCGGGGCAGGGGCAGCACCGTCACCGAGTACGCGCTCCCGTCCGGCAGTTGGCGCAGATACAGAGTCGCCTCCGCCTGGGTGCCCGGCAAGGGCAGCCTCTGCACCGACGGCGTGCCGGGCATCTCCACCGTGAACGAGCCTCCCTCGAACACCACGACCGCGGAGGCCTCCAGGCCGGCGGCATCCTCGGCCGGGGCCGGTGCCGCCGTTCCGGCCGCCTCGAGCTGGGCGACCGGATGCCCCCGCGCCCGGAGCCGCTCCACCACGCCCTCCTCCCCCACGAGGTGCCCGACCCCCACCACCGCGAGCGTCGGCTCGCCGGAGCCGAGCAACCCTTCCACGGCGTCGGCCAGCGTCCGGTTCCGGTCGAGCAGGATGCTCTCGTAGGCGGGGCGCAGGGCGGGGTTCCCCTCGAACTTCTCCGCCGTCAGGCTCTCGACGCGGTCGGCGTCCCCCGCGGCCCACGCGTCGATCAACGACTCGGCGTCCTCGCAGACGCCGTCGAGGTGCGCGACCGTGTCCACGAGGAGGGCCGCCTGCGCCTCGTCCCCCAGGCCCGCGAACGCCTGGAGCTGGGTCTCCACGGTCTCCAACTCGACCACCCGCTTCGCCCCCCGCGCACGCCGCAGGAGCAGCACCTCCACCCCGGTGAGGTTGGAGAGGCCGCACTCCTTCATCCGCGCCACGGCGAGGGTGAGCGCCAGCAGCCACGGCCGCATCCGTTCGGGCCGCAGCGGCCCGGCCGGCAGTTTCTCCAGGGCCCGCCGGACCCCGCCGTGGACCTCCGGCTCCAGGTGGGCCCAGAGCGTGCTCCCCTCCGGGTACACCCCGAGAACCGCCGTCCGGACGGCCAGCTCCGCCCCCCGCCCCTGCGGGTCCAGCTCCACCGCGAGGACCTCCGCCCGCCGCAGGCTCTCCTCGATCCGGGCATCCAGCCCCCCGTCGCCCCCGTCGCGCATGTGCACGGAGCCGAGCAGCCAGAGCCGGGCCTCGCCGCTCGCGGCGTCCCGGACCTCCCAGAGGGGGAGCATCCGGCTCCCCTCGGAGGCCGACCACGCCGCGGCGCAGGAGAAGAGCGCCAGGAGCGCGGCCACGCCGACGCGGAACCGGTCTCCGACCCGCGCCGAACGGAGTGGCTTCACCGTGTAGCCCACGCGCTCCCCTCCCCTCTCGAGCACCCCCCGCGCCGGAGACACGACCGGCGGCCAGGAGGCCGCCGGTCTTCGCCTTCCGCGCAAGGCGGTCCTGCTCCGCTCCTCAGGCGCTCGTCGCGAGCCCCGAGAGGTAGTTCTTGATCTGGATGGCGCCCGTGATGTGGCTCATGTCGTCCAGCACCAGGATCGGCAGCTGCCGCTCCGCCACGTCCACGAGCCCGTGCCAGGCCAGGTGGGCCAGGGCGTCGGCGTTCTCCGGCCCCAGCACCTCGATGCACACCCCGAGGCTCCCCAGGTCCACCTGCTGCTTCACGTAGTCGCACTTGCCGCAGTCTGCCTTGGTGAACAGCGTCATGGCTCTCCCCTCCTCCCCCGGCTCTACGCCTCGGCCTCCCGGCTCCCCTGCGGCACCGTGAAGAACCCACGGTTCCGGCTGCGGTCGTGCAGCTCTCCCAGCTTCCCCTTGTTCCACGACGAGATCTTCGTGAAGTAGCCCGTGATCCGGGTGATGCCCTCCACCTCGTCGCTGTGGCAGTGGGGGCACTGCGCCCCGAGCCCCCGGGACGTGCGCCCGCACGTGAGGCACGTGGTGAACTCCGGGCTGAAGGCGATCTGGTCGTTCTGGGTCTGCCGGAACACCTTCTCCACGAAGTTCGCGAGGCTGGCCGGGTCGGGCCGCTCCTCGCCCAGCCACAGGTGGGTGATGGCACCGGCCTCGATGAGGGGGTGGAACAGACCCTCCCGGCGCACCCGCTCCACCGGGTTGTCGGCGCTGCCCACGTGGAGGTGCGTGGAGTTGGTGTAGTACACCTCGCCCCGGGCCAGATCGCCCCGCACCGCGTACCCCGCCTGGGGGGAGTAGTACTTGAGGTCCAGCTTCGCGAAGCGGTACGCCGTGGACTCGGCCGGGGTCTGCTCGAGCACGAAGTGCATGTTGTGGTGGCGGCTGAGCTTCTGCCCCACGAGCTTCATGTGGGCGATCACCTTGAGCCCGAACTTGAAGGCCGCCTCGTCCTCGTGGAGCTCCCGGCCCAGGTGGACCTTGACGAGCTCGTTGAGCCCCACCATCCCGATCAGGTAGCTCACCCGGTGCATGCGCAGGTAGGACTGCCCGTCCCGCTTCATGCACAGCAACCCCAGCGGCCCCCGGTCCCCCTGGCTCAGAAGGCGCTCGATGAAGGCCTTCTTCTCCAGGTGGGCCTTGGCCGCCGTCTCCATGAGCTCGGTGAGGTGGCGGAACAGCCGGGCGTCGTCGCCCCCCGCGCGGTAGGCGAGCCGCGGCAGGTTCAGGGTCACGTTCTGGAGCGCGGAGTACCGCATGCGCCACGGCTGCTTCGCGTCTTCCAGGTCGCTCTTCTCCAGCTTGAAGGACAGCCGGCAGCACTCCGAGATCTTGGCGGTCTCGCCCCGGTCGAAGACGAAGTACGTGTTCCCCTTCTCCGCCGAGACCTCGCAGATCTGCTGCAGGAACTCCCGGTGGCCCTCGGTCTTGAAGAACTTCTCCGTGATGTGCACGAGGGGCTTGGGGAAGAAGAACGGCCGTCCCGAGGCGTCCCCCTCCCGGTAGACCTCGAAGAGGAGCCTGACGAAGCGCTGCGCCTCCTTCTCGTACGTCCCGTAGGTCCTTCCCGTGAACTCCCCGCCCGGACCGATGGCCGGGACGTCCTCGAAGTGCCTCGGGACCTCCCAGTACAGGTTGATGTCGGAGAAGATCGCCTGCCCTCCGCGGGCCACCGCCTGCTGCGAGAACTCGAAGATGAGCATCTGGGCCAGCTGCTTGACGTCCCGGTCGCTCATCCCCTCGAGGTAGGGGGCGAAGAACAGGTTCACGGCGTCCCACCCGATGGCGCCGGCGAAGTTGGACTGCAGGGCCGCGGAGAACTTCATCATGTGCGCCAGGAGCACCTCGGGGTGCTTGGCCGGACGCGCGTTGGCCAGGCTGTTGGGAAGATTGAGCCCGAACTTCTTGAGGTACTCCAGGCTCTGGCCGGAGCAGTACGGGCGGTCGATGAACCCCAGGTCGTG
>CAZJSF010000167.1:0-5992 GCA_964548515.1 uncultured Thermodesulfobacteriota bacterium
GCTTCGTCGAAGGCGCCGACGCCTGGCCGCATCTGTCGGCCGGTGCGGTCGTGGTGGACGATGTCCACGGGGTCCGGCGAGAACGCGACCCGGTTGCCGGGCGAAGCGATGGTGCCGCCCGCCGGATCGGGTGGGGCGAGCCGCGCGGTGACCCACTCGCCCGTGCCTCCCAGGGTCATCAGGGGATTCCCGCAGGGGTCGGTCACGCCGAAGGTGTCGACGATGGGGAGGCTGGGCTCCGGGCAGTCGAGGATCGAAGTCGCCGGCATCAAGCGGGTCAGGTCGCTCACCCGGAAGGGGTGCAGGGACACCTGCAGGTCGAACCGGCCCGCTCGGGGGGCCACGGCCTCCACCCAGGCGTCGTAGCGGTTGGGATCGGCGGCGGACCGCGTGACCCCGAAATTGGAGTAGAGCGAGGACCGGGACCGGTAGGTGACCGAGCCGGTGGGCACGTCCAGGGCTGCCGGGGTGAGCGTGCCGAACTCCGGGTCCGGCCCGATCACGAGTTCGGTGACGGGGGTCGCGGCCGCGTCCTCGGCCCGGACCCGGCGATCACAGGCG
Source organism: uncultured Thermodesulfobacteriota bacterium (assembly GCA_964548515.1). Classification (GTDB taxonomy): domain Bacteria; phylum Desulfobacterota; class Deferrisomatia; order Deferrisomatales; family JACRMM01; genus CAZGRT01. Next base: position 562 of record CAZJSF010000167.1, read on the forward strand.
TCGAGCAGCTCGAAGGACGTGCCGACCTCCTGCCCGCAGCTGGCCACCTCGAGGAGGGTGTCGCCGAAACGCACGGCGACGGGAATGCCCTCGCGAACCTCGATCTCCGTCGCCGCCTCGTGGGGGGCGCAGGCCCCGAAGGGCGTCGCCAGGCTCGGCGGTGTGGAGGTCCTCGCCAGGATCCTGTAGTCGCCCAGGGGGAGCAGGGTGCAAGGGGCGCTCCCCGGCGGCCAGTGCACCAGGGCGGTCACCCGCCCGTCGGCGTCGGTGACCGCGGAGCTCGCGGTTCCGGACACGTCGGTCACGGTGACGCCGTGGCCCGCCGGCGTGGACCCCACCGAGAACACGACGGTCCGCCCCTCTTCGGGCACCGTGCCGCGGGTCACGCGGAACGTGACGGGGGTCGCCGTGCCGGCCACGTCCGGAGCCCTCAGGAACGCGGCACCCAGGGGCAGGGCGGTAACCATCGGACAGTCCCACAGGTTGCGGGGCGAGACCGAGGTCCGCAGCCGGGTGAGGCGGTAGCCCTGGTTGTCCGGGAATCTGGGGTCGGCGCTGGCCGTCGCCGTCACGAGCTCGATGTCGATGCGGCGGATCACCGCGTCCAGGGGCTCCCCCGCGGCGACGCGCGGGCTGCTGGCGCGGTCGACGCGGTCCAGGGTCTCGAGGGTCCCGTCGCCGTCGAAGTCGCCCTGGTAGCGGAACAGGGGTTCGGCGACGCGGATGTTCGCGGCCAGGAGCGCCACCTGCTGGGGCTGCCCGCCGTTCATCTCCCGGTAGAGGGTGTGATGGGGGCCGTCGGCGCCCAGGTAGTACCGGTACGTCTCGGCCGGAGAGGAGGCGTAGGTGCCGGGGATCTGGCTGTACGGGTCCTGTGCTCCGGCGCCAGGCACGGGTGTCGACCCCGCGGCCAGGGCTGCGTCTGCGGAACTGAGGTCCGCGTTGAACGTCAGTTCGTGGGGGTGGGCCACGAGAATGCGGACCTGCCCCTCCTCGGTGAGGACGCCCGCTCCCAGGGAGGTGAGACCGCGGGTCAACTCCTCGATCCCGACGCGTGCATTCTGCTGCGCGTCCGCGACTTCGTCCTGCACCCGCGCGGACCGCTGCTGGGAGATGAAGATCTGGTACACGAGCGCCAGCAGGATGCCGGCGACGCCTAGGGTGACCAGGACCTCGAGGAGCGTGAAGCCCCGGCTCGGCGTTCCCCGCGGTCTTAGAGGACGCGGACGGGAGAGAGGGCGTGCCATCAATACCTCGCCTTGCTGGTGAGTAGGGAGACCGAGCCCGCACCCCTGGGGCCCAGATCCCAACCCACCGTCACCAGGATCCTCCGGAGGTCCGCTCCGTCGCCCGCGAGCAGGGGAGCCGGCGGAAACGACCAGGCGCGGGTGAAGACCTGGTCCACGGTCTCGCTCCCGGCAACCAGGGCCACCACATCATCATAGGAGAGCGCCCGGAAATGTTCGACCTTCTCCTGCGCCAGTGCGACCGCCTGGGTCCTCACGCCTGCCCCCTGGTTCGCACGGACGTTCGTCACGGCGAGGGGCATCAGGGCGGAGAGGCCCAGGGCGAACACGGCCATGGCCACCAGCGCCTCGACGAGGGTGAACCCCCGATCCGGGGGCATCGGGCGCCTGCGTGCCGTGGTGCTCATTCCCAGTCCGAACCGTTCCATCGGAAAGCCCGTGCTCGCCCCGTGGTGGACATCACCGTGACCTTTCGTTCCCGGTCGCGGCGTCCCCCGCTGTCCTGGCCGGGCCGGAGGAACACCGAGCCTCCGTTGGAGGTCCCCCGAGGGCGGAACAGCGCGGTGTCCCCCACGAACGTCACCGGGTTGGCGGTTTGGGAGCTTCCCATCTCGATGCCCGCGTATTCATCCCCGAGCCGGATGGTCTTCACCGTCTCGTCTCCCGCGGACACCCCGGGTACCCCGTCGGTGTCGAGGACCACCGTGTAGGAGGAGTTCGCGGCGTCGAACACCGCCAGGCACTCGACGCCCCGCTCCACGGCGAGGGTGCGGGCGAGTCGGAAGTCGCCGAGGACGTGCCGGGTGGCGGCGTTGACCCGCTGGGCGGGAAGGCCGGCCAGGAGGTAGGGCACCCCGACACCGGCCAGCACGGCCAGCACCGCCAACGTGATCATCAACTCCACGAGGGTGAAGGCGCGGTCACGAGCCATCGGCCACCTTCCAGCTGCCGATCTGCTGGGTGGCCAGGCCCGCGCGTCGGATGACCAGGGATACCTCCCGCGCCGCCGTCTCCGTGCGGCCGACGGAGCGCAGCTCGTACGTGCCGGCTCCGGTCCGTGCCGCCGTCACGGAAGCGGTTCCCACCGGCTGGCCGGAGCCGTCTCCGAAGGCCCGGTCCCACGCGCTTCCCGTGCCGGGGACGGCGTCCCCGGCCGGAGCCTGTCCGCCGGCGAGGGCCGACAGCCAGGGGTTGATCGCCAGCGTGTAGGGGCCGGCTCCCGGCGCCGCTGCCAGTTGGAGCAGCACCGAGGGCGGAACCGTCAGGGCCGTCACCGAAGACGCGAGGACCTCCTGGGGGGAGCCGTCGGCGTCCCACAGCGTCCACTCCCGCCAGGTGTCCGAGCCGGAGGCCGAAGCCCACGCCGCGTCCGGAACGGTCAGGTGCACGCCGTCCCAGCTGCCCCCCGCGATCGTCCTCACGAGCGTGAACCTCCCGGGAGCAGGGGCGAGGCCCCCCGGGGCCGCCACCGTGATCAGGGGCGACGGGGCGTCGCCGTTCGCGACCACGGCGAAGCCCTGACCGCGCCCATCCACCAGGGTGAAGCCGGTGTAGAGATCCGCCCCCCAGGAGACGCCCGGCGGCAGGGGCGTGTCCACCGATACGTTGGCCTGGTTGGGCAGGGCCGGGGGCGTTGCCGAGGCGAGCTTTCCCCAGCCGCGGGCAGCGTAGTAGCGGGCTTCCTCCAGCCCGGCCTCCGCCGCGTACAGAGCCGTCCGTGCGTCTCGGTCCCGCGCGGAGATCTGCACCTCCAGGGACGTGGACTGCACCGCCGCCATTGCCAGGATGCTCAACAGGGCGAGCACCATCATGGCGGCCGCGAGGGCGAAGCCCTCCTCGGCTCGGCGGGTGTGTCTGGCAGTGCGTTCGGGCATGGTGGCTCTAAGGATTATCCGAAAACGCCGCGACGGCAAGTCGTGCCCCCGCTCGTGCCCCCGCTCGGGGCGGGTCGCGCTCGGGGTGTCCCGGTGCGTATAATGGGTCGACACGGTATGGTCCTGGCGGCGTCCATCGGTTCGAGAGGCCCATCGGTCTTGAGCGGCCCGGTTCGAAACAGCACGAGGGGAGCGGACCCCGGGGGAGCGGCAGCCGTAGAGACCGTGCGGCGGGTCCGCCGCCCGAGGCTGTACAAGGTGCTGCTCCACAACGACGATTACACGACGATGGAGTTCGTGGTGAAGATTCTTTCCGAAGTGTTCCACCGCTCCGAGAGCGAGGCGGTCGAGATCATGCTGCACGTGCACCGGAAGGGTGTCGGTGTGGCGGGGGTATACCCCCGGGAGGTCGCCGAGACCCGGGTGGCGAAGGTCGCCCGGCTCGCGAGGGATGCCGAGTACCCGCTGCTGTGCACCATGGAGCCCGCATGATGACCATCGCCCGAGACCTGCAGATCGCCTTCAACGTGGCCGTGCAGGAAGCCCTGCACCGGCGGCACGACCTCGTCGGCCTCGAGCACGTGCTCCTGGGCATGCTCGAGGATCCCTACGCGGTGGAAGTACTCCAGGCGTGCGGGGCCGATCTCGAGGAGTTGCGCGGTCTCCTGGAAACGTACCTGTCCTCGCTGGAGAGTGTCCCCGAAGGCGCGAAATTCGACGTGGAGCAGACCGTGGCCGTGACGCGGGTTCTCCAGCGGGCGGCGGAGCACGTCATGTCGGCGGGGAAGAGCGAGATCGACGCCGGCGACGTTCTCGCTGCGATGTACCGGGAGCCGGAGAGCAACGCGGTGGACTTGCTGAAGCGGCAGGGCATCGACCGGCTCGAACTGCTCAAGGCGATCTCCCACGGCGTGCCTCGCACGGACCGGGAGGAAGAGCCGATTACAGGGGAAGAGCCCGAGGACGAGGACGAGCCCGGGGAGGGCGAACCCGAGGAGGGCCAGAAGCCCAAACGCGATCCCCTGGAGAGCTTCACGGTCAATCTCCAGCGCCGGGCGGAGGAAGGGGGAATCGACCCGCTCATCGGGCGCGCGGAGGAGTTGCAGAGAACGATCCAGGTCCTGTGCCGGAGGCGGAAGAACAACCCCGTCTTCGTGGGCGAAGCCGGGGTGGGGAAGACCGCCGTGGCCGAGGGGCTGGCCCTGGCGATCCATGAGGGACGGGTGCCCGACGTCCTCCGCGATGCGGAGATCTTCGCCCTCGACATGGGTGCGTTGATCGCGGGCACCAAGTACCGCGGGGAGTTCGAGCAGCGCCTCAAGGCGGTCGTCGAGGCCCTGCTGAAGCGGCCCCACGCCATCCTCTTCATCGACGAGCTCCACACGGTGGTGGGGGCGGGGGCGGTGAGCGGCGGGACCCTAGACGCCTCGAACCTGCTCAAACCCGTGCTCGGGCAGGGGAAGCTCCGCTGCATCGGGGCCACCACCCACAAGGAGTTCCAGAACGCGGTGGAGCGTGACCGGGCGCTGGCGCGACGATTCCAGAAGATCGAGATCCGGGAGCCGAGCATTGAGGAGACGGTGCGCATCCTGAGGGGACTCCGGTCGCGCTACGAGGCCCACCACGGAGTGCGGTACACCGAGGGTTCGCTCCGGGCGGCGACCGAACTCTCCGCCCGCTACCTCAGCGACCGCCACCTGCCCGACAAGGCCATCGACGTGCTCGACGAGGCCGGCGCGGCGGCCCGGATCGCACCGGCCGCCGGCCGCCGGAAGACGGTGCGGACCCGTGACGTGGAGCTCCTGGTGGCCCGCATGGCCCGCATCCCTCCCCGCACGGTGTCCACGAGCGACCGGGAGCGGCTCGCGAACCTGGAGGAGGACCTGAAGGGGGTGATCTTCGGCCAGGACCGGGCCGTGGAGAGCCTGGTGTCAGCGATCAAGCTCTCCCGTGCCGGCCTCGGAAGCCACGAGCGGCCCGTGGGATCGTTCCTGTTCTCCGGCCCCACGGGCGTGGGGAAGACCGAGCTCGCGCGGCAGTTGGCACGCGCCCTGGGCGTGGAACTGCTGCGGTTCGACATGAGCGAGTACATGGAGAAGCACGCGGTATCCAGGCTGATCGGGGCGCCGCCGGGCTACGTGGGCTTCGACCAGGGCGGCCAGCTCACCGACGCCATCCTCAAGAATCCCCACGCGGTCCTCGTCCTGGACGAGATCGAGAAGGCCCACCCGGACATCTACCAGATCCTCCTCCAGGTGATGGACCACGCGACGCTGACCGACAACAACGGCCGCAAGGCGGATTTCCGCA
>CAZJSF010000168.1:0-5986 GCA_964548515.1 uncultured Thermodesulfobacteriota bacterium
CCGGCATCGCCATCGGGCTGGAGAACATGGCCGGGCCGGGAGGGGCCAGCGTCGTCCTGGCGACCGGTTGGGGCTTCCGGCTCATGACGGTGATCACGCTGACCGCCGGCACGGCGTTCATCATGTGGCTCGGCGAGCAGATCACGGAGCGCGGCATCGGCAACGGGATCAGCCTGATCATCTTCGCCGGGATCGTGGCCGGTCTGCCCGGGGCGATCGTGAACACCTTCAAGCTCATGGGGGCCGGGGAGCTGCATCTGTTCCTGGTTCTGGTGCTCGCGGTCGTGATGGTGGGCGTCGTGTTCTTCATCGTGTGGGTGGAGCGCGCCCACCGCCGGATCCCGGTCCAGTACGCCAAGCGGGTGGTGGGGCGGAAGGTGTACGGGGGGCAGAGCACGCACCTCCCGCTGAAGGTGAACACGGCCGGCGTGATCCCGCCGATCTTCGCCTCGTCGCTGCTCATGTTTCCGACGACGGTGGGGCAGTTCATCGACCATCCCTGGGTTCAGACGGCGGTGGGGTGGCTGTCTCCCGGGCAGTGGCTCCATGATGTCATCTACGTGATCCTGATCTTCTTCTTCTGCTACTTCTACACGGCGGTCACGTTCAACCCCGTGGACGTGGCGGACAACATGAAGAAGTACGGTGGGTACATCCCGGGCATACGCCCCGGCCAGAGGACCGCCGAGTACATCGACAAGGTCCTCTCCCGGTTGACGTTCTGGGGGGCGCTCTACGTGAGCTTCATCTGCGTGCTGCCCACGATCCTCATCAGCCGCTTCGGTGTGCCGTTCTACTTCGGCGGAACCGGGCTGCTGATCGTGGTCGGCGTCGCACTCGATACCGTCGCACAGATCGAGACCCACCTGATCACCCGTCACTACGAGGGGTTGATGGGTGCGAAGCGCTTCCGTGGACGTCGGTAGACCGGAAGGGAGGGCATCATGCGGCTGATCCTGTTGGGCCCCCCGGGGGCGGGCAAGGGAACCCAGGCCACGCGGATGGTGGAGAAGTACGGCATTCCGCAGATCTCCACCGGCGACATCCTCCGGGCGGCCCTTCGCGAGGGCACCGAACTGGGAAAGAAGGCCAAGACCTTCATGGACGCGGGCAAGCTGGTGCCGGATTCCGTCGTCATCGGGATCATCGAGGAGCGTCTTCAGGCGGCGGACTGCCAGAAGGGGTATATTCTGGACGGATTTCCCCGCACCGTGGCCCAGGCCGACGCGCTGCAGGGCGTAGTCGCCCGCGGTGGCAAGCCCCTCGACCACGTCATCTCCATCGAGGTCCCGTCCGAGGAACTGGTGGGGCGACTGTCGGGGCGGCGCACCTGCAAGGCGTGCAGCGCCATGTACCACGTGAAGTTCGGCCCCCCGAAGAAGGACGGGGTTTGCGACAAGTGCGGCGGGGTCCTGTACCAGCGAGACGACGACCAGGAGGAGACCATCCGGTCGCGCCTGCGGGTCTACGCCGAACAGACCGAGCCCCTGATCGCGTATTACAAGAAGGCAGGCCTTCTCCGTTCCATCGATGGCATCGGGACGATGGAGGAGATTTTCGGTCGCATCGCGGCGGTGCTCGGCGGTTGATCGTTCTGCGCTCGGCGCAGGAGATCGAGGCGATGCGCCGGGTGAACCGGACGGTCGCCGAGATCCTCGACCGCCTCCGCCGGCACGTCCGCCCCGGGGTTTCGACGCAGGAGTTGGAGGACCTCGCGGCGGAAGAGGTCAAGCGCCGGGGGCTCACGGCGGCGTTCAAGGGCGTCGCCAACCCGCAGGGGAAGCCCTATCCCTGCTGCCTGTGCACCTCGGTGAACGACGAGGTGGTGCACGGGATTCCGAGCCCGCGTCGCATCCTGCGGGACGGCGACCTGCTCAGCGTCGACTTCGGGGTATGCCACGAAGGCTTCTACGGCGATGCGGCGGTGAGCGTGGCGGTGGGCAACGGATCCCCGAGGGTGGAACGGCTCATCCGGGTCGCAGAGGAGGCCCTGGACGCCGGGATTCGGGAGGCCCGGCCGGGGCGCAGGCTGGGAGATCTGTCCAGTGCGATCCAGGCCGTCGTCGAAGGGGCGGGGATGACGGTGGTGCGCGAGTTCGTGGGCCACGGGATCGGTCGCTCCCTCCACGAGGAACCGCAGGTTCCCAACTGCGGTAAGCCCGGAACCGGTGTCAGGCTCAGGCCGGGCATGGTGCTGGCGATCGAGCCGATGATCAACGACGGGACGCCGGGAATCACCGTGGACGCCGACGGCTGGACGGCCCGGACGAGGGATGGGAGTTTCGCAGCGCACGCGGAGCACAGCGTGGCCATCACGGAGCACGGGCCGGTCGTGCTGAGCCGACTGGACTGAGCGAGGAGATCATGGCGAAAGAGGAGGCCATCGAGGTTGAAGGCACCGTGCTGGAGCCCCTTCCCAACGCCATGTTTCGGGTGGAACTCGACAACGGGCACAGGGTGCTGGCCCACGTCTCGGGAAAGATGAGGAAGTTCTTCATCCGAATCCTCCCGGGGGATCGCGTGACGGTGGAACTCTCGCCCTACGACCTGACCCGGGGCCGGATCACCTACCGGAAGAAGTGAGCGGCGTTCGTCCGCCCAGGAGCAGATCATGAAAGTTCGGCCGTCCGTAAAGAAGATTTGCGACAAGTGCAAGATCATCCGGCGCAAGGGCGTGGTGCGCATCATCTGCGACAATCCCCGCCACAAACAGCGTCAGGGTTGAGGCCCAGGACAGAGGAGGTTACGCAGTGGCCAGAATCGCAGGTGTCGACCTGCCGCGCACCAAGCGGATCGAGGTGGCTCTTACCTATATCTTCGGGATCGGACGCTCGTCGTCGTGCAAGATCCTGTCGGAGGCCGAAGTCGACCGCAACCGGAAGGCGGGCGACCTGACGGACGACGAACTCCAGAAGATCCGACGGGTCATCGACGAGAAATACAAGGTGGAGGGCGACCTTCGGCGCGAGGTCCTGGCCAACGTGAAGCGCCTGATGGACCTGGGGTGCTACAGGGGCCTTCGCCACCGGAAGGGGCTCCCCGCGCGCGGCCAGCGCACCAGAACCAATGCACGGACCCGTAAGGGGCCGCGGCGACGTTGAGGTCGGCTCTGCTGAGAGAGCATCGGAGGATTCATGGCTAAGCGGTCCAGTGCCCGAAGGGTCAAGAAGGTCAAGAAGAACGTCCGGGAGGGTGTCGCCCACGTGCGCAGCACGTTCAACAACACGGTGGTCACCATCACGGACATGAGCGGCAACACCATCTCCTGGTCCAACGCCGGGGCAGCCGGCTTCAAGGGGTCCCGGAAGAGCACGCCCTTCGCGGCCCAGTTGGCCGGCAAGGACGCCGCGGAGAAGGCCATGGAGCACGGCATGCGCAGCGTGGTCGTCTACGTGAAGGGGCCGGGCTCCGGACGCGAGGCCGCGGTGCGGGCCCTCCACGCCGCCGGCCTGACGCTCACGGCGATCAAGGACGTCACGCCGATTCCGCACAACGGATGCCGGCCGCCGAAGCGGCGCCGCGTCTAAGAGAACTGTAGAGGAGGTACCACCTTGGCAAGGTATCGAGGAGCCGTCTGCCGCCTGTGTCGCCGGGAGCGAATGAAGCTCTTCCTCAAAGGCGACCGCTGCTACACCGACAAGTGCGCCGTGGAGCGCCGCAACTACCCCCCGGGGCAGCATGGACAGGGAAGGATGAAGGTCTCGGATTACGGGCGCCAGCTTCGAGAGAAGCAGAAGGTGCGCCGCATCTACGGCCTGCAGGAGCGTCAGTTCCGTCTGTACTTTGCCGAGGCCAACCGCTCCAAGGGCGTGACGGGCCTCCGGTTGCTGCAGTTGCTGGAGTCGCGCCTGGACAACATGGCCTACCGGATGGGGTTCGCGAACTCGCGCTCCGAGGCGCGTCACCTGGTGCGCCACGGGCACTTCATGGTCAACGGCCGCAAGGTCGACATCCCGTCGTACCTGACCCGGCCCGGCGATACGGTCTCGGTCCGTGAGAAGAGCCGCAAGGTTCCGGCGATCCTGTCGGGCCTTCAGAACCTGGAGAGCCGCGGAGCGCCGCGGTGGCTCGAGGTGGACGCGGCGGCGTTCCAGGGCGTCGTGAAGGAACTGCCGGTGCGCGAGGAAATCACGATGCCGATCGAGGAACACCTGATCGTGGAGCTTTACTCGAAGTAAGCTCCGGTGGCTGTGCCGCCGGCGGAGGGTGTCTACGGTGCAAGAGAGAAACTGGCGTGAACTGATCAAGCCCAGGCGGATCGAAGCGGGGGACGACGGGCAGACTCCGAACTACGGAAAGTTCGTCGCCGAGCCCCTGGAGCGAGGCTTCGGCACCACCCTGGGGAACGCGTTGCGGAGGGTGCTGCTTTCGAGCCTCCAGGGGGCCGCCATCTGCCAGGTGAAGCTGGACGGGGTTCCCCACGAGTTCGCCACGATCCCGGGCGTCAAGGAGGACGTCAGCGAGATCATCATGAACCTCAAGGAGGTCCGTCTCAAGGCGCACACCGACAAGCCCAAGCGGCTGCGCGTGGTCAAGACAGGACCATGCGAGGTGCGTGCCCGGGACATCGAAACCGGCACGACCGTGGAGATCCTCAACGGCGACCACCACATCGCCACGCTGTCGGAGGGTTCGAAGCTGGACGCCGAGCTGGTCGTGAGGGTGGGCAAGGGCTACGTCCCGTCGGAGAGGAACAAGGACGAAGACACGCCCATCGGGTGGATCGCTCTGGACGCGATCTACAGCCCCATCGAGAAGGTGAACGTCCGCGTGGAGCAGGCTCGCGTGGGGCAGCGCACGGACTACGACAAGCTCATCCTGGAGATCTGGACCGACGGAAGCGTCAAGCCGCAGGATGCGTTGGCCTACGGGGCGAAGATCCTCAAGGACCAGGTCCAGGTCTTCATCAATTTCGACGAGGACGCGGAGGACCTGCCGACCGACGAGCAGCAGACGTTCACCTACAACCCGAACCTCGACCGGAAGGTGAGCGAATTGGAGCTTTCGGTGCGCGCTGCGAACTGCCTGAAGGCCGCGAACATCCGATACATCGGGGAACTGGTGGGCAAGACCGACGCGGAGATGCTCAAGACGAAGAACTTCGGGCGCAAGTCGCTCAACGAGATCAAGGACATCCTGGCCACCATGAATCTCCACCTGGGCATGGAGTTGCCGGGTTGGAGTGCTCCGGAGGAAACGACGGAGGAAGAGGAAGCCTAGCCCAGAGGGAAAGGAACGAGGATGCGCCACCGAAAGTCCGGCCGACAGCTGGGGCGGAATTCTAGCCACCGCAAGGCCATGTTCCGGAATATGGTGACCTCTCTGTTCGAGCACGAGAGGGTGCAGACGACGGATGCCAAGGCCCGCGAGGTTCGACGGGTCGCGGAGAAGTTGATCACGCTCGGGAAGCGGGGCGACCTCCACGCCCGCCGGCAGGCTCTCGCCTACGTGCGCAGCAAGACGGTGGTGGCCAAGCTCTTCGCCGAGTTGTCTCCTCGCTACGCGAACCGCCCGGGCGGGTATACCCGCATCGTGAAGCTCGGGTCCCGGCGGGGTGACAACGCCCCCATGAGTCTCGTGGAGCTGGTCCAGGAGGCGTATCCGCCGGGAGGCGGTTCGGCGGAGAGCGGGGCGGCCGCGGCGCCGGAGGCGAAGGGCGAGGGGAGCAAGTCCTGATCGGCGGTCGCTTCAGGGGATCTTCGGAGAGGGGCAGGGGCGAGACCCTGCCCCTCTCTTGCGTCTCCCGCCGGGCGATCCTCGAGGCCGAGGGGGTTTCGGTCCGCCGCGGGGACGTCGAGGTGCTGCACCGCATCGATCTTTCCCTCTCACCGGGAGAGCACGTCGCCCTCGTGGGACCCAACGGTTCAGGGAAGACGACGCTGCTCCTCGCCCTCAAGGGGGTTCTTCCCCTTTCCGAGGGTCGCGTAACCCTCGAGGGGTGCCCCCTGACGGCGCTGGACCCGCGGGTGGGCCTGGTCTTCGCAAA
>CAZJSF010000169.1:0-5899 GCA_964548515.1 uncultured Thermodesulfobacteriota bacterium
TCCGGTTCCGGCCGGGGCAGTGGCGCTTCCTCACCCTCCCCGCCCTCGGACTCCAGGACGCCCGGGGCCTGCGGCGGCACCTGAGCCTCGCCTCCTCCCCCGGGGACGGCCGCCTGCTCTTCGCGACGAAGCTCTCTCCAAGCGCTTTCAAGCAAACCCTGGCCCGGCTCGAGCCCGGAGCGGAGATCTCGCTGGAGGAACCCCGGGGACGCCTCGCCCTCCCCGACGACCCGGCCACGCCTCTGGCGTTCCTGGCCGGGGGGATCGGGATCACGCCGTTCCGATCCATGCTGCGCCACGCCGCGCAGGCCCGGTCGGGGCACCGGATCACCCTCTTCTACTCGAACCGCAGGCCCGAGGAGGCGCCCTTCCTCGACGAACTGCTCGGCCTGGCCCGGGAGGCGGAGGGAATCCACGTGGTGGCGACCATGACCCGGATGAACGAGTCGCAGAGGCCCTGGGACGGCCCCACCGGCCGCCTCAACCCGGAGATGATCCGGGCGAATCTGCCGGAGTGGGAGTCGGCGCTCTACTTCCTGGCGGGTCCGCCTCCCATGGTGGAGGCGATGCAGGGGACCCTGACGGAGATGGGGATAACCGGGGACCGGGTGCGGCCGGAACTGTTCGCGGGCTACTGAGGGGACACCCTCGGGGCGATCGCAGCGAAGGGGGCGCCGGAAGGCGCCCCCTTCGTCGTTTCCCGTAGCGGGCTCAGTACCACCGCTCGTTGTGCCCCTGGCCGTGGCAGGTGCCCGTGCAGTTGACCTGGGTCGCGGTCTGCGTGAACTGCATGTTGACGCCCAGGGAGGCGTCGAAGCGGACCTCGGCGGGGTAGTTGGGGTTCACGCCCTGGTCGTTGGGGCGGTCGTAGTGACCGAGCGTCCCGGTGCCGCTGCCCAGGTGGCAGTACCCGCAGGTCTGCGCCGCGGCGTCCTGGTGCTCCGAGGGGTTCCTGTGCCGACCGACCCGGTTGGGCCGGACGTTGGGATTCCCCGTGGGCAGCCCCGACGGACCGGTGGTGCCTCCGTGGCAGGACCGGCAGTCGCGCGTCGTCCTCGGCGACGCCAGGCGGTGGCACTCGCTGCACGCGGGCGGCACCTGGCCCGTGCCCGTCTCCTGGTGGCACCCGACCGCGAAGCAACTCGACGTTGCGGCGTCGTAGGAGGCCACGTGGCCCGTGGGGAGGAGCCAGGTCTGTCCCACGGGGTGGCTCGCCACGATCCCCGTGGTCCAGTTGCGCGGGATCCCCGGGTGGCACCCGGTGATGCTGGTGGTGCAGGTGGGCGGGGACGCGGCGCCGTCGTAGCCGAGCGCCGCGCGCAGGGTCGCCACGGGGTCGTCCAGTCCGGGCGTGTCGAGCCCCTGGAAGTGGGCCGCCCCCATGGTGTGGCAGGCGGAACAGGACGGGTCGAACCCCTGGTCCGCGGCGTGCCCGCCGGGCTCCGCGTGGGTGGAGTGGCGCCCGGAGAAGTAGCTGTTGTGCTCCGGCACCTGGGGGGACGTCCCCAGTTCGTGACAGCGCGCGCATTCGGCCGCCGGGTCGATGACCCCCGTCAGCCAGGTCGGGGTCGGCTGTCCCCCGTGGCAGGAGACGAGCGAGCACGTTCCCGCCGTCGCGTCGTACGCCGCGGCGCCCCGCCTCGCGTCGTAGGTGTTGAGCATCGCGACGTCGGCCGGATACGCGGGGTCGACCCCCTGGTCTCCCGGCCGGTCGTAGTGCTCGAGCTCGCCCGTGCCGCCCCCCACGTGGCAGGCGCCGCAGGAGCGCGTGTCGGCGGTGAAGCCGCCGTGGCTCGCGTGACCCCCTCGCCGCTCGGGCCGGTCCCCGGGCGCCGTGGACGCCAGGCTCGGCGGCCGGTCGTGGCAGGAGGTGCACACCGTCGTGTCGCCCGCGGGCAGCCCCGCGCGGTGGCACTCCTCGCAGGCGGGGGGAACGCCGCCGCCGGCGACGGTATCGCTGTGGCACCCCGAGGACAGGCAGGCGAGCCGCCCGCTGATGTAGGCGGTGGCGTGCTCGGTGGGTAGGAGCCACTGCTGGCCCGTGGCGTGGGGCGCGCCCCCCGCCCCCGCCGCCCAGCCCCGGGGGTCGCCCGGGTGGCAGGTGTCGATGCTCGTCGTGCAGGTCGGCGGAGAGGCCGAGGCGTCGTAGCCGAGGGCCGGCAGCAGGGTGGCGGCCGGGTCGTCCAGCTCCGGGGAGTCGAGCCCCGCGAAGTGGGACGCCCCCATGGCGTGGCACGCCGAACACGTGGGAGCGAACCCGAGGCCGTCCGCGTGCCCCCCGGCCTCCGCGTGGGTCGGGTGCCTCCCCGAGTAGTAGCTGTTGTGCTCGGGAGTCTGGGCGGCGGTACCGAGTTCGTGGCACGCCCCGCAGTCGACGTCGGCGTCCAGGCTCCCCGTGAGCCACTCCGGAGTGGCCTGCCCCCCGTGGCAGGAGACCCGCGAACACGTGCCGCCGGCCTCGTCGTACGCGGCCGCGCCGGAACGGGCGTCGTACACATGGAGCAGGATCACGTCCGCCGGGTAGTCGGGATCGACGCCGCTGCTGCCGGGCCGGTCGTAGTGCTCCAACTCGCCCGTGCCCCCTCCCTCGTGGCAGGCGGAGCAGTCCCCCGTGTCCGCGGTCAGGCCGCCGTGCTCTCCGTGCGCCCCGGCGCGGCGGGGCCGGTCCGCGGGGTCCGTCGAGGCGAGGTCCGGCGGCGCCTCGTGGCAGGAGGTGCAGATCGCCGGGTCCCCCACCGGGAGCGACGCCCGGTGGCACTCCTCGCACGCCGGCGGCGCGCCTGCGTCGGCCACCCGCTCGGTGTGGCAGCCCTGGGCCAGACACGCGAGCCTTCCGCTGATGAAGGCATCGGCGTGCGCCGTGGGCAGCAGCCACTGCTGGCCGAGAGCGTGGGGGGCGGGGGGCGGCTCGTGGCACCGATGGCAGGTGCCCGGCTCGCTGCGGTAGCGCTGGGTGAGGGTGTGGCAGGCGTCGCACGCCTCCGAGGCCGCGACGAGCTCTCCCGCGTCATGGGGGAACGTGCCGTGCTCGTAGGTGGAGCCCGGGGGTACCCGGCTGCCGTCCGGCCCGAAATGGCACTCGGAGCAGAACGAGTTCACGTCGTGGCACACGTCGCAGCGCAGGTCGCCCCGGCGGGCGGCCGAGCCGTGGAAGTCGTCGCTCCGGGCCACCAGCCAGTCCCCTCCGAGGACGTGGGCCTGGTCGGACGGCGCGTTCTGGTCGGAGCAACCGGCGACCAGCCAGAAGGCGGCCGCGAGCCAGATCCATGGGGCTCTCGTATTCATCGGCGTCCTCTCCTCGGTCCCGGCCTCAGCCGTGGCAGCGCACGCAGGTCTTGGAGGACTTCGGGTTCCCGTGGCACCGGAAGCACGAGGTGGGGTCCACCCGCGCGTCGATCCGGTGACGGGACAGATAGTCCCCGCGGTGCGGCATCCTGCGGTAGGTGTCGCCCTGCTCCTTGAGCGACGGCTTGAGCTCGCTCCGGGTCACGTGGCAGTCGTTGCAGAAGCTGTCCTGGTGGCACAGGGAGCAGACCTGCTGGTTCTGGTACGCCCGGGTGCGGTGCACCCCCATCCAGTCGGGGGTGTGCACGTACTCCGCGAACGCCGTCTGTCCGTCGCTGCGCTCGTGGCAGTCCAGGCAGTTGGGGCCGCCCCGCGGAAGGGTCTCCGGGTGGCGGTCGGGAAGCGTGTAGCGCTTCTGCCCCTGGGCGCAGGCGAAGAGCACCAGTCCCGCGAGCACCGCCGCCGCCACGGAGAACGAGATCCCTTTTCGCATCGTTCAGCTCCTGTCCCCCAGGTCCGCCGCCTTCCGGCGCGGACGTCGAGTCGCGTCGTCCACGGGAGGCGCCGCCTCCCGACCCCTCACCGGGAAAACCGGTACTTCACCGTGAGCATCCCCCGCACGTCCTCGTCGAAGTACGGGTCCACGCTGTAGTCGCCCGAAAGCCTCACCTCCAGGGCGTCCTTGAGGAACCTCTCCCCCGCCCCGAGGGAGACGAAGGTGGAAGCGTCCTCCCCGTTGATGTCCTGGTCGTAGCTCACCCACACCACGTCTCCGCTCAGGAAGGCCGGCTTCGCGTCCCAGTAGAAGAAGCCGCGCCACAGGCTGTACTGCGTGTCCGAAGTGCCGCCGTCCATCACCCCCACCTCGCCCCCCACCTGGCTGAGGCCGGAGAAGCGCAGCGTCGCCAGCCCGCCCCAGTACCAGGCGTCGTCGTCGCGCTCGTCGTACGCGTACTTCTTCGCCTTCAGCTCCAGGTCGAGGTTGGCGGTCGCGAACCAGGTGAGGTCGGCGCCGTAGGTCTCCACGGTCTCCCCGGAGCCCTCGAGGAACCGGAAGACCGTCGGCGTCTTGGCGCCGGCGTCGAAGAACGCGTCGTAGTCGAAGCGCTGGAAGAAGGGCCGGAGGAGGAGGCTCTTCACGGAGACCCGGGCCTCGTACGAGTGCTCGGACCAGTCGTCCGTGTCGAGGTTGCGCACGGAGTACCCGCGCAGGGAGAGGGGGAAGGAGAACTGCACCGAGGAGTCGACCCCGAGGCTCTCCTGGGCCAGGTCGCCGTCGTTCTCCAGCCGCTTGTAGGACAAGCCCACTTCGTAGAGCGAACCGAGGTGGTGGCCGATGCGCCCCCCCCAGATCGAGTCGGAGTCCCGGCCGTCCACCTCCTCCACGGAGACGGGCTGGCCCGCGTAGGCCGACGCGGAGAAGAACGGCCCCGCGTCGCCGCGGACGGCCAGGCCGTCAACGCTCTCGTTCGCGACCCCCTCGAAGACGTACTGGCGGCCCAGGCGCGCGGCGAAGTTGAGGGTCGGGAGCGTGTACTCCAGGTACCCGTAGAGCACCTCCCCCTGGGCGTCGTCGTCGTAGTAGTCGTCGCCGAAGTTGTACCGTCCCCAGCCGTAGGCGTGGACCGAGAACCCCTTGTCGTCGAGGGCGCCTCCGGCCACCCGCAGGTACTCGTACACTGGCAGCACGGTGTCGTCGTCGCGCTCGAAGACCCGGAAGATGGTCTCGGAGTCCGCCTCGATCTGGGCGGCCTCCAGGGGCGGCGCGGCCCCGAGGGCCAGCGCCGCGGCGGCCGTCAGCGAGAGTGCCCTGGCCCAACCGTCTTTTCGTCCCATGCTCGCGCTCCTGAGGGGGAATCCCGAAGCCCCGCGGGGCGGTTCGAAGAAAGTCCGGGCGCAAGGTACCAGGGCGGGACTCGACCGCAAGCCCAAAAATGGCCCCGCGGGATCAGACGTGGTTTCGGAGCTGGAGCTCGACGGGGTGGGGGTTCAGGTAGGTCTGCATCCCGAGGTAGGGCTCGCCGTGCTTGCGCACGTAGTGGTTGATGAGGGTCACGGGCACCACGAGCGGCACCAGTTCGGTGCGATACCGCTCGATGACCTCCAGGAGCTCCTGCTTCTCGTCGGCCGAGAGCTCCTTCTTGAAGTAGCCCATCGCATGCTGGAGGACGTTGGCGTTCTTCTTGGCCGTGGTCTTCCGGCCGAGGGCTTCGGCCAGCAGCTCCTGGTAGCGCTCGTAGAGCTCTTCGGGGGAGCGGTCCTTGCCCGAGGCCACGAGGCGGCCGAGCTCCCGGTAGTGCTCCGGGCTGTGGGAGAGGATCAGGAGCTTGTTGCGGGTGTGGAACTCCACCAGATGGCCGCGGGTCCTTCCCGCCGCCACGGTCTCCCGCCACCGCCGGTAGGTGAAGATCCGCTCGATGAAGTTCTCCCGCAGTCTCGGGTCGTGCAGGCGGCCCTCCTCTTCGACCGCCAGGAGGGGGAAGTGGTCCATGAAGGCACGGGCGAACATCCCGACGCCGACCTTCTCGGGCATCCCCTTGTCGCCGTAGACCTTCACCCGCTCCATGCCGCTCGACGGCGACCCGCTCTTGAAGACGAAGCCGCACAGGTCCTC
>CAZJSF010000170.1:0-5886 GCA_964548515.1 uncultured Thermodesulfobacteriota bacterium
GGCGTGGCCGTGGGTCACGAGGATGGCATCGAGGGGGCCGACGTCCTCGACCCCGGCCCGGCTCGTGGGGTTGCCGCTCAGGAAGGGGTCGAAAATGATCCGGCGGGAGCCGTCGTCCAGAACGAAGCACGCGTGGCCGTGGTAGGTGACTCGGATCATGGGGTCGGTTCCTCCCTGCGGGGGATGGGGACGAAGAGGCCGGCCCGCCGCGCCGTCACGGCAGGCGGTAGACGAGCCGGACCACCGCCTCGGTGTGGGAGATCCACAGGTCGTCGTGGTCCCGGTTCTCCTCCCCCTGGCTCCAGTTGAAGCGCACGTCGGGCTCCAGGAAGAACGAGCGGCCGAGGGGGTACTCGAAGCCCGCCCCGAAGGCCGCGCCGATGCCTCCGTACTGGGTCTTCTCCCCGTTGTCCACGTCCGCCTGGTACCCGCCCAGGCCGGCCTCCACGAAGGGGTTCCCGCGCACGTCGGGGAACCGCCAGCGGCCGAGCAGTTGGAGGGCCGAGAGCTGCAGGTCGTCGCTGCCGTCGCCGTCGTGCCAGGAGGTCCGGATGTCCAGGACGAAGGAGAAGCGCTCGGTGTAGCCGATCTCGAGGCCGAGGCCGAGGGGGAAGGACGGGTCGAAGTCGGAGATCTGCTGGTGGGGAACCACCACGCCGGTGAAGGGCAGGAACCGGAGCCCATAGGAGGTCTCCCACGCCGACGCCGGGGCGGCCGCCGCCAGGACGAGGAGCAGCAGCAGGTGCGGGAGGCGGGCGCGGGTCATGGACACCCCCGGAGGGCAGAGGGAAGGGGACGCGCCTTCTTATCGCATCGGCGCGCGGCCCGCAAGATTCCCGGCGCGGGCGGCGAAAGCCCTTGACGCCCCCGCGGGGTTGCCCTTGAATGACGGGCCCGAACCCCCGAGCCTGCGGCAGAAGGAGGCCCTGCGCGTGCGCCCCGACGAGATCCGCCAAGCGACCGGCATCGACATCCTGCCCCGCCACGCCCCCCGGATGGTGTACCGCTGCGTGCGCTGCGGGGAGACCTTCGGCCTGGAGCGCCTGCTCTACACCTGCCCGAAGTGCCGCAGCCTGCTCCGGGTGGCGGACCTCCACTTCGACGCCCTCCGGGAGCGCGCGGGCTCCGAGTGGCGTCGCGTGTTCGACCTGCGGCGCGCCTGCCGGGAGCCCGGCCTGCAGGGGATCTTCCTCTTCCACGAGCTGATCCTGCCGTCGGTGCCGCTGGCCGACGTGGTGTACCTGGGCGAGGGCCACACCCCCCTGGTGGCCGCGTCGCCGGAACTCGAGGCGTGGCTCGGGCACCCCTTCCTCGTGAAGAACGACGGCCAGAACCCGTCGGCCTCCTTCAAGGACCGGGGCATGGCGACCGCCATCAGCTTCCTCAACCACTACCTGCGCACCCACCGGCCCGACGCGGTGCTCGGCATCTGCGCGAGCACCGGCGACACTTCGGCCGCCGCCGCGCTGTACCTCTCCTACCTGCCGAAGTCGGCGGTGAAGTCCGTGGTGCTCCTGCCCAAGGGCCGGGTGACCCCCCAGCAGCTCTCCCAGCCCCTGGGGAGCGGCGCCACCGTGGTGGAGGTTCCCGGCGTCTTCGACGACTGCATGCGCCTGGTGGAGGAGCTCTCCGAGGACTACGACGTGTTCCTCCTCAACTCCAAGAACCCGGTGCGGATCAGCGGGCAGAAGTCCTTCGCCTTCGAGGTGGCCCAGCAGTTGGAGTGGCACGTCGAGGACGTCACCGTGGTCGTTCCCATCGGCAACGCGGGCAACGTCACCGCCGTGATGGAGGGCTTCCTCGACCTCGAGCGCCTCGGCATCGTCGAGGGGCTGCCCCGCATCCTCGGCGTCCAGAGCGAGCACGCGAACCCCGTGGCCCTCTGGCGCGAGAGCGGCGAGTACCGCCCCGTCACCGTGAAGCCCAGCGTGGCCCAGGCGGCCATGATCGGGAACCCCGTCTCCTTCCCCAAGGTCCGGGGGCTCGTGGAGGAGAACTTCCGCGACCGCTTCTCCTGCGTCCAGGTCACGGAGCAGGAGATTATGGACGCCATGCTCCGGGTCAACCGCCACGGCCACGTGGTCTGCACCCAGGGGGGCGAGGCCGCGGCCGGGCTGCGAAAGGCCCTGGCGGAGGGGGTGGTCGAACGCCGCGGCCGCTTCGTGTGCGACTCCACCAGCCATCAGCTCAAGTTCGCCGGGTTCCAGGAGGCCTACTTCGCCGGGGAGCTGGAGGCCGAGTACGGGGTGAAGTCCCGGGAGGAACTCGTCAACCGCCCGGTCGCGCTGCCGGCCTCGGCGGGCGCCATCGCCTCCCACCTGGGCCTTCGGCGCCGCGCCGGCTGACCGGGCGGGGTCCCCCGCCCACGGCGCTTTTGCGCTTGAAGGGAGGGCCGCCGCTGTGTTACCTAGACCGACTCCAATGGGGATGTAGCTCAGCTGGGAGAGCGCCTCGTTCGCAACGAGGAGGTCGTCGGTTCGATCCCGATCATCTCCACCAGATCTCAGAGGCCCCCGCCGGCGGGGGCCTTCTCTCTGGCACCAACGCCGGGATAGCTCAGTCGGTAGAGCAGCTGATTCGTAATCAGCAGGTCGTCGGTTCGAGTCCGATTCCCGGCTCCAGTCAGATCAAGGGCTTAGGCGATTCCGCCTGAGCCCTTTTTCTTGCCTTCGGGACCGGTGGTAACTCTCGTGGTAGCTTCCGGACGGTTGCTTCACACCGCGCGCGCCCTTAGTACGGCGCTCCTCGCGCCGCTGGGGAAACCCGGGTGGGGTGCCGATGGCCCCGAGGCCTCCCCCCAGTGATCGGGGCCGCCGTTTGTCTTGCGCGCGGTCGCCCGGGTGAACCGTGACGCTGCGAGTCTGCGACACCTCCCCCAACCCCCCAAAGGTAATCCTGTCGATGTGGGGACCACGGTTCACGAAGTTGCTCGGGAGCATAGCCCTCCCGTTCCCGTCCGAAGCACTGACACCGGAGTGATTGGCCCCCTCTGTGACACACGGTTTGCGTCCCGCAACCTCTGATTCCCTCCTCCCCCGTGGTCGTTCTCACTCCGGTATGCGACTGCAGGATCTGTGTTGCACACCCTTCCACTGGGGAAAAAGTGGAAACGACCTTCCCATGTCGCGAGGTGTTGCTGGCCGCAGTCACGGCACTCAACCGCCATTTCTCCAGGGTTCCGTGCGGTTACAGGGCTGAAGCGACACGCGCAGGTGCTCGGCATGGGTCTTGCTTGGTCGGGCTAGCCCTACCATGAAGTTTTTCGGCAAAGGAGGCGCCTCGTGAAGAAGACAATCTTAGCCCTTGTGGTCCTTGGTGGTCTCGTCGGCGGTACAGCGCATGCAGCCAACATCATTCTGAATGGGAGCTTCGAGAGCGACTTAAGTTCCTGGAATGTTGTTCAAACTCACACCGGTTACCCTGTAAAAGTAATAATTACCGATGGTACAACAGGTTCAGCGTTTGGAGAGGCGATACCAGTAGATAATGCAACAAGTGTAAGCCCAGACGCCGCTGGAACACATGGCGTCTATTTTGTTGATGACAAGGCCAAGCAAATCCTCTCTCAATCCGTCTTTCTGGAAGCGGGAAACTATGAGATAGGATTTGATGCCTATATTCCTCGCAACGGATGGGGAAACGCGGGTGACGCTACGTTCGATGGTACCATAGCCGAGATAACTCTTGCCGATTTCTCTGTTAAGGCAACGCCGTCAACAGAGGTCCAGAAATGGATCAACTACCATGGCTTCGCCACTGTAGCGACCAGCGGAAGCTATAGTGCAGCGTTTACGTTCAATACCTTTGGTGGAGCCTCTGCAGACGTGGTGATCGACAAGGTCTACATCGTAAAGAGTGACCAAGGTGGAACGCCGATCAATCCCGTCCCGGAGCCCGGCTCCATGATTCTCCTTGGCAGCGGGTTGCTCGGTCTGGCTGGCTACGGGAGGAAGCGCAAGAAATAGAACCGCTGGAGGGGGCAAAGAGGAGGGGCGGCGTCCACGGGCGTCGCCCCTCTTGTTTCGGGATACCCCACCCCAAGACCACCCCCATCTTCACGGGACTCCCGCCCCCGGGGGGTGCTCGCACCCTCTTGCTCCCCTCTGCCAAAGCGATAGCCTGAGCCCTGCTCGTCTCCCAGCCCCTCATGGGGGCTTCTGGGATGCCGCCCGAGAAGATCCTACAGCATGCGGGTCGCCGGGAGACTAGCCATTCGTTGGTCCAGGGTGAGAGTGACCAGTTCGGCCCGGCGGTAGTCGTCGGCGATGAGGCGGTCGAGGAGCCCGCAGCCCCCCTCGGCCTGCAGGGCCGCGAAGACCCCGGTGCCGTTGAGCGGCGAGACGAGGCCGCTGGCCAGGACGCTCGCCAGGGCAGACCGGGCCTCGGTCTTGGAGAAGCCGTAGTGGTGTTGCACCGCACGTAGGCCTCGCCGATGACCTCGTTCGAGGCCAAGACCTCTGCTCCTTCTTCCTCCACGAGCGTGGTGAGGGCCTCGACGCAGCGACGGAATCCCTCCTCGGGGTCGCCGGTCAGCAGCCGGACCAGGATGGACGTGTCAATCCCGAAGCGCGGGGTCATGGGTCTGGGTGCGGAAGGTTTCCAGGTCGAAGGTCACCGCCCCGCGGCGGAGCTTGCCCTGCAAGGGCGCCAGTCGGGTGGGGTCGATGCGCTGCGGGCGCAGGAGGAATCCGTCGGGGCCTTGGAGCAGTTCCAGGCGGTTGCCCGGCTTCACGCCCAGCGCATCGAGCACCTGCGCGGGGAAGGTGACCTGACGTTTGGTGGTGATCTTGATCAGCATGAAAAAGGCTCTCCTTCCTTACTATGTAGGCCATATTGGTAAGGAGGGCTCGTCAAGGCTGCAACTTGCCCTCTTCTCCGTCTCGGGTGAACGGTGTCCCTCTAGTCCCCAGCCGGCAACTTTAACAACCTCTCGCTCCGCCACACGCGAACCACCCGCACGCGGTCGGGGTCCCGGCGGTAGACGATGCGGAAGGGCGGGTGGACGAGCTCCCGCAGGACGGGCTGGTTGAACTCCGGGACCATCCGGCCACGATCCGGGTGGGCCTGGAGGCTTTCGATCTTCGCCATGATTTCCGCCACCAACCGCTGGCCGACCTCGGGGACGCCCTGCTCGGAGTACCAGCGCAGCACGTCTTCGAGGTCCCGAAGCGCTGACTCCGCGAGGCGGACGACCGTCCTGGGCACGGTGCTACTTCAGCCCCAGGCGGGCCTTGGCCTCGGCCAGGGAGTGCTCGCGCCCGGCCTCCAGGTCGGCCAGACCCTCCACCACGGCGCGCAGGAAGGCGCGCTCTTCCTGATCCTTCTCGTACTCGGCCACGCCCTGGACCACGGCCACGCCGCGCCCCCGGCTGGTGAGGAGCACGGGGCGGTGCGACTCGGCCGCGTGCTTCACCACCCGGCCCGGGTTGACCTTGAGGTCGGTGAGGGGGATCACGTCTTCGGAGAAACGGGTATTCATCGGCACCTCCAAAAAGACCTGTTTAGAGGTCTCAGTGTAGCACCTGTATCGGGCGGCGCCTACCCGGTTCGGGGAGACAGCGAGGGATAACGTACTTCACTGGGCAACTAGCGGGGGCGAGTCGGGTGGGCGCTGGGCGGCTCCTGTGACTAGTTGATTTAGGGGATGCGGTGTGGGGCCTCGGTACTGCTTGCTGACCTAGTGAAGAACCGCATGGGCAGGGTTGCCCGTCGTTGCCGGGCCATGCTATTGCACACTCCACTGCAGAACTGTACCGAGGGCCTCGGCTAGGGAGGGAGGCGAGTCGTGGGGGGAAGGTCGGGTCTCGATTCCTGGTGGGTGGTCGGGCTATCCGAGTTCTCGCTCGGGTACCCCGTTGTGTTCTTGCGGTCCTTCGGCCGCGAATG
>CAZJSF010000171.1:0-5783 GCA_964548515.1 uncultured Thermodesulfobacteriota bacterium
TGGCCTTCGGCGCGAGTTCGTTGGATTTCGAGGTGAGGGTCTACGTGGACCTGGACGACGTGATCGTCGTTCGGAGCGAGATCCTGCAGGAGATCGACCGGCGCTTCCGCCTTGCCGAAATCGAGATCCCCTTCCCCCAGCGAGACCTGCACCTGAGGACGGTGGACGAGAGGGCGCGCAGCGCGTTGGCGTCCCTCCGGCCCGGTTCTTCCGGGGCGGTGGCCGAACCGGGCGGGGGTGACGCGGGCTCCGAGCCGGGCGCGAAGCCCTGAACGTCTCTCCGACGCGGGACGCGCCGGGCGAAGAGGAGGGCGTTACCGGTAGTACCGTCCCCGGCGGTGGTCCCAGTAGTCGTCGTCGTAGCGGTCGCGCATCCTCTCGATCTTCTCGGCGCTGCGCAGTGCCCGCTTCTGCATCTGCGCCTCGTGGGCCTGCTGCTTCTCGAGCATCTCCAGTTGGTGCTCCCGCTGCATCTCCTGCATCTGCGCCTCCCGCAGTTGTTCGTAGTACGGGTCGCTGGCGGCGCGGTCCGTCTTGGCGGCCTGCTTGTACAGCGCCATCGCCATGGCGTCGTCCTTGGGAACCCCGATGCCCTTCTCGTAGAGTTCGGCCAGTTTGAGAGTGGCCGGCGCGTGGTTCTGGTCCGACGCCTTCCGGAGCCACTCGGCGGCCTCCTCGTCGTCCCGGGCCACGTCCTCTCCGGCGAGGTACATCATCCCGACCGCGTACTGGGCCTCGGGCTCGCCCCATTTTGCCTGGTCGAGCATCTTCCAGAAGAATTCGCTCGGGTCCTTCTCGAGGGCCGGCGCGTCGATCGCGCCGAGCCCGAGCAGTCCCGTGAGGCAGCAGGCTGCCAGGAACACTCTCCTCTTCATGATCTCATCCTTTCCGGCTCGTGGGACGCCGGCGTGCGGACCGGGTTCGAGGCGCCGGGCGAAGGGGTGGTGCCTCCCCTCATCTTCGCTCCTCCGCCTCTTCCTTCAGGGTCTCCAGGTTCACGAGGCAGCACCCCTCCGGGGGCGTGAAGGCGAACAGGCTGTCCGGAAACTGGGGCGCGAAGTCCCAGTCGGACAGCGCCGCGACGTACTGGGGCTGCCCCGGCTTGTTCTTCCGGGTGATCGCGATCTTCCGGATCACGGGCCGCAGGCCGTCCTCCACCCACATCTGCCAGTCCGCTTCATCCCCCACGAAGGCCAACTGGTGGCACAGGACGCCGCCGGTTTCGCGCAGCCCCACGTAGATGCCGGCCGCGGCCTTCTCCTTGATCTTGGCGTACAGGTCCTGGGAGGACAGCATCGCCAGCGGCACGCGGACCCCGTACTCCTCGGAGAGCATCTCCAACGCCTCGTCCAGGGTGGCGGGCACCTTGACGTGGGAGTAGGTGTTCGCGCCGTAGTCGACCACCGTGGCGTACTGCCCGTCGTAGATGAACCGGAACTCTCCCCGGTGGTCCTTGCGGGACGACCACAGGCCGTCCGGCCTCCGGATCGCCACCTGCCCCGTGGACTCGAAGTGGATCTTGAGCCCGGTCTCCAGCACGACCTCCCGCACCGTGGCCACCCGGTAGGAGTATCGCCGGGCGTTCTGGAGGTAGTCGCACGCCGCCTTCAGGATCCAGTCGGCCCGGGGCTCGATCCTCGGTTCGGAGGTTTCCTCCGCGCCCCAGGCGGGTGCGATGAAGGCCAACAGCAACGCCAGGCCAGCCAGGGCCCGCACTCGACGCTTCATGAGATCTGTCCTCCGGTGCGGTGTTGCGAGACGATGTCTACGCCGTCCTCTCGCGGGGTGTCACCCCGCCACTACACTTAAGGCTCCAGCGGGAAACGTCAAGGCCTCGCGCTCCCCGTGCTTCTCCCCGGCCGGCGGATCGGCTACCCTTGACGCGCTGCGGCGCCGGTGAGGCGTGCAGCGTGTCGGCGGGGCCGTCCGGGAGCCGGGAGGCGAGGCTCGAGAGGTGAACGATGAGATGGATGGTGGTGGTGATCGCAACGAGCCTCCTTCTGGGAGGGTGCTCCTCGGCCCCCGACGAACTCGTCGTTCGGCACCGGCGCCCGAAGAGCGAGGGGGATGCGAGGAACGAGTACTTCGTGCGCGTCCTGGGGTTGGCCCTCCAGAAGACCGAGGCCACCGATGGCCCGTTCCGGCTCGTCGAGTCGACCGTGGCCGTCAAGGGGGACCGCTCCCTGGAGGCCGTCGCTGCAGGAATCCTGGACGTCGACTGGAGGCTGACCTCCAAGGAGCGGGAGGAGCAGTTCCTGCCCGTCCGGTTCCCGCTGCTCAAGGGGCTGAGCGGGTACCGGGCCCTCCTGATCCGGGAGGGGGACCAGGAGCGCTTCGACGAGGTCCGGACCCTGGAGGACCTCCGAAAGCTCCGGGCCGGTCAGGGCACCGGTTGGGTGGACGTGGACATCCTGCGGGCCAACGACCTCCCCGTCGTCGAGGTGGAGGGGTACGACACGTTGTTCTTCCTCCTCGCCCAGGGGCGTTTCGACTACTTCCCCCGCAACGTCTCGGAGATCGTCGAGGAGGCCCGGGCGCACGGGGATCGGGGGTTGGTCGTGGAGAGGGGGCTCCTGCTCCACTACCCGGTCGCGGAGTACTTCTTCGTGAGCCCGCAGAACGCTGCCCTGGCCGATCGCCTGGCCCGGGGGCTCTCCCTCGCCCTGCGCGACGGCTCCTTCGAGGAGCTCTTCCGGGGGTTCCCGCCCCACAAACTGGCGCTGGAGAAGGTCGGCGAGCACGGACGCCGCATCCTGCAACTGCGTAACCCTCTGCTCCCCGCGGCGACGCCTTTGAAACGGCCCGAACTCTGGCTGGCGGTGCCGGGAGGGACGCCGTGATGCCGTCACGGGCACCGGTGCGCAGGGAGGGACGGTCGCCGCACTGGTCGAACTCGATCCGGTTCCTCGCGGGCGCGCTCTTCGCCTGCCTGACGCTGGGGGGAGCCGCACGGGCGGCACAGGCCCCGGCCGAGCTGCCGGCGGGAGGACCTCCGGGCATGGACGGCCCTTCGGTCACCCTGGGGGCCGGAGGGGCCATGGTGCCCGACTACGAGGGCTCGGAGGACTACCGCTTCGTGCCCGGGCTGTATCTCCGGGCCGGACGGCGCGGAGGCCGCTACGTGGAACTGCAGGGCCTGACGCTCCGGGCCAACCTCCTGACCAGGGGCTCGTGGGAGCTGGGGCCCGCTTTGCGTTGGCGGATGGGGCGCGACGACGTGGAGAACGACCGGGTCGACCGGTTGGAGGACGTGGACGCCTCCCTGGAGGCGGGCGGGTTCGCCTCGGTGGCCCTGGGGAACTGGAGTCTCAAGGCGCAGGCCGCCCGGGACGTGATCGACGGGCACGGCGGCTGGCTCGCCGAGGCGGGCGCCGGGTACTCCCGCCGGCTCGGGCCGCTGTTCCTCTCCCTGAGTGCGTCCGCCGGCTGGGCGAGCGGAGACTACATGGCGGCGTACTTCGGCGTGGACGCCCGGAACGCGGCCCGCAGCGGCTTGAAGGAGTTCGACGCCGACGGGGGGCTCAAGGACGTGGGCGTCCTGCTCCTTGCCCGGTACTCGTTCGACCGCACCTGGGGGTTGATGGTTCTGGGGAAGTTCAGCCGCCTCGTGGGTGACGCCGCCGACAGCCCCCTCGTGGAGGACGAGGGGAGCGAGAACCAGGGGATGACCGCGGCGCTTCTCACGTACCGCTTCTGAGCGGGTCCCGTGGGAGGGTGAAGGGAGGGGGATCGACGTGAAGGTGGTGTGGAGCCCGGTCTTCCTGAAGCAGTACTCCGGCGATCCCGCGGCCCGCGCGGGGCGCTTGGAGCCGGTGGTGGAGGAACTGCAGGGGGCAGTCGAGTGGGAGGACGCGGACCCCGCGGGGGCGGAGGCGCTGCTGCGCTGCCACGACCGGGAACTCCTCGAGGCCGCGCGGGCCGAGGGCCTCTTCGACGTGGCGGCCCTCGCGGCGGGGGCGGTCGTGCGGGCGGCGGAGTTGGCGCTCGCGGAACCCGCCTTCGCCCTCGTGCGGCCACCGGGCCACCACGCCGGGAGGACTCGGGCGTGGGGCTTCTGCCGCTTCAACAACGTGGCCGTGGCGCTCTCGGAGCTGCGGGCTCGGGGGTTGGTGCGGGAGGCCCTCGTCCTGGACTTCGACCTGCACGCGGGAGACGGGACGCTCGACGTTCTCGGGGGCGAGCCCTGGGTCCGGGTCGTCAACCCGGTCGCACCCTCCCGCGACGAGTACCTGGCGGACGTGGTCACGGCGCTCGAGCACTTCCAGGGGGACTGGATCGCGGTCTCCGCCGGTTTCGACAACCACAGCCTGGACTGGGGCGGGCTCCTCCACACCGAGGACTACGGCTTCATCGGGCTGCAGGTGGGAATCCGGACCCTGGCCCTGGGGGGCCACTGCTTCGCCGCCTTGGAGGGCGGATACAATCCCCGGAGCCTGGCCGAGAGCGTGCGGGCGTTCGTCCACGGCCTGGAGCGGGGCTGGCGCAAGGGAGGCTCGGGCCGCGCGGACCGCTCCTGAGGGTCCTGCCGCGCCAGCGCGGGAGGTCGGGGATCAGACCGCCTCCAGGACCGTCACCTTCTCGGGTTCCTCGAGCATCGGCGCGATGGCCGCCATCACGCGGGTGCGCGCGTCGGAGCGGGCCCAGGCTTCCCAGTCGTCCCGGGAACTCCAGGTGGAGATGACCACGAAGTGGTGCGGGTTCCTGGCGTTGCGCCAGGATTCCCCCGAGATGTAGCCCGGCTTCAGCACCGCCTCGGTGCGCATGCGCCGGAGCGCCAGGTGGAACGCCTCCAGCATCCCTTCGGACACCCGCCTCTCGATCAGGACCCTCACCATGACTCGTCCTCCCGCTCCCCCCGGTGGGTCGGAGTCGGAGGTTATCGTCCCACTCGAGGGTGTCAACCGGGCCGCGGGCGCCCTTCACTCGGCCAGGGCGGAGCGCAGGTCGCCGCCCACGGCTTCCATCTGCCACCCCTTGAGGACGCTCTCCAGCACTTCCTCCCGGGCCCGGCCGGGGTCTTCGCGGGCCAGACGCTCCAGGGAGGCGGAGTTCACCAGGAGGCCCACTTCGATCCCCAACGCTTCGGCACGGGCCGCCCGCGCCTTCTTCAGGCGCTTGAGCCGGCGCTCCTGAACCGTGTCCAGGGGGTCGCGGCGCACGGGGTCCCAGCGGGGGCACTCGTGTTCCGGGAGCAGTCGGGACCGGTGCAGCGCGTCGAGGATCTCCGGCCCGAGCTTCCCCACGACACTGCCGCCGACGCCCCGGGTCTCCCGGAGCTCCGATGCGCTGGTCGGCGGCTTCTGGGCCCAGGCCAGGAGCACGTCCGGGGAGAGCACCTTGAAGGGGGGGCGGTCCCACTGCCTGGCCGCTTCTTCGCGGACTTCCAGCAGGGCCTGCAGTGCCGCGAGCTCCCTGGGGTTGAGTCGCCCTGCGCCCTTCACGTCCAGGCACCGCGGGCCGCGCTCGGGAGCCGGCTCCGCCTTCTCGAGGAGCAGGAACTCCTCCCGCGCCCAGCCGTCCCTGCCGAGGCCGCGCAGCTCCGCCTCCAGGAGGTCGCGCAGGGCGAGAAGGTGGGCCGTATCGAGAGCCGCGTACTCGAGTTGCTCCGGGGAGAGGGGGCGGGCCGACCAGTCGGCCCGCTGGTACTTCTTGTCGAGGCGCACCCCGAACTCGGCCTCGAGAAGGGCTGCCAGGCCGACGCGCTCCCTCCCCGCCAGCTGCGCCGCCACCATGGTGTCGAACACGCCCCGGATCTGGAAGCCGAGGTCCTTCTTGAGCAGGCG
>CAZJSF010000172.1:0-5694 GCA_964548515.1 uncultured Thermodesulfobacteriota bacterium
CTGAAGCCCTTCGGCGCCTACGGCGTGCCCGAGATCCTCGAGATCCGGTGCCCGGAGCCCCTGGCCGACTACCCCGAGGCCCTGGCCGAGGCCGTGGCCGGTGCCTGCCGCGCCGCCGGGGCCCAGGTGGTGCTGCTCGCGCACAACGACGTCGGTTCGGCACTGGCTCCGCTGGCAGCGGCACGACTGGGCGCCGCGATCTTCACCGAGGCGGTCGCCTGCGAGCGGGCGGAGGAGGGCCTCCGGCTGTCCCGCCGCCTGCTGGGCCGGCAGGTCGTCGAGCACCGACTGTGGGACGGCAGCGTCCCCGTGGTGCTCACCTGCTCCCCCCAGATCCTCAGCCCGGTGGTGCTGCCGTCCATGCGGCCGAGCCAGCCGCGGCACGCACCGTGGGCCTTCGAGGCGCCGGAGCACGCCAAACGGGTCCGCATCACGGAGCGCGTCCCGCCGGACCCGCAGACCGTGGACGTGTCCGAGGCCGAGGTGATCTTCTGCGCCGGCAAGGGGCTCGACCGGGAGAGCTTCGGGCAGTTCCAGGAGATCGCCCGGCTGCTGCACGCCTCCCTCGGCGTGACGCGGCCGGTGTACGACCAGGGGTTCGCCGGGTTCGAGCGGATGATCGGGCAGACCGGCAAGACCGTGACGCCGCGCTTCTACCTGGGCCTGGGGATCTCGGGCTCGATGCACCACGTGGGCGGCATCAAGGACTCGAAGACCATCATCTCCCTCAACGTGGACGCCAAGGCCCCCATGTTCCCCAACTCCGACGAGGGCTTCGTGGCCGACGCCCGGGAGGTGCTCCCGCTCCTCCTGGAACGGGTGCGGGCCGTCGCCCCCGCGGGAGGTGCCCGATGAAGCGCTCCTACCAGGCGATCGTCGTCGGCGCCGGCCCGGCCGGGTCCACCGCGGCCCTTTGCCTGGCGCGGGCCGGGCTGGACGTGGCGCTGCTCGAGCGGGGCAGCTTCGCCGGCGAGAAGAACATGTTCGGGGGGCTCCTGCACCGGATGCCCGCCCTGGAGGCCGTCTTCCCCGACTTCTGGGACCGCGCGCCCCTGCAGCGGCACGTGGTCAAGAAGGTCCTCACCTTCATGACCGGGGAGTCGAGCTTCAACGCGGTCTACGAGACCGAGTCCTTCGACCGGGCCCCGTACAACGGCTACACCGTGTACCGCCCCGCCTGGGACGACTGGCTCGCCAAGGAGGCCCGGAAGGCCGGCGCCACGCTCCTGACCCGGGCCACGGTGGACGACGTCGTCCGCGACGGGGACCGGATCGCGGGGGTGCGGCTCCTGCGGGACGGCAGCGAACTGCGCGCCCCGGTGGTGGTCGCGGCGGACGGAGTGCTCTCCTTCACGGCCCTCAAGGCCGGGCTGCGCAAGCCCCGGTTCAGCCCGGAGGACATGGCCGTCGGCGTCAAGGCCCTGATCGACCTGCCCAAGGAGGTCATCGACGACCGCTTCGGCCTCACCCGGGACCAGGGGCTCTCCAACGAGTTCGTCGGGTGCACCGGCGGCGTGCGCGGCGGCGGGTTCCTCTACACCAACTACGACAGCGTGTCGATCGGGCTCGTCCTGCACATCGGCAGCCTGCGGGACCACGGTTCCACCCCGTACGACCTGCTCAACGCCTTCATGGCCCAGCCGCAGATCGCGAAGCTCCTGCGGGGAGGGCGGCTTCTCGAGTACTCGGCCCACGTGATCCCCGAGGGGGGCTACGCCATGATGCCCGAGCTCGCCGGCGACGGCATCCTCGTCACCGGCGACGCGGCCGGCTTCTGCTACGCCAACGGCCTCAACCTCGAGGGGATAAACCTCGCCGCCCACTCCGGCGCCCTCGCGGCGGAGACCGTGGTCGAGGCCGCGGCGCAGGGCGACTTCGGCCGCCGGGCGCTGGCGGGCTACCGGAAGCGTCTCGAGGAGAGCTTCGTCCTGAAGGACCTCAAGCTCTACCGCAACGCTCCCAAGATGCTGCACATCGAGCGCATGTACGAGGCGTACCCCGAGGTGCTCTGCGGCTTCTTCGATCGGGTGTACCGGATCGACGGGACCCCGAAGGAGAAGCTGCCGAAGCTCTTCCTGCGCAAGGCTCGGGAGCGGATGAGCACCCGCGACCTCCTGGCCGACGCCTTCACCGCCTGGAGGGCCGTATGAGCTACGTGAACATCGACGACATCTTCGACTACACGAGCTTCCAGATCGACCGGGAGCCCCACATCGTGGTGGACCCGGCCGCGTGCTCGGCCTGCACCCACCGGGGGTGCACGACGACCTGTCCGGCCCGCTGCTACACGTGGTCGGAGGAGGATCGCAAGATCACCTTCGTCTACGACGGGTGCCTGGAGTGCGGCACGTGCTACGTCGTGTGCGACGGGCACTTCGAGCGCTGGCGCTACCCCCGGGGAGGCTTCGGGGTGAGCTTCCGGATGACCTGACGACTCGCTAGGGGCGAGTCGGGAGAGCGACATGGCGAGCCAATCCCTAGACGTTCTGGTCTTGCTCCGGGAGGTCGTGGACCCAAGGCCCCCGGCCGAGACCACGGCGGAAGGAGCCCTGGTGCGGGACCGGGGACTCCGCAGGATCGTGAACCCGGCGGACCTGGAGGCCCTGGAAGTGGCCCTCGGGCTCGAGGCCCGAGCGGTCACCGCGGTGGCCGTGGGGCCGGAGCGAGTGGAGGACGGCCTGCGGGTGGCCCTCTCCATGGGGGCGACCCGGGCGGTGCGTGTGTGGGACCACGGGTTGGAGGACGGCGACGCCGCGGCCCGGGCCCGGTTGCTCGGGCGCGTGGTCTCGATCCTGAGGCCTGCGCTCGTGCTGGCCGGCTCCCGACTGCTCGACGCGGGGGACGACCCGGCCCCGGCCCTGGCGCTGGCGTCCCTGGGGCTGCCGGCGGTGAACGCGGCCGTCAGCTGCCGCGTCGACGGCGGCGCGGCCGAGGTGCTCCGCAAGGCCGACCGCGGGGCGCGCCAGCGGGTCGCGGTGCCCCTCCCGTGCGGCGTCTTCTTCGAGGAGGGCGCGGCGGTGCCGCGGCACCCCGACGTGGACGCCCTGCTCGAGGCCGCCGAGGCGCCGGTGGAGTCGTGGGGCCTCCCTGAGCTCAACCTCCCGGCGTGCGAGGTCGGGGAGTGGGGTTCCCGCCTCGACGCGGACGGCGTCTCCTTCCCGTGTCCCCAGCCGATCCGGGTCCCGACCCCCGCCGCGGAGCTGCCGGCTCCCGAGCGGGTGGCGGCGCTGCTCTCCGGGGGAATCAAGGCCCGGTCCGGGGTGATGCACTTCGGGACGGCCGAGGAGGTGGCGGACCGCCTCTTCGGAATCCTGACCCGGGAGGGCCTGGTGCCGGGAGGGGATGCGTGAGCTTCCGCCTCGCCGACGGGGTGGCCCCCCGGGAGTCGGGGGGGGGCCTCTTCCTCGTGGCCGACCGCCCGCTCCGGGCCGTGCGGGTCAACGAGGCCCTGTTCCGGCTGGTCTCGGAACCGGCGCCCGTGAGGCCCCGGACGCCGGCCGACGCGAGGGCCCTGGAGGCCCTGGTCCGGGCGGGGTACCTGGAGCGCGACCCGGAGGCGAGGGCCGGGGAGCGCCCGTGGCCGACGGTGACGGTCGTCATACCGGTCAAGGACCGTGCGGACGAGCTGCGCCGGTGCTTGCTCTCCCTGGCCCGGGTCCGCTATCCCGAGGACCGCCTCGAGGTGGTCGTGGTGGACGACGGCTCCACCGATGCGAGCCCAGCGGTCGCGCGGAGCCTCGGGGCGCGGGTCGTGCCGTCGGGCGGCGCGGGGCGCGGCCCCGCGTCGGCCCGCAACCGGGGCGCGCAGGAGGCGCGCGGAGAAGTGCTCGCGTTTCTCGACTCGGACTGCACCGCCTCGCCCGGCTGGCTCGAGGAGCTCGTGCCCGCCTTCGACGCCCCGGAGCTCGCGGCCGTCGGGGGGCGGGTCGAGGGGATGAACTGCGCGACCCGGCTCGACCGGTACGAGGCCGCCATGTCGAGCCTGTCGTTGGGGCGGCGGGAGTTGACAGGCCGCGGCGGGGACGACACCTTCTACCTGCCGAGCTGCAACCTGCTCGTCAGGCGGTCGGCCTTCTCGGAGGCCGGCGGCTTCCGGGAGGGGATGCACGTGGGCGAGGACGTGGACCTCACCTGGAGGCTGCGGGACCGGGGCCTGCGCATCGCGTACCTCCCGAGGGGCTGGGTGTACCACGAGCACCGCAACCGCTTCGGCGCGTTCTTGCGCCGCCGTTTCGAGTACGGCACGTCGGAGGCGAGCCTGCAGGCGCTGCACCCGCGGCGCAGCAAGAAGATGGCCGTCCCGCCGGGCCTGGCGGCGGCCCTCGCCCTCGCTGGTGCGGGCGCGGCGGGAGGCGGGCTCGGGTGGGTCGCGGCCGGGGCGGCCGTGCTGGCGCTCGACGCCCTGTGGGCGCGCCGGCGCTTCGCGGGGCACGGACTCCGCGTCGGCGTCCTCGGGGCGCTGAAGGCCCGCGCGCGGGCGTCGGCCAGCCTCCTGTACTATCTCGGGTACCACGGGCTGCGGTACTACGCGTGGCCGCTCCTGCTCCTGGCCGCGGCGACGCCCCGCGGGGGCGTGCTCCTGGGGGCGGTGTGGGTCGCCGTGGCGGCGGTGGATCACCGCGTGAAACGGGCGGCCCTCGGGTTCCCGGCCTTCCTGGTCTACTACCTGGGGGAGCAGCTGGCCTACGGGGCCGGCGTGTTCTGGGGATGCGTGCGGCAAGGGACCTTCAGGAGCTACCGGCCCGCCCTGTATCGGCGGATGGAGATGTCGCCGGGCTGAGGCCGGCGGGCGCAAGGAGAGACGACATGGACACGGTGCTGGCGTCGAAGCGGGAGCGGCTGGTCGAACTGCTCCGGGAACTGGGCGGCGTGGTGGTGGGCTTCTCCGGGGGCGTGGACTCCACCTTCCTCCTCGCGGTCGCGCAGGAGGTTCTCGGCGACCGGGCCATGGGCGTGACCGCCACCTCGGAGACCTACCCCGAGCGGGAGCGGCGGGAGGCGGAGGACCTCGCCCGGGCGCTGGGGGCGCGCC
The DNA here is from genome assembly GCA_964548515.1 of uncultured Thermodesulfobacteriota bacterium. GTDB lineage: Bacteria > Desulfobacterota > Deferrisomatia > Deferrisomatales > JACRMM01 > CAZGRT01. Next base: position 5,033 of record CAZJSF010000172.1, read on the forward strand.
ACCGGATCATCGTCTCCGAGGAGCTCGACGTGCCCGGCTTCGCGGACAACCCGAAGAACCGGTGCTACTTTTGTAAGAAGGAGCTCTTCACCAAGCTCCGCGAGGTCGCCGAGGCCGAAGGGCTCGGGCACGTCGTGGACGGGAGCAACGCGGACGACCGGGGCGACTACCGGCCCGGCCGGCAGGCGGCCGGGGAGCTGGGGGTCCACAGCCCGCTCGACGCCGCGGGGCTCACCAAGGACGAGATCCGCGAGCTCTCCCGCGAGATGGACCTGCCCACCTGGGACAAGCCCGCCTTCGCCTGCCTGTCCTCCCGTTTCCCGTACGGGACCCGCATCACCCGGGAGCGGGTGACCCAGGTCGGGCGCGCCGAGGAGGCCCTCCGGGACCTGGGGCTGCGGGTCCTCCGGGTCCGCCACCACGGCGACGTGGCCCGCATCGAGCTCGGGCCCCAGGAGTTCGACCGCGTGGTGAACGGATTGCGCGGGCGCGTCGTGGACGCCGTGAAGGCGGCCGGCTACGCTTACGTTGCGCTGGACCTCCAGGGCTACCGGACCGGCGCGATGAACGAGGTGCTCACCGACATCCGTCCGGTGGGAAGCGGGACGTGACGGGTGACGGGTGAAGAGTGAAGAGTGAAGAGTGAAGAGTGAAGAGTGAAG
>CAZJSF010000173.1:0-5618 GCA_964548515.1 uncultured Thermodesulfobacteriota bacterium
GCTGCGGCTGCTCCCCTACCCCGTCGCGCGCCACCCGTCCGGGAAGGTCCTGTTCCGGGGGGAGGACCTCCTCGCGGCGACGGACGCCCGGATGCGGGAGATCCGCGGCAACCGGATCGCCATGATCTTCCAGGAACCCCTCAGCTCCCTGAACCCGCTCCACTCCGTCGAGAAGCAGATCAACGAGGTTCTCTTCGTGCACAAGGGCCTGAACCCGCGCCAGGCCCGGGACCGCGTGGTGGAACTCCTCCACCTGGTGGGCCTGCCCCAGGCCGTGGACCGCCTCTCCTCCCTCCCCCACGAGTTCTCCGGCGGCCAGCAGCAGCGGATCATGATCGCCATGGCGCTCGCCAACGAGCCGGACCTCCTCATCGCCGACGAGCCCACCACCGCCCTGGACGTGACGGTGCAGGCCCAGATCCTGGAGCTCCTCAAGAGCCTGCAGAAGCGGCTGGGAATGGCCCTGCTCCTGATCACCCACGACCTCGGGATCGTCCGCAAGGTGACCGACCGGGTCTACGTGATGACCGAAGGAGAGATGGTGGAGGAGGGCTCGACCGGGCAGGTCTTCCTGGGGCCCCGCCACCCCTACACCCGGAGGCTCCTGGCCGCGGAGCCGAAGGGCCGGCCCGATCCCCCTCCCGGCTCGGCACCGGTCCTTATGGAGGCCCGGGATCTCAAGGTCTGGTTCCCGGTCAAGAAGGGTCTGATCCGGCGCACCGTCGCCCACGTGAAGGCCGTGGACGGGGTCACCGTCTCGGTTCGGCAGGGCCACACCCTGGGGATCGTCGGCGAGAGCGGCTGCGGGAAGTCGACCCTCGGCCGGGCCCTGCTCCGGCTCGAGCGCAGCGACGGGTCGATCCGCTTCTCCGGCGAGGAACTCCAGGCGCTGACGTCCCGCCGGATGCGTCCCCTGCGCCGCGCGCTGCAGATGGTCTTCCAGGACCCGTACGGCTCCCTGAGCCCTCGCCTCTCGGTCGGGCAGATCGTCGAGGAGGGGCTGCGGGTGCACCGGCTCGGAGGGAGCCCCGAGGAGCGGCGCGACATCATCGGCCGGGCGCTGGAGGAGGTCGGGCTCGAGGCCGCGATGCAGGACCGCTACCCCCACGAGTTCTCCGGGGGACAGCGCCAGCGGATCGCAATCGCCCGGGCCCTGGCGCTCAAGCCCCGCTTCGTGGTGCTCGACGAACCCACCTCCGCGCTCGACATGTCCGTCCAGGCCCAGATCGTGGACCTCCTCCGCGAACTCCAGGCGCGGCACGGCCTCACCTACCTCTTCATCAGCCACGACCTCAAGGTCGTGCGCGCCCTCTCCCACGACATCGCCGTGATGAAGGACGGACGGATCGTGGAGCACGGGCCGGCCGGGGACGTGTTCGAGAACCCCCGGGAGGACTACACCCGCGCCCTCCTGGCCGCCGCGCTGGAGCTCCGCTCGGCACCCGCCCATCCCGCCGGCGCCTCCGAGCCCCCGCGGGAGGGGTGATTCCCTGGGCCAGAGAAAACCCCTCCTGCCCGCTCAACTCCCCGGAACCCCCGTCCGATAAGTCTCCCGTCCCTTCGGCTGGGCCTTCTCACGGGCACGGAGCGCCCGCGGCCCCAGCCGTGAACTCCAGCAACCGGGAAGGGCGGGCATGGCCAGCGTGAGTCGATGGTTCGGACGCTTGTTCTCAGGGAAGGAACCGGAGGCGCCCGCGCGTGCTTCACGTCAGGGCAGCCCGACCGCCGGCCCCGGCGCCCCGAAGAACGGCGCCCCGAAGAACGGTGCCAAGAGCGCTCCCAAGGAGGCGGGCCCGAAGCCCCAACCGGCGCCCCCCAAGAAGTCCGAGGAGACCCGGGGCACGGCGGACGCCGGCTCCCCGGCCTCCGGCCCCGCGACCGGGACGGTCGCTCCGTCCGCTCCGGAGGGCCCGGCCTCGGCGGCCTCCGACGCCCAGGAAATGCCCTCCTCGGTCAGTTCCGGGTCGCTCAACGCCCTGGTGGACAGCTTCTTCGACGACCTGCTCACCCCAGGGGAAGAAGAAGGGAACGCCGTCTCTGCGGCGCCCGAGGCACCGGCCCCCGCCGCGGCGAGCGAAGCGGCGCCGCCGGAGGACTGCGCCCTCTCCGGCGACGACAACCGGGAGATGTTCGCGGCCATCGCCGCGGGATACGTCCGCCCCGTGAGGCAGTTCGCCTCCCGCCTGCGGAACGGGCCCGTGGCCAAGGACTGGGTCGAGATCTGCCTGCCGGCGGTCTCCATGGTCGCCCGGTCCGCCTCGGCCATGGGGCTCGACTCCCTCGTGCCTCCCCTGGAGGCCTTCGAGTCCCTCCTCACCGAGGCCGGCGAGGGAGACCAGTCGGTCATCGACGGTTGGGACCGGGACCAGCTGCTGGAGGCCTACGAGGAACTGTCCCGCGTCCTGCCGGAGACCTTCACCGAGGGCGAGGGGGAGGACGCGAAGGACGGCGTGGTGGTCCACTCGCTCCTCCGCCAGGTGCCGGACGTCGGCAGGGTCACCCTCGACAAGGTCTTCGGTGCGGGCCTCACCACGATCGAGATGCTCGAGCGGGCCAACAGCCGAGACCTCACGGTCACCACCGGGGTCCCGGCGCGCCTCTCCGACCGGATCTGCGGAACGGTCCAGCAGTACAGCACCGAGAGCCGCGCCCGCCAGACCTACACCTCCCCGGAGCAGTGGCTCGGCGAGATCGAGCCGATCCTGGACACGCTCGAGAGCGAGAACCGGGCGTTCCGCTCCGCCGAGGAGGAGACGGACGGCACCGAGGTGGCCGCCGCCCGCCGGCTCCACCGCAGGGCCAGAGAACACGCGGCCCTGCAGCTCGACGTGCTGCTGGCCGAGATGGGTCAGCTGGGGCTCGTCGACGAGGTGCAGCGGGTCCCGTTCGACGCCCGCATCTCCCGGCTGCGCGACTTCTCCGGTTCCCTGACCCGGGGCTGCGGCCCCCAATAGCTTCCGACACCGCGACCTAGCAGAGGGGAGTGGCCCGACATGGCGGAGTTCACGAAGGAAGAAGTTCTCCAGCGGATCAAGGAAGGCGAGAGCCTGGAGCGGGCCGACCTCTCCGGCCTCGACCTGGAGGGGGTCTCGTTGGCGGAAGCCAACCTGGCCAGGGCCGACCTGGCCGGCGCCAACCTCTCCGGAGCCGACCTGAGCGGGGCGAACCTGACGAACGCCAGCATGAAGGAGGCGTTCCTCACCGGGGCGAAGCTCGACGGCGCCACCCTGCGGAACGCCGACCTCGACGGCGCCAACCTGTCGGGAGCCAGCCTCCTGGACGCCGACCTGGGGAGGGCGAACCTCGAGGGCGCCAACCTGGAGGGATGCAAGGCCGAGGGCGCCCGCTTCCCCAACGCGCTCCTGACCGACGCCAAGGTCGGGAAGGCGGAGATGGGCGGCGCCAACCTCCGGGCCGCGGAACTGAGCGGGGCCTACCTGGGCGGTGCCCGCCTGGAGGGAGCCGACCTCCGCCGGGCCGTGCTCGACGAGACCAATCTCGAGGAGGCCGACCTCAGCGCCGCCGACCTGCGCGAGTGCGAGCTCGGCACGGCCATCCTCGAGGGCGCGATCCTCGACGGCGCGAAGGTCTTCGGCATCACGCTCCCCCGCGAACGGTTGTCCCAGACCCTGATCGAGTGGTGGGACGTGAGCCGCGCCGGCGACGGCTCCGCCCGGGAAGAGGGAGACCAGGTGGGCGCGTTCCTGGGGGGCGGCTCCGCGGTCGCGATGGCCGCCGCCGCGGCGCCCTCGGACCCCGGGACCCGCTTCTTCGGCCCGGGCGACGTGCTCAAGAACGCCGAGCTCGAGTTCAGCGAGGGCTCGACCGTGGAGGTCCAGGGTCAGTTCGAGAACTGCAAGATCGTGCTCGGGGAGGACGCGCGGCTCACCATCGGCCAGTCGGGGGTGCTGCGCGACTGCCGCGTCGCCGGCCAGGGCGTCATCTTCGTCCACGGGCAGATGCTCAACGGCAACGGGAAGGCGCTCACCACCCCGAAGGTCTTCTTCGTCGGGGCGAGCGGCACCGCCGTCGGCACCATCAAGCAACCGCCGGGACTCACTCGGTTCGGCTTCGAACCCGGGTGCTCCCTGAGGCTCAAGATCAGCACGTAGGGTCGGCTACCAAACCCTTTTCGAGAACCCGTGAGCGGGGCGGAGGAACCAGATGGAAGAGAACGGCAGGCAGTCGATGATCGCGCAGGGAACCTCTCTCCAGGGCACGCTGACGAGCGACTGCCCCGTCACGGTGGCCGGGATGGTGGACGGCGAGTTCACCGCGCCCTCCCTCGTCGTCACCGAGTCCGGGAGCGTCCACGGCAAGGTGCTCGTGGAGGAGTTGAAGTCCACCGGCGAGATCTCCGGGGAGATCGACGCCGGCGCCCTCCAGTTGTCGGGGCGCGTCCGTGACAACACCTCGATCCGGGCCAAGACCCTCGAGGTCAAGCTCGACAGCGCGAGCAGCCAGGGCCTCCGGCTGGTCTTCGGAGCCGCCACGCTGGAGGTGGGCGCCGAGCCCGCGGAGTGACGCGAACCCCGCCCCGTCTTGGCGACGACGCCCGCGGCCCGGCTGCGGGCGTCGTCCGTTTCCTCCCCCGACCTCGGACCCCGCCGCCCCCCCGAGCCGCCCCGGAACCCCTCTCCGTTCGCCGGGGATTGGGGCGGGTTCAGGACGGCAGCCGCTCGTACAGTTCCTCGGCGAACGCCCGGTAGTCCGCCGCGCCCGAGCTCCGCCGGTCGAAGCGGGTCACCGGCTGGCCGTGGCCGGCCGCCTCGGCGAGCCGAACGTTCTCGCGGATCGCCGTGCGGAAGACCAGGTCCCCGAAGTGGGTTCGCAGGTCTTCGGCGACCTCCCGGCCGTGGCGGGTGCGCCCGTCGACCCGGCACGCGAGGACCCCCGCCACCCGCAGCCCCGGGTGGATCCGCTCCCGCACCCGATCCACCGTCTCCAGGACCTGCGCGAGCCCGACCAGGGCCATGAAGCGCGCCTCCACCGGCACCACCACCGCGTCCGCGGCGGCCAGGGCGTTCACTTGGAGGGCGCCCATGGCGGGCGGGCAGTCGAGGACGACCAGGTCGGGACAGGCCGCCCTGGCCCGCTCCGTGGCCCGCCGCCGCCTCTCCCGGCTCATGCCCTCGCGCTCCTCCGCCCCGGCGGCCCGGTACGCGCGCTGCCAGACCTCCTCCGGCCGGCCGGACCCGAAGCGCACGAAGTCCGCGGTGCTCACCACCTCCGGTTCCCACTTCGCCCTGGCGGCCCGGTCCCGCAACTCCTCGGCCATGCGGCCCAGGCTCCGCCGGAGGACCGTCTCGGCCCCGATCTCCCCGGCCAGCGCCTTCTCCACGCCGGCCAGCATGGCGGACGAGGCCACCACCGCGACCCCGGGGGCGTCGGTCGCCTCCACCAGTTCGGCGAGGCTCCCCTCCCCCACCAGGCACTCGTAGAGACCGCGGCCCGAGGTGTCGGCACCGAGCCAGCGAGAAGCGGACGCCTGGGGGTCCAGGTCCACCAGGAGGACCCGTCGCCCCGCCTCCCCGAGCGCCGCCGCGAGGTTGACCGCCGTCGTCGTCTTCGCGGAACCCCCCTTGTGGTTGCAGATCGCCACCGTCTTCAAGGCCCTC
>CAZJSF010000174.1:0-5583 GCA_964548515.1 uncultured Thermodesulfobacteriota bacterium
GAGAGGTCGGGGCGACCCGAGCCGAGGAGTGACCGTATGGCGAAGAAGGCCCGACAGACGTTCTTGAAGAGGGCCAAGGAGAAGGCGCGGCAGGAGCGCAAGCAGGACAAGAGCGCCCGGCGCGCCGAGGCGAAGGAGCGCAAGGCGAACCTCCCCCCGAGGGAAGACGGGGAAGACCCGGACATCGCGGGTATTGTCCCCGGTCCCCAACCCCTGCCGCCCCAGTTCGACACGGAGTAGATTCCCCGAGGCGGCCGGTCTACCCCTGCTGGGGAACCGCGCCGGCCGTCGGAGCGGCCGGGGCGCCCGAAGGGCCTCGGCGGCACGGGCGAGCCGGCCTTGCGCCTCGGCAGAACCCCCGCGGAGAGAGACGATGCGTCGGTGGATGTCCTGGGTCCTGCTCCTGACGCTCCTCGCCGGATCGGCCATGGGTTGTGCCGGTTCCCAGGAAGCGAGGAGCGACAAAGGCGAGCCTCGAGAGGTGGAGGCGGAGTGCCCCAAGTGCGGGGCCCAGTTCAAGGTCATGACCTGGAAGGGTCTGTAGCGGCGCGCCCCCGGGCCACGGTGGAGCACCGGCAGGCTGGGGCCGGGGGGGACTCCCCGGAAGACGCTCTCCGCCGACGGTTGGAGGGGGCCGAACGGGGCCCGGCGGAGGCCGCGGCGTGCGCCCTGTGGGTGCGGCGGGAACTGACCGCACGCTCCCGCCTGATCCGGGACGGGCACTTTCGGGAGATCGAGGCCTCGGATCTCTCCCTCCTCTTCCGACTCTACGATGCCAGGTTCTTCGGGGGAACTCTCCGGCGTGCCCTCGACGCTCACGGCCGGCTCCGGTTCCGCCTCTCCTCCCGGATGACCAGCGCGGCGGGCAAGACCCTGGTCCTGCCGCCCCGCCCGCAGCGGGTCTACGAAATCGTCGTCTCCACCCATCTCCTCTTCACGAATTTCCACGACCGGGGGCGGGGCGTCGAGGTCAACGGGGTCCCGTGCCGAGACCGCCTGGAAGCCCTCCAGCGGATCTTCGAACACGAGTTGCTGCACCTGGCGGAACTCCTCGCCTTCGGCTCGTCGAGTTGTCGGACGCGCGGGTTCCGGGAGCGGGCGCAGCGGCTCTTCGGCCACGGCGACGTGACGCACCGCCTGATCACCGTGCGGGAGCGGGCCGCCGAGGTCCACGGGCTGCGCGCCGGAGACCGGGTGGCCTTCACCTTCGACGGTGTCCGCCGGCAGGGGCGGATCAACCGGATCACGAAGCGCGCCACGGTGCTGGTGGAAGACCGCGGCGGCACCCCCTACTCGGACGGTCGGCGCTACCTCGCCTTCTACGTGCCCCTGTCGGAGTTGACCCCCGTGGGTGCCCGCGGGACCGCGGAGCCCTGAGAATCCCGCGGAGACGGCCCCGGGCCGGTCACGGCTCGAGCATGTGGGGGTAGTCGAAGCGCGTCGGGGGGCAGAAGGTCTCCTTGATCGTGCGGGGGGATACCCACCGCTGGAGGTTCAGGAGGCTGCCCGCCTTGTCGTTGGTCCCGGAAGCCCTCCCGCCGCCGAAGGGCTGCTGCCCCACGACCGCGCCGGTGGGCTTGTCGTTGATGTAGAAGTTCCCGGCGGCGTCCCGGAGCCGCTTCGAGAGCCGCGCGACGACCCGGCGGTCCCGGGCGAAGACGGAACCGGTGAGGCCGTAGGGCGAGGTGGAGTCGCACAGTTCCAGGGCCTCCTCCAAGTCCTCGTCCCGGTAAACGTACACGGTCAGCACCGGCCCGAAGATCTCCTCCTCCATGAGTCGCGAGCGCGGACTGCGCGAGACCACGACCGTGGGCTCGACGAAGTACCCCTCGGCCGCGTCGCACGCCCCGCCGCCGACCACCTCGTACCCCGCGTCGGACTTCGCGAGATCGAGGTACCCCTTGACCTTCTCGAACGCGGGCCGGTCGATGAGCGCCCCCATGAAGCACGAGAAGTCGCTCACGTCGCCCACCCGGATCTGGGAGACCGCTTCGAGCAGGCGGTCCCGGAGGTCCTCCCACAGGCTCGCCGGCACGTAGGCCCGGGAGGCCGCCGAGCACTTCTGGCCCTGGTACTCGAAGGCGCCGCGAACGAGCGCCGTGGCCAGCGCGTGCACGTCGGCGGAGGGGTGGGCGAACACGAAGTCCTTGCCCCCGGTCTCGCCCACCAGCCGCGGGTAGCTCCGGTACCGCTCCAGGTTGGCGGCGACCCCGCGCCACAGGCTGCGGAACGCCGGGGTGCTGCCGGTGAAGTGGATGCCGGCGAGGGAGGGGTGGGCGAGAGCCGCCTCGGCCAAGGGCTCGCCCGGCCCGGAGACCAGGTTGACGACGCCGGGGGGGAGCCCGGCGGTCTCCAGGAGCTTCATCAGGTAGTGGGCCGAGTAGACCGCGGCGGTGGCCGGCTTCCAGACGACCACGTTGCCGAGCATGGCGGGAGCGGTGGGGAGGTTTCCGGCGATGGACGTGAAGTTGAAGGGGGTGATGGCGAGCACGAAGCCGTCGAGGGGCCGTTGCTCGACGCGGTCCCACACGCCCGGCGTGGAGCGGGGCTGCTGCCCGAACATCACCTGCATGAAGTAGGCGTTGAAGCGCCAGAAATCGGCCAGTTCGCAGGCGGCGTCGATCTCGGCCTGGAAGACCGTCTTGCTCTGCCCGAGCATCGTGGCCCCGTTGAGGACCGGCCGCCACCCCGCCGTGAGGAGGTCGGCCGCCTTGAGGAAGATCGCGGCCCGGTCGTACCACGCCATCTCCGCCCACTCGCGCCGCGCCTCCAGGGCCGCCTCGATGGCCCGGGTCATCTCGGAGGCGGAGGCCTCGTGGAAGCGGCCGAGCCGACGGGAGTGCCGGTGGGGCATGCGGCACTCCCCGAGGCGCCCGGTGCGCACCTCGTGCCCACCGATGACGAGGGGGATCTCCACCTCCCGGCCGCTCAACTCCGCCAGGGTCGCCTTGATCTCGTCCCGCTCCGGGGTCCCCGGGGCGTAGGAAAGGACGGGCTCGTTGCGGGGTTCGGGGACGTTGACGATGCTGTTGGCCATGGGGTCCCTCCGGCGCTCGCGGAGCCGGCCCGCGACAGGGGCCTGTGCCAGGAGGATACAGCGGAATCCGGAGGAGAAAAGGGACGGGCGCCCGCCGGGGGGCGACGCGGTCAGAACTGGACGCGGACCTGGACCGAGTCGCCGTAGGTCCCGAAGGGCGGGGTCTGGCCCGCGGGCACGCGGCCGTACACCGGGACCTGCTGGGCCGCGCCGCTCCCCACGCCCGTCACGGTGAAGGTGCCGCCGCTGCCGTCGCCCCAGATCCGGGTTCGTGCGGAGTCCGTGTAGAGGAAGTAGGTGGCCCGCGCCCCGCCGCCGCCCTGTTTCATTTCGCGTTCGCCGTTCGGGCCGAGTTGGGAGGTCTGCAGTTCAATGCTGTAAGGCATCCCGGCGTCGCACGTCACCTGGATGGTGCCGACCGCGTCCGTCGGACTGCCCGATAGGGTGTCGTAGAGTCCGAAGTTGGGCCCCTGGGCGGTGACGTCGCACTTGGGCGCCGCCCAGGCGGTCGCCGTCGCTGTGAGGAAGGCGATCAGGGCCCAGTCAGCGCGTCTCACAGGTCACCTCTCCCAGGTCGAGGAACATCTCGGTGCTCTCCGGCACTTCCAGCGTGGTCTCGCAGGTCTCGCCGCGAAGCGTGAACCGAACGCGGTGCTGCCCGGCGGAGAGGCTCTCCAGGTAGAACTCCCCCCGCCTCCCGACCACCGACCGCAGCGCAGCGTCGGGGCCGTCGACCTCGATCGCGGCGTAGTCCGCGGTGACGCGGCTGCCCTCCCGGGCCAGGTAGGCGCGGCCGGTCACGGCCTGGAAGGTCTCCGCCGGGATCTCGATCCGCGCTCCGCTCCGGAAGGCGGGCACCAGTTGCTCGCTCGGAGCCCCCGCGAGCCGATAGCGCATGGGGACGTCGGTGAGTTCGATGCCCACGGTGTTGACCGAGTAGGACGGCAGGCCGGCCACCAGGAGTTCGCCGTCCCCGTTCGTCGTACCGTAGGGCTGGTTGTTCCGGTACACCCGCACGCCGGAGGCGTCGCCGAGCTTCACCAGGGCGAAGCTGTCGTAGATCGGGCGCGAAAGTTGGATCGAGCCGCCGACCCAGGAAAGCGACCCCGCATACCCTGCACCGTAGGTTCGCACGCCCACGTCGTCGCGGAAGGTGGCGCTCGCGATGCCGTAGCCCGACTGGTACCGCAGCGCCACGTCTCCACCCACGTCGTCGTCGCCCCCGTCGGGCTCGACCCATCTGGCTCCCGCGTCGAAGCCGAAGCCGTCGTCGGTGGGCAGGTCCTTCTTCAGCCGCACCTGCAGCGATTTCTGGTCGTACTGGGTCGAGTAGTTCGCCGACGCGGTCAGTCCGCCGCCGAACAACCCCCGGACGCCCAGGAACACGTTGTAGTAGGAGTCGTCCTCGTCGTCCACCCGGCTCGCCCGAGCGAAGAGCGACAGCGTGCGGCTCAGGGTCTTGGAGTAGGAGAGCGAGTAGGACGAGAGCTTCGAGCCCTCGTGGGTGCGCCCGAGGGAGACCGCGGCCGAGGCCGAACCCCAGTGCTTCCCCTGGAGTCCCCCCCCGAGGCGAAGCGAGAGCTTCTCCTTGTCGTCGTCGGCGTCCCGGGAGATGTTGCTGAACTCGCGGGACAGGGTCCGGAGTCCGGCGCTCAAGGAGAAGCCCCGCCCGGCGTACTGGTAGTCCGCGGACAACCCGGCGCCGAGGTCGCCGTGGTCGCCGCTCGCCGCCGCGGTGAGGGAGAGTTCGCCCCCGGGGTCGAGGTTCCACGTCGCCTCCGGGGCGAGGTTCCAGCGGTCCCGCGAGAGCTCCGCCCCTCCGCCGACGGTGAGGCGGTCGGTGCTGCCGATGCGGTGGGTGCCGATGAAGGCCAGGCGCCCGTAATCGAAGTCGTCCGAGCCCAGCCCGTCCCGCACGAACCCCAGGCTGTAGCTGTAGTCCTGGAGGCCCTCCCGGAGCACCCGGGTCGAGTTGTAGTAGGAGCCCTGGATCACCTCGCGGTTGCCGGTGTCGTCGGTCACGACGATCTCCACCTCGCCGGCTCCCGCGAGGCTCGGCAGTCCCCGCACCACGAACTCCCCGGGCAGCACTTCGCGCCGGCCCAGGAACACACCGTTGGCGTACACCTCGACGCGGGACGGGGACGTGACTGTGCCCAGGAACTCCCGGCCGGGGTAGGGGCGGAACTGCGGCTGCATGAAGAAGGCGCGGGCGATGGTGGCGCCGCCCAGGGTCGCGGCGCCACCCAGGCGGCCGGAGGCCGCGTTGACGTCCCCCACCTGGACCCGCTCCATGCGCTCCGGGGTGTCGACGGTCAACTGGGTGAGGAGCCTGGTGAACCGGCTCTCGTCGTCGTCGCGCTGGTAGTCGAAGCCGGACGAGAGCACGTAGCGGTCGAGGCTCGCGGTCGCGTCCCAGGGAATGCGCAGCTCGGTGCGGTCCTGCTGCACGTCCCTCCCCACGTCGATCTGCCCGGTCAGGAACAGGGCCGGATCCCGGGGGCGCACCGGCGAGGCCGCAGCTGCGAACCCGAGGTCCACGTTGG
>CAZJSF010000175.1:0-5564 GCA_964548515.1 uncultured Thermodesulfobacteriota bacterium
CGATCCGGCCCACCTCCATGGACCTCCCGCCCGAGAGGCTGCGGCCCCACCTGGACGCGGACCAGTACCGGCTCTACAAGCTCGTGTGGGACCGCTTCGTGGCCTGCCAGATGAAGCCCGCGCTCTACGACCAGACGGTGTTCGACGTGGGGGCCGGCCGATACCAGTTCCGCGCCACCGGCTCGATCCTGAAGTTCCTCGGCTTCATGGCGGCCTACGTGGAGGGCACCGACGACCTCCGCGCGGGCGCCGAGGACGACGAGGGGGAGGGCAAGGCCCTCCCGGACCTCCGGGAAGGGGAGGCGCTCCGGCTCGCGGCCGGCGCCGAGAGCCTCCGGGCCGACCAGCACTTCACCGAGCCGCCCCCCCGCTTCACCGAGTCGACCCTGGTGAAGGAGCTGGAGGAGAAGGGCATCGGGCGGCCCTCGACCTACGCCCAGATCCTCTCCACCCTGCGGGACAAGGACTACGTGAAGATGGCCGAGCGCCGCTTCGCGCCGACCGACCTGGGGGTGCTGGTCAACGACCTCCTCGTCCCCGCGTTTCCCCAGGTGTTCGACGTGGGCTTCACCGCCCAGATGGAGGCGGAGCTCGACCGCGTGGAAGAGGGGACCCGCCAGTGGCAGGACCTGCTCCGCGACTTCTACGGACCGTTCCGCCAGGCCGTGGAGCACGCGGGGGAGAGCATGCCGAACCCGAAGGCCGAGGCGGAGCCGACCGATCTGGCGTGCGAGCGCTGCGGCAAGACCATGGTGATCCGGTGGGGAAGGAACGGGTTCTTCCTGGCCTGCTCCGGCTACCCCGAGTGCCGCAACACCAAGGAGTTCGAGCGCACGGGCGACGGCGGGGTCGAGGTGAAGGAGGGGGAGAAGACCGGCGAGAAGTGTCCGGAGTGCGGCGCCGACCTCGTCGTGCGCCACGGCCGCTTCGGGCGGTTCGTCGCGTGCAGCACCTACCCGGAGTGCCGCCACACCGCCGCGGTGGCCACGGGAGTCGCCTGCCCGAAGCCCGGGTGCGGCGGCGAGGTGGTGGAGAAGCGCAGCAAGAAGGGCAAGACCTTCTACGGGTGCAACCGTTTCCCGGCCTGCGACTACGCGCTCTGGGACCGGCCGGTGCCCCGCCCCTGCCCCTCCTGCGACCACCCGTTCCTGGTGGAGAAGCCCGGGAGCCGGGCCGGGCCGCTGCAGTGCCCGCGAAAGGGGTGCGGCTACCGGGGGACCGGGGAGGGCTGAAGGGGCCCCCGCCCGGGCCGGGCCGTCGTCACACCCCCAGACGCCGCCGCACCTCGGCGGCCTCCAGGCCCTCGATCCGCACCCGCTTCCGCCGCCCTCCGTGTCCCCGGGCGATGGTCACGGCCGACCGCGGCACCTCGAGGCTCCGGGAGAGGAGCCGGACGACGGCCTCGTTGGCCTCTCCCTCCACCGGCGGAGCGGTGACGCGAACCTTCACGGCCTCCCCCTGGAGCCCGGCCACCTCGTCCCGGGAGGCCCGCGGCTGCACCCAGATCTCCAGGTCGGCGAAGGCGTGGGGCGCGTCCTTCGGGCCGCTCCTGGTCAGGAAGCCTCCTCCTCCTGCCCGGCGTCTTCCCCGCCCGCCGCCCCGGGCGCGTCGTCTCCCGCCGGCGGGTCCTCCTCCGCCTCGTCCGCGATCAGCTCCGGCTCCGGAGTCCGCTGGGCCCGCTTGTCCTCGACCCAGTTGTACAGGGCGTCGGTCAGGGCTCCCAGGTCGGCGAGCCACAGCGTGCGGCGCTCGCGAAGGCCTTGCACCTCCCGGCGCAGGCGGAGGAGCTCCTCGTTGGCCTCGGCCAGGATGCGGTCGGCCTGGAGCTGGGCCTGGTGGCGCACCGCCTCGGCCTCGGCCCGCGCCTGGTCCACCAGGTTCGTCTGGAGCCCCCGGGTGGTGGCCAGGGTCTCCTCCAGCGTCCTGCGGACCTGGCGCTCCTGTTCCAGCTCCGTCCGGGCGGTCTCCCGCTCCTCGATCAGCCGCTCGAGTTCGTCGGCGACCCGCTGGAGGAAGGCGTCCACCTCGCCCGGGTCGAAACCCCGGAAGGCGACGCGGAAGGTCTGGTCGTGGACGTCCAGGGGCGTGATTCGCATGGGCACCTCGGGGGAGTCAGGGGGAGAGCCGGCTCGCGAAGTTCCAGAGGCTCTGTACGAGGAAGCTCTGGAGGAACACGATCGCCAGGATCACGATCATCGGCGAGAAGTCGATGCCGCCGAAGGAGGCGGGGATCCGCCTCCGGACCCAGTAGAGGACCGGGTCCGTCGCCCGGTACAGGAAGCGGACGATGGGGTTGTAGGGGTCGGGGCTCACCCAGGAGAGCACGGCCCGGGCGATGATCAGCCACAGGTAGACCTGGAGCCCCAGGTCGAGGACCTTGGCCACGCCCCGCAGGAAGTTCGCGAGCACGAACACGGCTCAGCCTCCCAGTTCCCGGGAGCGCACCGTCGCGGCCCGCACGGCCTCGATCACCGCTCCCCGGAAGCCGCGCAGCTCCAGCTCCCGCAGGCCGGCGGCGGTGGTCCCCCCGGGGGAGGCCACCCGGTCCTTGAGCTCGGCCGTGTGCTCTCCGGCCTCCTTGGCCAGCCTGGCCGCGCCCAGGAGGGTCTGGCACGCGAGCGCCCGCGCCAGGGGCCTCGGGAGCCCCATGAGCACGCCCCCGTCGGCGAGCGCCTCCAGGAACGTGAAGGCGTAGGCGGGCCCGCTCGCGCTCAGCCCCGTCACGGCGTCGAGGAGCGACTCGGCCTCCACCCGGTACACGTCGCCCACGGCGCCGAGCAGGCTCTGGGCCAGCCGGTTGTGGGCGTCCGCGACCGCGTCGTTGGCGCAGTACACCGTCACCCCGGAGCCCACGAGGGCGGGGGTGTTCGGCATCGCCCGCACGATGGGCGTTCCCGCGGGCAGGCCCCGGGCGAGCCGGGCCAGGGTGATCCCCGCGCACACGCTCAGCACCAGGGTCCCCGGCGCGAGGTGCGCCAGCTCCGCGAGGGCCGGCTCCACGTCCTGGGGCTTCACGGCGAGGAGCACGGCGCCTGCGCCCTTGCACGCCTCCGACGCCCTGGCGTGGACGGCGATGCCGTACCGCTCGGCCATCAGGCGGCGCCGGTCCGCCACCTTCTCGGCGCCGGACACCGCCCCCGCCTCCAGGAGCCCCCGGTCGAGGAGCCCCTTCACCAACGCCTCGCCGAGGTTTCCCAGGCCGATCAAGGCCAACGACGGCAGCTTGCTCACCGGCAATCCTCCTGCACCCGTCTCCCGGGCCCGTTCAGGTCGCGCGCTCCCCGAAGATCGCGGTCCCGATCCGGACGAGGGTCGCACCCTCCTCCACGGCGACCGGGAAGTCGTGGCTCATCCCCATGCTCAGCACGCCCATCGAGACGCCGGGCAGCCCGAGGCCCGCGATCCGCTCCCCCAGTTCCCGCATGGCCCGGAAGTGCGGGCGCGCGGCCTCCGCGTCTGCGAAGTAGGGGGGGATGGCCATCAGCCCCCGGAGCCGGAGGCTCGGCCACTCGGCGAACCGGCGGGCGAGCGCCTCGGCCCCCTCCGGGGTCGTCCCCGACTTCGTCTCCTCGTCGCCCGTGTTCACCTGGACCAGCACGTCGAGCGCCGCCCCCCGCGCCCGGGCCGCCTTCTCCAGGGCGTCCGCCAGGGAGGGGCGGTCCACCGACTCGACGCACCGGAAGACCTCCACCGCCCGTTTGGCCTTGTTCGACTGGAGGTGGCCGATCATGTGCCACTCGGCGTCCAGGGGCAGGCGGTCCACCTTGCCCAGGGCCTCCTGCACGTAGTTCTCGCCGAACAGGCGGGCGCCCCCGTCGTAGGCCTCCCGGATCCGCCCCGGGTCCACCGTCTTCGTCACCGCCAGCACGGAGACGCTCTCCGGCGGGCGGTTCGCCCGGACCGCGGCCTCCGCCACCCGTGCCAGGGCCTCCCGGTAGCGTCGGGCGACGACGGCTCCCCGGTCACCCATGGGCCCGCTCCCGTCCTGCCGCGGCGGCCCAGGGCGCGAACCCGGCCTCCTCGAGCAGGTCGGCCGTCTCCGCCATGGGCAGGCCCACCACGTTGGTGTACGACCCCTCGATGGCCTCCACGAGGAAGGCGCCGCTTCCCTGGATCGCGTACCCCCCGGCCTTGTCGTAGGGCTCCTCCAGGGAGGCGTACCACGCCGCCTGCGCTTCCGACACGGGGCGGAAGCGCACCCGCGTCGCCACCGAGACCGTGCGGGAGGCGCCGGGGCCCAGCAGGGCCACCGCGGTGATCACCCGGTGCTCCGCCCCCGACAGGGTCTGCAGGAAGCGCCCCGCCTCGGCCCGGTCCCTCGGCTTGCCGAAGACCCGGTCACCCTGGACCACGGCGGTGTCCGCGCCCAGCACCCACGCGTCCGGGCCGACCCGGGCAGCCACTTCCCGGGCCTTCCGCAGGGCCACGAGCTCCAGGGCCCGGTGCACGGGCTCCCCCGTGGGCAGGGTCTCGTCCGCCGTGCCCGGGATCACCTCGAAGGAGACCCCGAGGGCGGCCAGCAGCTCCCTTCTTCGGGGGGAACCGGAGGCGAGGATCAGACGGCTCATGGTCGCAGTTGCGGTTCGCTCGGCGGGGGCGTGGCGCCGCCCCGGGCCCGTGGGCGGGAGTCGCGCCGCGGAAGGTGGGTACCGTAGACGATCGGCGCTGGGGGTGTCAAGAAGGCCTCCCGCCCGTAAGTGCCCGCCGTTCCTGCCGGAAGGGCCGGCATCAAGCCCTCCCCCGGGCCAGCGCCGCGCGGGCGGTCCGCACCCCCAGCGGGGGCGCCCCCGGGCTCACGTAGTGAAGCCTCCCCACGTACTTGTGCAGCACCGGGCCCGGCGTGACCGGCGTCCCCCACTCCTTGGTCGCGTAGAGCCGGGCCTCCAGGCGGTCGGCCGCGCCGTCCCCCGGGAACGCCGTGACCAGTTGCGCGTAGGAGGAGGATGCCCGGGCGAGCTCGGCCAGGCGGTCCAGGAGGGCTGGCAGGGCTTCCTCCGGGTCGGGCTCCGGTGCCCGGAGGACGGTCGCCTCGGGGTCCTCGCCGGGCGCCGCGGCGCCGCCGGAACCCGGCGCGGCGGGCAGCCAGTGCTCTAGATACCGGGGCTTGCGCACCGCGACCACCGCGGAGCCCGCCTCGCCCCAGGCCCAGAAGGCCACGTGGTTCCACACCTTGGACGCGACCACGGGCAGGGGCAGGGCCTCCGGATCGGCCGGGCCGGCCTCGACCCGCACCGGGACCCCTGCGCCGAAGAACCGTTCCGCCTCCCGTCCGAAGTCCGCGCGCCGGGCCTCGATCTCCGCCAGGCTCCAGCTCCCCGCCGGGGCCCGGACCACCAGGGCGCCCGCCGCGCGCTCGAGCCCGCGCACGCCATCCAGGCGCCGCGCCAGGTCGGGGCGGTGGACGCGGAGGTGGAGCCAGAAGTCGTGGGGCGTCGGGTTCCGGAACACGATCGCTCTCTCTTCCCGGTGCCGCGGTCAGGGTCTCGCGGGGGCGCGCACCTCGTGGAGCCACACCGCGTGGTCGGCCCCCTGGAACGCGAACTCCTCCAGGTGCAGGCGGCGCT
>CAZJSF010000176.1:0-5540 GCA_964548515.1 uncultured Thermodesulfobacteriota bacterium
AAGGTGCTCGTCGACCCCGGAGGCAAGCTCCTCGGGTGCCAGATCGTCGGGTCCCGCGCGGGGGAGCTCATCCACGAGTGGGTCGCGGCCCTCGCCGGGGGCGTGAAGCTCTCGACCCTCGCCGGGGCGGTCCACGTGTACCCGACCCTGTCCGAGGCCTCCAAGCGGGCGGCCGGCGACTACTTCGCCGAAAAGCTCTTCAGCGACCGCACCAAGGGGGTCCTGCGCTTCCTCTTCCACCTCAAGGGGCGGGCGTGCACGCCCGCCCGAGCCGGCGCCGACGAGGCGTGAGCGAGCCGGTCCGCACGGCGGGGCGGGTTTGCGCGCGGGTCTCCTGCCTCGCGCCCTTCCTGTGGTACCGTCTGGCGCGCCTGATCGCAGACCACGTCGGGGTGGTGGCCGTCGCCGCCGATGCCGGCACCTCCGGAGGCGACGCGTTGCGCGCAGGGAGCGGCGTTTCGCCCGGGCCCGCCGCGTGCGGCGGAGACGTCCGACGGATGAGGAGGAGGCCATGAGATCTGCGGCAGCGTTGGCCGTCGCCGTGACGATTGGGGCCGCCGCCCCTTCCCCGGCCGCACCCAAGGCGGAGCTCTGGTCCCGCTGGGAGGCTCACGATCCCCAGGCCGCCACCCGGGTGGACCACGCGGCCTGGGACGCCTTCCTGCGGGAGTACGTGGTGGCGGACCATCCGTCGGGCATCAACCGGGTGCGTTACAGCGAGGTCGGCATGGCCGACACCCAGCGGCTGGAGGAGTACCTCGAACGCCTGCAGGGGGTGGCGGTGAGCGAGCTCGGCCGGGCCGAGCAGCGCGCCTACTGGATCAACCTGTACAACGCGCTCACCGTGAAGGTGATCCTCGCGCACTATCCCGTGAAGAGCATCCGCGAGGTGGACATCTCGCCGGGCTGGTTCGCCGACGGGCCGTGGCGCGCGAAGCTGCTCACGGTGGAGGGGGAGGAGATCTCCCTCGACGACGTGGAGCACCGCATCCTCCGCCCCATCTGGGCGGACAACCGGATCCACTACGCCGTGAACTGCGCCAGCCTGGGCTGCCCGAACCTCCAGGCCGAGGCCTTCACCGCAGCCAACGCGGAGCGCCTCCTGGACAAGGGGGCCCGGGAGTACGTGAACCATCGCCGGGGCGCCCGGCTCGACGACGGGAAACTCGTGGCCTCGAGCATCTACGACTGGTTCGAGGAGGACTTCGGCGGCTCGAAGGAGGGAGTGCTCGCGCACCTGCGCCGGTATGCCGAAGGGCCCCTGGCCGACGCCCTGGCGGGCTTCGGCGGCAAGCTGCGTTACGAGTACGACTGGGCGCTCAACGAATGATCCTTCACCCGAGCCGGAAGAACCGGCGGGGGAAATCGGGGCACGACGCGAAGTGCAGGTGGAGGTAGCCCGCCAGGGTCTCGCCGCTTCGGTAGCCCTCGCGGGGGAGTTCCTCGGAGCGCGCGTTCCACACCCGGTACGCCCGGGGAACCTCCGGCGGCATGGCCTCCACCCGGGAGTAGTGGAACTCGTGGCCGCGGGCCGCGAGGCCCCTCATCCGGTCGATCCCCTCCACCCGCACCTCCCGGTACCCCAACTGGAACCGACGCCGGGTCATCCGGGCCACGGCCGGGAAGACCCCGGCCATGGGGTGGCGGCGGCCGTCGGCATCCTCCAGGGCCTCGCACAGCGCCATGAAGCCCCCGCACTCCGCGTAGAGCGGGATCTCCCGCGCCCGGGCCCGGCGAAGCCCCTCGCAGAAGGCCTCGTTGCGCGACAACCTCTCCGCGTGGGCCTCCGGGTAGCCGCCCCCCAGGTACACGCCGTCGAGTTCCTCCGGCACCCCATCCCCCTCCACCGGCCGGAAGGGGACGATCTCCGCCCCGGCCTCTTCGAGCAGGCGGAGGTTCTCGTCGTAGTAGAAGCAGAAGGCTGCGTCGCGGGCCACGCCGACCCGGCGCCGCCCGCGCGGCTCGCCGAGGGGGCGGGGGGGAGTCGCCGGGCTCCTGGCGCGGGTCGCGTCCAGCAGGGCGTCCAGATCCAGGTGGGATTCGGCCAACCGGGCGAGGGCATGGCGGAGGGCGTCGGGGAGGGCGGCGTCCTCGGGCGTCACCAGCCCCAGGTGCCTCTCGGGCAGGCAGACGCCGCTGTCCCGTGGAACGGCCCCGACGGCCGGGGGCAGGCCGGCGGCCTCCAGGGCGTCATCGAGGATCCTTCGGTGCGAGGCGCTTCCCACCTGGTTCCAGATGACGGCCGCGAGCCGAACCCCCGGCTCGAAGGCCGCGAAACCCTTGACGAGCGCCGCTGCACTGCGGGCCATGGCGCGGGCGTCGACCACGAGCACCACGGGAAGCCCCAGCAGTCGAGCCACGTCGGCGCTCGACCCCTCCGCCCGCCTGCCGTCCACGCCGTCGAAAAGCCCCATCACGCCCTCGACGATCGCCACGTCGGCGTCCGCGGCCGTGCCGTACACCCTGCGGTTGGCCTCTGCGGGGAGCATCCACGTGTCGAGGTTGTGGGAGGGACGGCCTGCAGCCCACGCGTGGTGCAGGGGGTCGATGTAGTCGGGGCCCACCTTGAAGGGTTGCACGGTCAGGCCGCGCTCCCGTAGGGCGGCGATCAAGGACAGGGTGAGGGTCGTCTTGCCGGCACCCGAGTGGGGTGCCGCCACGAGGAATGCGCTCGGCATCAGTCGTACCGTACCCGGAAAGGCCCCTCGCCCCGGGGCGGCTCCCACGTCTCCTCGCAGCGGTCCACCCGGGCCTTCGGCGGTCCCCCCCGGCGGCACCAGGCGAGGGCTCGTTCCACCGCCTCCCTGCGGCCCTCGAACACCGCCTCCACATCCCCGTCGGGCAGGTTCCGCACCCAGCCGTGCACACCTTCGGCCTGGGCCATCTCCTGGGTCGAGGCGCGGAACCAGACCCCCTGGACCCGTCCGCCCACGACCACCCGCACCCGGGAGACGTTCACTCTTCTCCTCCTCCCCAGCGCTCCACCTTCAGGTCGATCTCCTCGGCCAGGACCGACAGCACGGCCTCCAACTCCCGCCGCGAGGTCTCCACGGTCGCCAGTCGCACGAGACCCGCCCGTCCCGGCAAGGTCGTGGCGAGGCACAACCCCTCGTAGGCCTCCAGGGTGTACCGGAGGTACACGAGTTCCGCGCGGGGGACCCGGCACAGGGCCCAGATCTCCTTGGGAGAAGTCTCCATCGCGACCTCGACCGAAGAAGCGGGGGCACCTGTCTAGCACAGGCGGCCCAACCCCTCAAGCGTGCCCGCTGCCCCTGCCGGTACGGCGACCCGGCCCCGCCTTGACACCCTCGGAAACCGCTCCCTATACTCCGCGCACCTCGCCGGAGTGGTGGAACTGGTAGACGCGCTGGACTCAAAATCCAGTGGTGGCAACACCGTGTCGGTTCAAGTCCGACCTCCGGCACCAAGCAGGAACAAGGGGATACAGCATCTTCGCTGTATCCCCTCTTGATTGGCGCGCGTAGGGGCGAGCGGCGGTTGGCCCTGCGCTCCTTGCCCAGTCTCGCAAACCCTGCCCTCGACGAGTTCTCGGGACTTTGATTCATGAGACGTAAGCGCCCTATGAAGCCCCTGGCGCGCCTGCCCAGATCGGCGCCAGGTCAGCGCGGGTGAGAGATTGTGGCAGCAGTCGGCGGTAGTGGTCGGTGCTGCTGGCCAGGGGCAACCGTTCGAACGCGTAGCGCAGGTAGGCGTAGGGCTCCAGGCCGTTGGCCTTGGCGGTCTCGATGAGGCTGTAGAGGGCGGAGCTGGCCCAGGCGCCCTGAGGGGTGGCACTGAACAGCCAGTTCTTGCGGCCCACGCAGAAGGGCCGGATGGCGTTCTCCACCAGATTGTTGTCCGGCGTGAGGTGGCCTTCGTCGAGGTAGACCGTGAGGCGGGGCCACTGTCCGAGGGTATAGGCAACCGCCTTGCCCAGCAGGCTCTGGGGCGGCGTTCTGCCGGCCTTGTCGTCGAGCCAGCGCCGGAACGGCTCGAGCAAGGGCCTGGCCTTGGCCTGGCGCTCGTCGCGCCGCTGTGCGGGGATGAGTCCCCGCTGCTGAGCACTCCTCTCGATGGCATAGAGCTTCTGGATGGTGGCCAGCGCCACGTCGGCGCTGCCGGTCTTGCGGGAGCCCGAGCCCTTTTTCCCATGGGCTGCCTGGGTGACTTCCACAAACTTGCGCCGGGCGTGGGCCCAGCACCCGGCGTGCACCACCCCGGGCTGGCGATCGAGGAAGTCATAGCCCTGGTAGCCGTCGGTCTGGACGATGCCCCGGTAGTCCTGCAGGTAGTCCTTGGCCACCTCCCCGGCCCGGGTCGGGTGGTAGCGGTACTCGATCGCGGGGCGCTCGGGCGGCCCGCCGTGAAAGACCCACATGTAGGACTTCGTCTGGGCCGCCCGCCCGGGTTCGTCGAGCACCTGCACCGTGGTCTCGTCGCACCGGATCACGGGCCCCGCCCGCACGGTCTCGGTCAGGAGCGCAAGCAGCGGCCGGCAGCGCTCGGCCACCTGCAGGGCCCAGTGGCACAGGGTGGTGCGGGACAGCTCCACCCCCAGGCGCTCGAACTGCTTGGCCTGGCGGTAGAACGGGGTCGCGTCGACGAACTTGGCGGTGAGCGCGTAGGCCAACAACCCCGCCGTGGCGATCCCCTTGGGGATCATCTCCGGCGCCGGGGGAGCGATCGCCACCGTGGGCCCGTCGTCGTCCACCCCCTCGCAGACCCGGCAGGCGTACTTGGGCCGGATATGGCGGACGACCTGGATCTTGGCCGGCACGATGTCGAGCCGCTCGCTGGTCTCTTCGCCGATGCGGCTCTTTTGCGCCCCACAGCCGCAGCGCTTTTGCCCCTCGGGCAGGTCGTGGACGACCTCCACCCGGGGCAGATGGGCCGGCAGCGCCTGGCGGCCCCGCGGCTTGGTGCGTGTGTGGGGGGCGATGGGGATCGCTTCGGCCGCCGCGGCCTCGACCGCCACGCCCGCCTCGGCCTCGTTGAACAGGACGAGCTGGCGGCTCTCTTCTTCGGTGATCTTCTCGGACTTGGGGCCAAAGAGCTTTTGCTTGAGAAGCCGATTTTCTTCCTGAAGCACCCGATTCTCCGAAAGGACTTCGGAGAGACGCCGCCTCAAAGCATCTACGTCATTCGGAAGTGGCTTATTCCTCGTTGGCATGCCTCTGCATATAGCACTCTATAGAGAAACATGCAATCAAAAGAACCAATACTTAGTACATGGAATCGTACGACCATCGTTTATGTGCCGATGGCTTCGCCAGCTCCATCCCCTCCAAGAGCATCAGGAGCTCCCGTGCTCCCACTTCCAACACGTCCGCCTCCCGCTTCGGCCACCGAAACGTCTCCCTCTCCAGCCGCTTCTGCCACAGACAAAAGCCGTTGCGGTCCCAGTAGAGCACCTTCACCAGCGTGCGACGCCGATTGCAGAAGGCGAACCAGTGGCCCGACAGGGCGGGGAGCTCGAACTGGGCTTCCACCAGCAGCGACAGGGCGTCGATGGACTTGCGCAGATCGGTGGCGCCCAACGC
>CAZJSF010000177.1:0-5472 GCA_964548515.1 uncultured Thermodesulfobacteriota bacterium
CCGCTCCTCCTTCCGCTGGTACTCCTGCTCGAAGACGATGCCGGCCAGGGCCGGGCCGAGGATCTCGCTCGCCGGGCGGAGGAAGGCCTCGGTGAAGAGGGCGGGGTCGAGGTAGCCGGGGTTCGGCACGAAGGCGCCGCCCCGCCGGACCTTCCGGGCGAAGACGGCCTGGGGCGCCTTCAGGATCAGGCGGGCGCCGGCCGGGACGTGGCGCCGGTAGGCGGCCAGCGCGTGGAAGTTGGAGGTGGGGCGCCCGCCGGCGTCGAGGAGAGGGCGGTAGAACGTGTAGTCGAGCTCGAGCACGGGGAAGTGCTCGAAGTACTCCTCCACGCACTCGACCGGGAGCACCTCCTCGGTGAACTTCCGCTTGCCGAGCACCTTGGGTCGGCGGCCCACGCGGCCGCCGAAGCGCTCCCGGGAGTAGATCTGGCCCAGCCACCCGGCGTAGCGGTCGCTGGCCGTGCCCAGGTGCACGAGGGGGTGGAGGTTCCGGAAGCGGAAGGCCTCCGGGTCGGCGGGCGGGGCGTCCGCCGCGGTCACGGGGCGGGGGCTCCCGGGGGGCCGAGCCCCGGATGCCACACGGGGCGGGCCCCGCGGGCGCGCTCCAGGTCGGCCGCGACCTCCAGGGCGCGCAGCGCGACGGCGATGCACCGGCCCTCGGCCTCGTCCTTCCCGGCGGCGTCCACGAAGGTGCCCCGGGGCCGGCAGGCGTAGACGGCGCACACGGACCCGGCCCGGAAGCCCTTGAGCGAAGCGAGGGTGAGAAGGCAGGAGGTCTCCATCTCCAGGTTGAGCACGCCCTGGCGGGCGAGCTCCTCCACGACGGCGGGGTTGCGGGCCGGGAAGCCCGGGGCGTCGCGGCCCTGGGCCCCGTAGAAGCCCGGCGCCGTGGCGGTGATGCCCAGGTGGTGGCGGACGCCCTCCTCGTCGGCCGCCTGGGCCAGCGCCAGGACCACCTCGGGGTGGGCCGCGGCCGGGTAGCCCTCGCCGACGAACTGGAGGGAGGTGTTCTCGAGCCGGTACGCGGCGGCGGAGATGACCAGGTCGCCCAGCTCGACCCCCGGGGCGATCCCGCCGCAGGACCCGCAGCGGATCATCGTGGGCCGCGGGACGACCTGGCAGAGCTCCACCACGGCGATCTCGGTGTTGTCCGGCCCCATCCCGGTGGCCACGACCGAGAGGCGCCGGCCGCCGCGCACGCCGGTGTAGGTGACGTACTCGCGGTTTCGGCGCTCGAGCTCCACGGCGTCGAAGAGCCGGGCCACCCGCTCCCCCCGCGCCGGGTCCCCGACGAGGAGCACGGCGCCCGCCACCTCCCCGGGTGCCAGGCCGATGTGGCACTGCCTCGGGTCGCCCACGGGCCCTCCTTCCCCCCGCGCGCCGCCGGCCGCTTCCCCCCGCGGGGGAGGAACGTAGCCCAGCGGGGCACCGGGGACAAGCGCGGCCCGCCGCGGGGCGGGAGGGGAGCCCCGTGCCGCGCCCGGCCTACAGCATCCCCACCACCGCGCCGGTCATGCACGTCGCCAGGGTGCCGGAGACGATGGACTTGAGCCCGAGGGAGACGATCTCGGCGCGGCGCTCGGGCACCATGGCCCCGAGGCCCCCGATCATGATCCCCAGGCTGCCGAAGTTGGCGAAGCCGCACAGCGCGTAGGTGAGGATGAGCCGGCTCCGGGGGCTGAGGGCGTCGGGGGGGAGGGCCGCGAGGTCGAGGTAGGCGAGCAGTTCGTTCAGGATCGTCTTGGTGCCCATCAGGGTCCCGGCCGTCTGCGCCTCGGCCCACGGGACGCCCATGAGCCACGTGACGGGGGCCATCGCCACGCCGAGGATCCGCTGGAGCGACAGGGGCGCCCCGCCGAGGTCGGGCAGGAGCCCCAGGGCCTGGTTCACCAGGCTCACCAGGGCCACCAGGACCACGAGCATGGCCACGATGTTGAGCAGGAGCCCCACGCCGTCGGCCGTTCCCCGGGTCACCGCGTCCATGGAGCTGCCATAGGAGGTCGCTTCGCCGAGCTCCCCGTGGGTCGGCTCGCCCGCCTCGGGCACCATCAGGTGGGCCACGGTGATGGCCGCCGGCGCGCTGATCAGGGAGGCGGTGAGGATGTGCCCGACCACGTCCGGGATCGCGTCCTTGAGGATCGAGGCGTAGAGGGCGAGCACGGTGCCCGCGATGGTGGCCATGCCGCAGGTCATCACGGCGAAGATCTCGCCCCGGCCCATCCGCCGCAGGTAGGGCCGCACCAGGAGCGGGGCCTCCACCATGCCGACGAACACGTTGGCGGCCGCGGAGAGCCCCACCGCGCCCCCGACGCCGAGGGAGCGCTCAAGGGCCCGGGAGAACCCGCGGACCAGGAGCGGGAGGACCCTCCAGTGGAAGAGCAGGGCCGAGAGGGCGCTCATGACCAGGACCAGCGGCAGGGCGCGGAACGCCAGCACGAAGGTCCCCGCCGGGTTGGAGACCTCGAAGGGGAGCGAGCCCCCGCCGAGGTACCCGAACACGAAGGAGGTCCCCGCGGCCGTGGCCTCCTCCAGGGCGAGGATGCCCCGGTTGAGCGCCAGGAAGAACTCCTTGGACGGGGGCAGGCGGAGGAGCAGGGCGGCGAGCCCGACCTGCAGCAACAGCCCCGCCGCCACCAGCCGCACCTTCACGGCCCCGCGATCCTCGCTCGCGGCCCACGCCAGGGCCCCCAGGGTCAGGAACCCGAACAGGCTCTGCCACGCCACGGGTCTCGTCCCCCTCTCAGGCTTCGGGCTCGGCGAGCCACCGCTGGAGCGCGGCGACGATCTTCTCGGCCTGGTCCCGGCTCGAGATGTTGAACTTGGCCTGCTGTCGGTACTCGCCGCGCATCTTCTTGTAGCGCCGGATGGTGAAGCGGTCGGGCCCGTAGGCCTCGAGCTTGCCCTCCCACTGCCGGTAGCGGAAGATGACGGTCGCCCAGGCGCCCTTGGACAGGATCTCCTTGTCGAGCTCCTGGACGACCTCCACGCCGTCCTCTTCATACCGCACGGTCAGATCTTCGACCTCCGAGTACATGGGAACCTCCGGGGAAAGGGTTGTCGGGACCGTCCAGGGTCGCCGGAGGGTAATATCGGAACCCCCGCCGGGGAAAGGGAGAAGGCGCCCGCGGGTCCCGCGGGTCCTTGACGAGGGCCCCGGGCCGCCGCTACAAGCGCGGACGGGGGGAGGGGAGGAGCGACGCCGGGTGAAGACGTTCGATCCCTTCGGGTGGGCGGCCCGCTTCGTGCCCGAGCACCGCCTCCATTCCCTCCTGCGCTGGGCCGGGGCGGCCGTCTTCGCCGGCCTCCTCATCGTGCGCGTCGGAGAGTACCCCCGGTTCGCGCTCAAGCCCCTGTGGGCGGCCGAGACCTTCGTCTTCGTGGCCCTGGGGCTGGGGTACCTGGTGCGGTCTCCCCCGGTGGATCGTTCCCGCGGTTTCCGCGAGATCCTCGTGCCCCTCGCGGGGGCCCTCCTCCCCTTCGCCCTGCTCCTGTCGCCCCCGGCCCCGTGGGTCGCGGGCCGGCGCGGCCTGGCCCTCGCGGTCTTCTGGTGGATGACGGCGGGCACGGCGCTCACCGGCTGGGGCCTTTGGGCCCTCCGGGGGTCCTTCAGCATCACGGTGGAGGCCCGCTCGGCCGTGACGGGGGGGCCCTACCGCTGGGTCCGGCACCCGGTCTACCTCGGGGAGATGACCGCCGCCGCCGCGGTGGTGTTCTGGCGCTTCTCCGCCGCGAACGCGGCCCTCTTCGCCCTCTTCGTGAGCCTCCAGCTGCTCCGGGCCCGCTGGGAGGAGCGCAAGCTCTGCCGCAACGCGCCCGGATACCGGGAGTACGCGCCGGGGGCCTGGTGGTTCTGGTGAGCGCGGGGGCGCGGCTCAGGGGGCGGGGAGGGCGGGGCGGACCTTCAGGACCTCCTCCCTTCGGATCTGGACGGTGCCCGGCTTCGCCCCGGACGGCTTGGTGACGTAGCGCGCCCGGGTGCAGGACACCGCCACGACCCCCCCCTGCCTCGCCTTGCTGTGGTACGCGGCGACGGCGGCGGCCGCCTTCAGGGTGTCGCGGTCGGGTTCGCGGTCTTCCCGCGCCCGCAGCACCACGTGGCTCCCCGGCATCCCGCGCACGTGGAACCACCAGTCGTCGGCCCGGGCGACCTTCAGGCTCAGCCGGTCGTTCTCCGCGTCGGTGCGCCCCACCAGGACCTGCCACTCCCCGGGGAGCCGGTACTCGCGGAAGCCGGAGGCGTCAGGGGTCGGTCGGCTCGGCTCGGTCACTCTTCCCTCGCGGAGCGGAGGGGGGCTCCGGCTCCGGGCCGCCGGGTCGGACCTCCTCCCGGGGGCGCGCCGGGAGGAGGACACGGACCGTGGTGCCCCGGCCTCGGTCGCTGTCGACCCGGATCGCGCCCCGGTGGGAACGGACGATCCCGAGAACCGCGGGCAGGCCGAGCCCGCGCCCGACGAACTTCGTGCTGTAGAAGGGGTCGAACACCCGGTGGAGGGTCTCGGCGTCCATGCCGGGGCCGTCGTCCGAGACCTCGAGGTAGGCGTACAGGCCCTCCGGCAGGTCCTGGGGCGGGAAGGTGGCCGCCAGGTAGCCGTGGTCCGCGAAGAGCTGCCCGGTGGAGACCGTCACGGTTCCCGGGCGGCCGTCGAGGGCCTCCGCCGCGTTGGCCACGAGGTTGCGGAGCACCTGCTGGAGCCGCGCGGGGTCCGCGTCCACCGGGGGCAGCTGCGGCTCGAGGCGCAGCTGCAGCTCCGCGGAAGGGGGCAGGGAACTGCGGAGGAGGAGCTCGGCGTCCTCCACGAGCCGCGACACGTCGGAGGGCACGGTCGCGATCGCGGTCTCGCCGGCGTAGGCGAGCATCTGCGCCGTGAGCTGGGCCGCCCGCTCCGCCCCCGCCACGGCCTTCCGAAGGTACTCCCCGGCGGGGGAGGAGGGCGGGACCTTCCCCAGGGCGAGGTCGGCGTTGCCCATGACCGCCATGAGAAGGTTGTTGAAGTCGTGGGCGATGCCGCCGGCGAGGATTCCCAGGCTCTCGAGTTTCTGGGCCTGTTGAACCCGCTGCTCCAGCCGCCGGCGATCCTCCTCCGCCCGGCGCTGGGCCGTTATGTCCTCCACCACCTCGATGAACCCCGCCGGCGCCCCGTTGGGGCCCGGGACGGGGAAGGCGTGGATCCGGACGGTGACCCGCGTTCCGTCCGGCCGCGGGTTCTCGACCACCTCGGACTGGGGCGCGCCCGTGGCCATGGCGCGCACGCCCGGGCAGTGGGAGCAGACCTCCCCGCGCCCCTCGAACTCCCGGAAGCAGTGCCGTCCCGCGAACGCGGACGGGTCGCGGCCGAGCAGTCGCCCGGTCGCCGCGTTGGTCATCACCACCCGGTGGTCGGCGTCGATGAGGGTGATGCCCAGGTCGATGTTGTCGACGAGGGTACGGTACCGGGACTCGCTCTGCCGGAGGGCGCGCTCGGTCTCCTCCCG
>CAZJSF010000178.1:0-5403 GCA_964548515.1 uncultured Thermodesulfobacteriota bacterium
GCGGACTCCCTGGTGCAGCGGGCTCGTGCGGGGGAAGTGGGAGACCAGGAACTCCATCTGGTCGGCCAGGATCCGGCGCCCCTGGAGGTACACGTACTCGGCGTGGGACGGCGTGAAGGGCACCGCCAGCAGCTGCATTCCCGCCTCTTCGGGGGTGCGGCCCGACTTGTGGTTGTTGCAGCGCCTGCACGCGGTGACCACGTTGTTCCAGCGGTCGGCACCCCCGCGGCTGAGGGGCGTCACGTGGTCCCGGGAGAGCAGGAGGGGGTCCTGGCGTTCCCCGCAGTACAGGCACAGGTGGGCGTCGCGCCGGAACAGGACGGGGTTGCTGAGGGGAGGGGTGTAGCCCCGTCGCGCCTTCGCGAGGACGTGGCGGTCCCCTGCCGTGGCGAGGATGGAGTTGACCTCGATGGTGCTCCGCAGGCCGGTGCGGGCCGAGACCCCGCCGCGCAGCCGGTACAGGACCGTGCCGAGGGCGTAGACGACGCGGTCCAGATGGTACAGGCGCACGGCCTCCTGGTAGCCGATCCACTCCAGGGGCATGCCGGCCACGTCGACCCGGAGCACTTGCTGTTCCAAGCCGTACAAGGCGCCTCCTGTCAGCGGCGCCCGGGAATCCGGGCGCCGGCTCCCTTGTAGCAGCGCTGTTTGGCAGAGTCAAACGGAGGCGGTTCCTCTCCCCTCCCGCCGGATCGCCTCGACGATGCGGGTCGCCCGGACCGAGGAGGCCCACCCTTCCAGGGGGACGTCGCACTTCCGCACCCAGTTGGGGTGCTCCACCGTGGTCCCGGGGAGGTTCTGCATCTCGAGTCCGCCGAGGAGGTCGTCGAGGTTCGCGAGGAGCAGCGCCGAGGGGGTCCGGGCCAGGAAGGCGTGGCACGCGGCGGCCAGTTCGTCGAGGCGCTCGGCCGCCACCTCGTGGGCCGGGACCACGCCGGGGGGCAGGAGCCCCTCCGAGGCGAGGGCCTCCAGGAGCCGGAGGCGGTCCCACCGCCGCCCCTCCGCGTCACCCCGCTCCGCGTCGGCGCCGGGGTACTGGAGGAGTTCCCGCTTGACCTCCAGGTCGCGTCCGAGCCAGAAGCCGTCGGAGGTGGGAAGGTCGTGGGTCGCGAGGGAGACGAGGCACTGGCGGGGGTAGGCCCCGGGGGGCCGGTACCGTCCCTCGCCGTCCTTCTCGAAGATGAGCAGGCGGTAGGAGTAGCAGCCCGACGCCATCAGGGCTTCCCCGACCTCCGGCGGGATCGTGCCCAGATCCTCCCCCACGATCAGGCACCGCGCGTCGCGGCTCTCCAGGCGGAGGAGGGCGAGCAGTTCCTCCGCCCGGTCGCACACGTAGGCCCCGCGGTAGGCCGGGAGCCCCTTGGGCACCCAGAACAGACGCCACAGGCTGAGGACGTGGTCGAGCCGCAGGGCTCCGGCGCGGCGGGCGTTGTGCGCAACGGTCTCCCGGAACGCGAGGTATCCCGTCTGCCGATGCCGTTCGGGGATCGGGGGAGGAACGCCCCAGCGCTGGCCCATGAGGCTGAAGGGGTCGGGCGGCGCCCCGGCCGAGGCGTCCAGGGCGAGCACGTCCTGGTACACCCACGCGTCCGCGCCGCACGGGTCCACGCCGAGGGCCATGTCCAGGTAGAGCCCCACCGGCATGCCCATCTCCTTCGCCCTGCCCGCGCAGCGGGCCAGCTGTTCGTCGGCGAGCCACTGGAGGTAGGCGTGGAACTGCACGCGGTCCGCATGCTCCCGGCGGAAGGCCCGCACCGCGGGGGTTCCGGGGCGCCGGTACTCGATCGGCCACTCCGGCCACGGGCGCGGGTGCCCCCCGGCGTCGAGAAGGTGCTCCCGAAGGGCGCAGAAGGTGGCGAAGTCCTCCAGGGGCTCGCCCCGGGAGGCGCGCCAGGCCCGGAAGGCCTCCCCGCGAGCCGACGCCGGTAGGGAGTGCGTGGCCTCGAACGCGTCGTGGCAGCGTTCCAGGGCCCGCCTCTTCAGCCGCCAGACCCCCCCGTGGTCCACCCGGTCGGCGAGGCGGAGCCTCTCGAGTTCGCGCAGGGTGTCGTCGGTCCGGCCGAATTCCGCCACGCGGGGATCGGCGGCCTCCGGGACCTCCTGCAGAGCGATGTGGATCGGGTTGAGCCAGAGGCGGCTGGAGGGGTAGTAGGGGCTCACCCCGAGGGGGGGCTCGTTGAACAGGGCGTGCAGGGGCAGGAGGCCGACCATCCCGGCCCCCAGTCCGGCGGCCCACCCCACCGCCTCGTAGAGGTCGGCGAAGTCGCCGATGCCCCAGTTGCGGGCGGACCGAACGCCGTAGAGGGGGATGTTCACCCCCCAGAGCCTCCGCCCCTCCCGCAGTTCGTCGGGCTCGAAGGCCCTCGGGGGCGCGACCGCGCACACCGTCGCGGACGTCTCCACCGTGCCTGCCGAGCGGACGGTCAACTCGACGCGGTGGACGCCGAGGGGGAGGCTCGCCGCGAGGTCCGTCGCCACCGCGGCGCGGGGGCCGCCCGGAGGGGCGGGTTCGGCGATGGGCGCGTGGAGGGGGATTTCTCGGCCCTCCCTCCGTGCGGTCACCTCGGTCTCCGGTGCCGGGAGGACGCGGAGGGTCAGGCGCTGCGGGTCGCCTTCGTGGAGGAGCACGAAGGGCTCCACCAGCCGTTCCTCGGCAGCGGACTCCCGTCTCCGGATCTCCGCCCGGACCTCCTCCGGGCTTCCCGCCGGTACGCCCATGTCCGCGAGGAGGGCGGCCAGCGACTCCGGGTCCGCCTCGTGGTAGCGCCCCCACGCGTCGTGATAGCCGGGCAGGACCCCGCACAGGGAGGCGAGCCGGAGGAGGGTTTCGCGGTCGGGGCTCTCGAGGTCTGGCACGGGGGTCTCGTCGGAAGGGGGAGCCGTCACGCCGGGGGGCTGCCGCGGCGGTCGACCCAGTTCTGCGCGAGGAAGGACGCCACGGTTCCCTCGCCCACGGCCGAGGTCAGTTGCTTGGCGCTGCCGGCCCGCACGTCGCCGGCAGCGAAGACGCCGGGGACCGAGGTCGCGAGACTTCCCGGGGGGCTCAGAACGAATCCTCCCTCGTCGAGTTCCACGGTGCCGCTCAGGAAGGAGGTGTTGGGGACCAGTCCGATGAAGACGAAGACGCCCCGGCACGGGATCCGGCGGGTCCGCCCGGATCCCACCTCCTCCACCTCCACGGCGTCCACGCCCTCGTTTCCTAGCACCCGCACGACGCGGTGGGAGAGGAGCACCTCGACCTTGTCCATCGCCCGCACGCGCTCCTCGAGCACCCGGGACCCCGTGAGCCGGTCGAGCATCTGGACCAAAGTGATCCGCGACGCGAATTCCGCGAGGTGCACCGTCTCCTGGAGGGCCGAGTTCCCCCCGCCGACCACGACCACGTGCTCGCCCCGGAAGAAGGGCGCGTCGCAGGTGGCGCAGAAGCTCACCCCCCGTCCCACGAGGTCGGCCTCGCCGGGCACGCCCATCCGGCGGTAGACGGAGCCGGTGGCGAGGATCACGGCCGCCGCCCGCCAGGTCGCTCCCTCCGCTTCGATCTCCAGCAGGGCCCCGGCCCTGCGGAGCCGCCGGACGTCGGTGAAGGGGCGGATCACGGCCCCGAACTTCTCCGCCTGACGCTGGACGCGCTCCATGAGCTCCGCGCCGCCGATGGGGTCCGGGAACCCCGGGTAGTTCTCGATCTTGCCCGTCACGGCGGCCTGGCCGCCGGGCATCGCCCTCTCCAGCACCACGGTGCGCAGGCGCTCCCGGGCAAGGTAGATCGCCGCCGTGAGGCCGGCCGGTCCCGCCCCGACGACGGCGACGTCGAAGACCTCGGAGGCTTCCGGCACCCGGACCCCCAGCGCGTCCGCGAGGGCTTCGTCGCCGGGGTCCAGGAGGAAGGTCTCGCCGATCTGCAGGGCCGGGACCTCGAGGGTGCCGCCGCCCGCCGCCGCGAGGCGCTCCCGCGCCTCCCGGTCCTCCTCCGGGTTCACCTCGCGGTACGGCCTTCCGGCCGCCTCCAGGAATCGGCGCACCCGGTGGCACCGCTCGCACCACGGCACCGCGTAGAGCAGCAGATCTGCCATTCCTCCCTCGCAGCCCGAGTCTGCCGGGTCTTCCGGCGCGCCGGAACCTACCAGATCCGACGAGGCGGTCAAAGGGCGCGTTTGCCGCCTTGACGCCGGGGTTTGCCCGTCTAATATGCGCGGGCGTTGCGCTATTTCTCGGGCTGGCAGGAGGCGGACGATGAGGCGAGAGGCGGGCATGGCAAGGCACGTGGTCATCGCGATCGCTCTGCTGCTGGGGGCGTTCTGGGCGCTGGCCTCCGCGCGGCAGTCGGCCGGGGAACTCCCCGGTGCGCGGTTCCTCGCCACGGGGGCGTGGCTCAAGGCGCACGCGGCGGACGCCGGGCTCGTGGTAGTCGACGTGCGCACCGACAAGGACTTCGACGGGAGGGTCGTTCCGGGTGCGGTTCGCCTGCCCTGGACCGCCTTCCGCTACGACGACCCGGCCCGCGGGCTGGGGGAGCTGTTCGTGGGGACGGTCCGGGCCCAGGAGATCCTGGGGGCCCACGGCATCTCCCGGGAGGACCGGGTCGTGCTGTACGACTCGGTGAAGCGCGACGGCGGGGCCACCTCCTCCTACGTCTTCTGGGTGCTCGACCTCCTGGGGCACCGGGATCTCAAGGTGTTGGAGCGGGGCATCGACGGCTGGGTCGACGCCGGGGGAGAGGTGGCGGCCGAGCCCCGGAGCGCCGAACCGGCCCTCTACCAGGCCCCGGCCGGGGAGATCCGCGGCGAACGCCGGGTGGACGGGGCGTTCGTGCTCTCCCGGCTCGGCGACACCCACTACCAGTTCCTCGACGTCCGCTCCCGTGAGGAGTACCTGGGCGAGAAGGCCAGCCAGGGCCTCGGGGGCGAACCGCTCGAACTCGGCCACATCCCCACCGCCGTCAACGTGGACTACCGGCTCAACTGGACTGACCCGGAGAGCAAGGGCCTCAAGGCCTACCCGCAGCTCGCCGAGCTCTACCGGGGCCTCGATCCCGCCAAGACCACCGTGGTCTACTGCCACTCCGGCCGGAGGGCGTCCTTCGGGTACTTCGCGCTGCGCCTGCTCGGCCTGGAGAACGTGGCCCTGTACGACGAGTCGTGGTTCGAGTGGGGCAACCCCCGCACGTTCTTCCCGGTGGAGACCGTGGAGCGCAAGTGGTCGGGGACGTCCCTGCCCACCCCGCTCCGCAAGGCCGAGGCCGCTCCCCCTCGGCGGGAAGGCGCGGCCGGGGCGGCCAAGGGCGGCTACGTCTCCTGCGGCGGATGAGGTGACCCATGCGTTCACGTGACGGAGAATCCGGTGCGTGGGGCTGGCTGCCCTCCGCCTTCGCGCTCGCCGGCATCGTGGTCTTCATCTTCGCGACCT
>CAZJSF010000179.1:0-1938 GCA_964548515.1 uncultured Thermodesulfobacteriota bacterium
CGGCGGCGCCGAACACCGCCGCGGCCTCGGGCGGCGGCGTGCCGTCGGAGCCGTAGAGGTCCGTGCCCCCCACGCTCACGACCAGCGGCACCCCGAGGGCTCGTGCCACTGCCAGGGCCTGCGGGCCGCAGTGCAGCGCGTGGTGGGCGTGGACGAGGTGCGGCGGCCGCCCCGCGAGGTCGAGGTCGTCGAGGTCATCGGCCCCCGCGCGGACGACGCCGTGTCCCAGGGCCGCGAGCCCCCGGGCCCATCGGGCCACGGTGGCGGCGTTTCCCCGGGCCGGGTGGAGCCTCGGCGGTTCGACGAGGAGCACGTTCACGCGGCGGCCTCGAAGCGGGTCAGGCGGTAGCCCCAGCCCTCGAGCAGGCGCCGGGTGGAGGGCCGTGCGAGGAAGGCGGCCTCCTCGGCCCTTCGGGGGGAGCGGGTGAAGGGGGAGTCGGGGCGGGGCCCCGGGTGCACCATCCACTCGGTGAGGCCGGGCCGGGCCGGCGCCAGGTGGGCGATGCCCGCCTCGCCCGGGTCGTGGGAGAAGCGCAGGCCGGCGAACCGGTCGGGAAGCCGCCAGGACGTGCCGGCGAGCCGGTCGAGGATCTCCCCCCGGCCCAGAACGCAGGCGGGCAGGGCGGGGCGCCACGCCTCGGGGCACTCCGGCTCTTCGGGGCAGCGCACGAACAGCCGCGC
This sequence comes from uncultured Thermodesulfobacteriota bacterium, assembly GCA_964548515.1. GTDB lineage: Bacteria > Desulfobacterota > Deferrisomatia > Deferrisomatales > JACRMM01 > CAZGRT01. The sequence goes on from CAZJSF010000179.1 coordinate 682, forward strand.
GGCCGAGCCCAGGGCCAGCACGATGCCGTCGAGGACCGGCGCGAAGAGGTGGACGTGGTTGTGGCCGTCCAGGTGGTCGGGCCGTGCGCCCAGTTCCTCGAGGGCCCGCCACTGCGCTTCGACCTCCCGGGCCACGTCGTCGGGGCGGAACAGCGGCGCCGCCTCCCAGGCACGGGCCTTCGGGGAGAAGAACGCGCCGCTCCCGTCCACGAGCGAGGGGACGCGGCGGGCCAGGGGGCGGCCGTCGGAGAGGTTCAGGTGGAGCCCCAGGGAGAGCCCGAGGGGGCGGGCGGCCTCGACGAACGCCGCAGCGGTGGGGCCTCCGGCCACGACCGAGGCGGCGGTGAGCACCCCGGACCGGGCGGCGTCGAGCAGGGCCCGATCCGTGTCGGCGTGGAGGCCCGCGTCGTCGCCGTCGACGACGAGCAGGGCCGCCGGGGTGGACTCTCGGTCTGCGCGGGTCACTTCTGCATGGTTTGGAGCGACTCGACCTCGCTCCGGATCTTCTCGGCCATGTCGGCGGGCGGGTTGCGGCTCAGGTAGGCCTTCCACGCCTGGATGGCGCCCGGGATGTCGTTGAGGTCGTAGCGCAGCACGATGCCCTGGTTGAGCACGCTGTTGAGGTGGGTGGGAGCGATCTGGGCCGCTTTGCGGAAGTCGGCGAGCGCGCTCTGGAAGTCGCCGATCTTCCGGTACATGATGCCGCGGTCCGTGAGCACGTCGGGGTCGTCGGGCTGGATTTCCAGGGCCTTGGTGTAGGCCTCGATGGCGTCCATGAACTGGTCGGCGTCGAAGAGCAGGTTGCCGAGCCGGGTCCACACGGGGCCGTTGCCGGGGTCCTTGGCCACGATGCTTCGCAGTTCCCGGATCTCGGCCGAGAGGCTGCCGAGCGCGCTCGACGGCGGCGCGACGGCCGGGGCCGGCACGCCGGCGGTGGGCGGGAGCGGGGCGGGCTTGCCCTGGATGAGCACGGCGGTGGCGATGCCGAGCAGGTAGCCCGTGACCAGGCACCCGAGGGCCACGATCACCATCTGGTCGAGTCGGACGGTCCTCTTGGATGCCATGCTGCCTCCCGGATGTGCGGCGGCTCGGAGCCGCGAAGAAAGGGAGCTTCTTACCCGTTCGGGGGCGCTTGCGTCAAGGCGCCAGGGGGGCGCCAGGGGGTCGGAGCCGGCCGGTCTGCCGCCTGAGCGTCCTTCTCCGGGCGGGACCGGCGGGGTGATCGCGGAGGCGGGAGGGGCGGGAGATTCGCAACCA
>CAZJSF010000179.1:1948-5401 GCA_964548515.1 uncultured Thermodesulfobacteriota bacterium
GGCGTCCCGGGGGGGGGGCCGGGGGCGGGGGGGCGGCGGGGGGGGGGGGGGCGGGGTGAGAGGGAGCGCGGGTGGGCGCGGTCAGGCGTTCCGCCCGGTGACGAAGCGGTAGCCCTCGAAGAAGGCCTCGGCCTCGGCGTCGGCGAGCTCCGGGCGGGCCTCCCGGAGCACCAGGACGAGGTTGTCGCGCTCCACGACCCGGGTGACGCCCGCGAGCGCGCCGAGCATGACGGCGCTGGCCAGGGCCGGCGGGCCGTGGCGGCGCGCGAACTCCCCGGCCGGGACCCACACCACCCGGCGGCCGGCGAAGGCGGCGGCGACCTGTGCGGGCTCCGGGTACGCCTCCCGGCGGAAGCGCGCCTCGTAGGGGCGGATCGCCTCGTCGGAGAGCAGCGCGGTGCCGGCGGGGGCGAGGTACGGCGCCAGGCGCAGCGCCTCGAGCCGCTCCAGGCCCACGACCACGTGGGCGCCGGCCCGGGGCACCTTGGGGCTCGGCCCGGCGGGGGTACCGATGCGCACGTGGACCAGGACGCCGTCGCCGAGGCGTGCCAGGCCGGCCAGCGCCGTGGAGTGGGCGTCGAAGCCCTCGCGCAGGGCCGCCCGGGTGAGCAGCGCCCCGAGGGTGAGAACCCCCTGCCCCCCGACCCCGGCCGCGACGACGTCGAGGTTCACGCCGAACGCCTCCGGGCCCGCAGGTCGCGCTTGATGGCCTTGCGGGGGCACTCGCCGGAGCACAGCCCGCACCCCTGGCACCGCGCCGTGTCGATCACCGCGAGTCCGGTCGCCTCGTCGAGCTCCAGGGCGGGGCACCCGACCCGTTCGAGGCAGGACGGGCTGCACGCCTTCACGCCCTGGCAGCGCTCCGGGCGGACCCGGTACGGGACCACCGTGCGCCGGGGCAGGTGGGACGCGCAGGGCGCCTCGGCGATGACCACGTCCACCCCGGGCGACCGCAGCGCGTCGGCGAGCACGCGGGTGAGCCGGCGCTGGAAGTAGGGGAAGGCCTTGCGCACCCGGCGCACCCGGGCCGCCCGGGCCAGTTCCTCGATGCTGAGCGGGTTGGAGGCCGACCCGCGCTCGCCGCGGTAGTTGTTGGCGGAGGGCTGGCACCCGGTCATGGCCGCGTAGCCGTTGTCGAGCACGAGCACCGTGAGGTTCACGCCCTGGCAGGCGGCGTTCAGGAGCGCCGGGATGCCGGCGTGGAAGAAGGTGCCGTCCCCCAGGGCGGCCACCACCGGCGCCCCGATGTTCGCGTAGGCGAAGCCCTGGGCGAGGGCGATGCTCGAGCCCATGGCCACCTCGGTGCGGCACAGGTTGTGGGGCGGGTTCATCCCCAGGATCGTGCAGCCGATGTCGCCGGCGACGGCCACCCGCTCCTTCTCGTAGCCCGCCCGGCGGATGGCCGCCTCGAGCGCCGTGTAGGTGGAGCGGTGGGGGCACCCCGGGCAGAACGAGAGGATGCGCGGCGCCCAGGGAGCCGGCGCCGCGGCCCCGGCGGCCGCCCCGGCGGGCTCGGGCTCGCGGCCCGCCAGGGCCGCCACGGCCCGAGCCACGGCTTCCGGGTCGAGGTCGCCCACCGGCGACAGGAGCCCGTCGCGCTTTCCGAGGATCCGCGGGGGCGACGCGAGCCCCGAGGCCAGGCTGCGGACGCGCTCCTCCAGGTGGGGTTCGAGTTCCTCGACCACGAGCACCCGGCGGCAGGAGCGCAGCAGCTCGAGGATGCGCTCCTCGGGGGGCGGGTTCACGACGGCCACCCGCAGCGTGCTCGGCCGTGCGTCCCCCGCGGCGCCCGCCTGGAGCGCCTCCTCCACGTAGGCCCAGCTCGACGCGCCCCCGACGATGCCGAGTTCCGAGCCTTCGAGCCGCAGTTCGTTCCACGGGTCGAGCAGTTCGGCGGCGTGGGCGAGGCGCTCGAGCGCCCGGGCGTGCTGCCGCAGGCAGCGCTCCGCCCCCGCCTTGGTGTAGCGCCCCAGGTCGAAGGGCACCTGGCCCTGCCTCGATTCGCGCCGGGGTTCGGCCACGGTCACGGGCCCCAGGGTGTTGGCGGTGGTGCTGGTGGCGCGCACCAGCACGGGCACCTCGGCGAGCTCCGAGGCGTCGAAGGCGGCCAGCACGAGGTCGCGGGCCTCCTGGGGGGAGCCCGGCTCCACCATGGGCAGCCACGCGAGGTGCGCCCACAGACGTGAGTCCTGCTCCACCATGCCGTAGCGCATCCCGGGGTCGTCGCCGACGTACACCACGAGGCCCCCGACCGTGCCGGAGGTGGCCACGGAGAGCAGCGCGTCCGAGGCGACGTTGAGGCCGGACATCTTGAAGGCGACGAAGCTCCGCTGCCCGGCCCAGCGGCGGCCGGCGGCGACCTCCAGGGCGACCTTCTCGTTGAGGGCCCACTCGACCCGCATACCGCTCGGGGCCTGCTCGAGCAGGTATTCCAGGGCGGGCGTGACGGGGCTGCCCGGGTAGCCGACGGCGAGCCGCGCGCCCGCCTCGAGGGCGCCGCGGGCGGCGGCTTCGGCTCCCAGCAGGGTGGTGCGGCCGGTTTCGGGGGACGGGGTCGCGGACAAGGGCAGGCCTCCGGGCGGGGACGCCCGACGTTGCGGGCGCGCCTTGGTACCACGGCGGGGCCGGGGGGGTCAATCGCGAGGCGGAGCCGGGAAGGAGAGCGGTGCCCTCGGATGAGGGCGACGGTCAGCGATGGGAAGACGCGTGGGCGGCATCGGGAGAGCTCAACGTCGATAGACGTCTCGCCGATGTCCCACGTGAACCACCAGGATCAGGAGCAGATCATCCCGGATCTCGTAGATCACGCGGTAGGAGCCGACGCGTATCCTCCACGCGTCCCGCCCGGAAAGCTTCTTGGTGCCTGGCGGCCGTGGATCGCCTTCCAGTCCCCGGATGGCCTCCACAAGGCGGTCCCGCTCGCTGCGTTCGACTCTCGCCAGCGCCTTCTGCGCCTGCCGCTCGATGAAGAGCCGGTAGTTCACTCGTCGGTGCCTGACTCGATCTCGCGGACGGCTTCCTGGAATGGAACGGGGTCCGAGCCCATGGATTTCGCTTGGTCATACGCCTTGACATCCTCCAGGTCTTCCAGATCCTCCTGGATCCGATGCCACACGTCCATCGGGATCACGACCGCCTTCCGGTTGCCCTTTTCGTCGACGAGATACTCTTCTGCCAGCTCGATCACGGCAACTCCTTCCCTTCTCCGCGATTTCTCCCAATTGTGCCTGATGCGAGGGAGGAGGGCAACGCCCCGGCACACGCACCGCGTCGGGCCAAGAGGACACCGGGTCCGACCGCGTGCCGCCACTCTCGGGCCGCTCGTCGGAATCCGGGGTGGGAACGGCCGGGTGCCTGCCGGTTGCGCCGGAGCCCGCGTGAACGCACGTGCGGGAAATCCGTGTGCAGTCGTTGGTGCCCGCACGGTCGCCGGCAGGGATGGGGACAACTCGT
>CAZJSF010000180.1:0-5375 GCA_964548515.1 uncultured Thermodesulfobacteriota bacterium
TCTCGGAAGGGTCGAGCTCGGCGCTCCTCGCGGGCACCTCGGTCATCGCCGCCTCCGAGCGGTTCCCGCTGGACGCCCTGGGGCTCGACGGCGACCGGCCGCCCCACGGCCAGGACCTCTCCGACTCCCGGCTCGCGGCGGTCCGCGCCATGGCGGACCGCTTCCCCAGCGTCCCGGACGGGGTGGAGGAGTTGTCCGACGGCGGGCGGAGGCTCTTCGTCGGGCACGCCGCGGTGGATCCCCCCGGCTGGCGGGTCGTGCTCGTGGTGCCGGAGGCAGACGTGCTCGGCCCCGCCTACGCGAGCTCCGCGACCCTCGTGTCCGAGACCCAGCGCATCCGGAGCAACTTCGTCCACATCCTGGCCTTCGCCCTGGTCGGCCTCCTCGGCATCACCGGGCTCGTCGTCGCCCACCAGTCCCGGGGCCTTCGCTCGCTGGTGGGCGGGATCCAGCGGCTCGGCCAGGGAGACCTGACCCACCGGCTTCCCGAAGGCGAGGGGGAATTCGGGCAGCTCGCCCACGCCCTGAACTCCATGGCGCAGGGCCTGCAGGAGAAGAAGCTTGAGCTCCAGCGCGTCTACGCGGAGGTAGAGCAGGAGCGCAAGATGTCGGCCGTGGGCCGCCTCGCCGCGGGTGTGGCCCACGAGGTGAACAATCCGCTGGCCACGATCTCCACCTACGCCCAACTGCTCCGCCGGCGCGACGACCTCCCCGCGGAAGCCGGGCAGAACCTCGAGGTGGTGATGGGGGAGATCCGGCGCATCCAGGAGAAGCTCCGAAACCTCCTCGACCTATCCCGGGTGGAGAGCCCGGTGAAGACCCGCCTCGACCCCGGCGTGCTGGTTCACGAGGTGGCGGCACTGGCCCGTCACGAAGCCTCGGCGCGGGGCGTGGCCCTGACCCTCGACCTCGCACCGGTGGCCCGGGAGGTGGAGGTGGACCGCTCCGGCCTCAAGCAGGTGCTGTGGAACCTCGTGGGCAACGCGGTGGCCGCGCAGCAGGCAGGAGGGGAGGTCACGGTTCGGACCTCCTTCCCCCCGGACGGGAACGGCCGTCCCTGCTTCGTCCTCGAGGTCGACGACCAGGGCCCCGGGATTCCGGAGAAGCTGATGCCGAAGATCTTCGAGCCGTTCTTCACGACCAAGCAGGTGGGCCAGGGCACCGGCCTGGGGCTCGCCGTCGTGTACCGCATCGTGCGGAGCCACGGGGGCCAGATCGAGGCCGAGAATCTCTCGCCCCGGGGGTGCCGCTTCCGGGTGACGCTGCCCGTGGGAGGGGAGGCATGAGCCGCGCTCCGCGCCCGCGGGTGCTCGTGGTGGACGACGACGTGCGCCTCTCGGAGGCCCTGCTTCGGGCCCTGGAGTCCATGGGCTACGAGGCCGCCGGGGTGACGGACCCGGCGAAGGGCCTGGAACGGGTGGGGACGTGGCGCCCCGACGCGGCGGTCGTAGACCTGCGGATGCCGGCCATGGACGGCGTCACGTGGGCTGAGAAGGCCATGGAGGCCGACCCGGACCTCCCCGTGCTGCTGCTGACCGGGTTCGGGACGATCCGCAGTGCCGTGGAGGCGGTGAAACGGGGGGTCTTCGACTACCTGGCCAAGCCCTTCGACCTGGACGAGGTGGACGTGGCCCTGCGGAAGGCCCTCCGTCACCGGGAGTTGCGGGCCCGGAACCGGGCCCTGTCGGAGGGGTTGGCCCCGGTGGAGGCCCGGGAGGGGATCGTAGGGGACAGCCCGTCACTGCGCGAGGTCCTCGCCGCGGTGTCGGCGGTGGCCCCCACGGACTCCACGGTGCTGCTCACCGGGGAGAGCGGCACGGGCAAAGAACTGATCGCCAAGGCGATCCACGCCGCCGGCCCGCGCCGGGACCGCCCCTTCGTGACCGTGGACTGCGCCGCCCTGGCGGGCGCCCTGCTGGAGAGCGAGCTCTTCGGCCACGCCCGCGGCTCCTTCACCGGCGCGCACCGGGACCGGGCGGGCTACCTGGAGGTGGCGTCGGACGGGACGGTCTTCCTCGACGAGATCGGGGAGTTGGACCTGGGGCTCCAGAAGAAGCTGCTCCGGGCGCTGGAGGAGCGCACCTACGCCCGGGTCGGGGAGACCCGCCGGCGCCAGACCGGAGCGAGGATCGTGGCGGCCACCAACCGCGACCTGGGCGCCGAGGTGGAGGCCGGCCGCTTCCGGGAGGATCTCTATTACCGGCTCCGCGTCATCGAGATCCGCGTTCCGCCGCTGCGCGAGCGCCTCGAAGACCTGCCGGCACTGGTGTCCCACCACATGGCGCTGCTCAACCGCCGCCTGAGGCGCAGCTTCCGGGGGGCCAGCCCGGAGGCCCTGGAGGCCCTGCGGGGCCACCCGTGGCCGGGCAACGTGCGCGAGTTGGTCAACCTCCTCGAGCAGGTGATGACCTTCCACGAAGCCGAGGTCCTGGAGGCTGCACACCTCCCCGAACACCTGCGCCGCCCGACGAGCGCCGAGGTCCCCCCACAGTCCTACCCCGACTTCAAGGAGCAGGTCCTCGGCGACGCCACCCGCGCCTACCTCGACACGCTGCTCCGCCACTACGCCGGCAACGTGAGCCGGGTGGCGGAGCACGCCGGCACCGACCGGCGCCAGGTCCACCGGCTGCTGCAGCGCTTCGGACTCGACCCCGCCGGCTACCGCGACTGACCCCTCCCGCCCGCCGTCCGGTGGGGCAGGAATGACACACCTCCCCGCCCGGAGGTGGGACATCCCCGTCCCACCTCCGGGCGGCCGTCAAGTGCTCCCACAAACAACTGTTTAATCCGGAGTATCGTTTTTGCTCAGTGCGGACAGGCTCTTCCGGCAAGGCGCTGCCTTGCTCGTCGAAACACCCACGCTGCGGAACGATGTTTGAATAGACAGCACCGTCTGTCCTTCCCCCACACCGAAGAAGGAGGAGCGAATGAAGAGACACGTGCTGGCTGGGTTCCTGGGAGCGGCCCTGCTGTGGGCCTCGTCCGCGGGGGCGATCCTGATCGACCCCTACGACAACGTGCTGGCCCCGGACGGGTTCTACGGGCTGGCGTACTTCAACTACTACACGGCCGACGAGTTCACGGACTCGGACGGCGACAAGATCGCGAAACTCGACTTTACGGCCACGGTGGGGATCGCCCGGGGACTCGCCTACTTCCACTGGGGCAACGTTCCCATGGCCGTGCAGCTCATCGTGCCCTTCGGCAAGGTGGAGGAGAAGGACGTCTTCGACGAGGACTCCTCCGGGCTGGGCGACATCGTCTTCGGCCCCGGCGTCTTCCTCTACGCCAACCAGGACTCGGCGATGTACATATCCTACTGGCTGTACTTCTTCGCCCCCACCGGCGAGTTCGACGACAACCAGGCGATCAACCTGGGCCAGGACCACTGGTACTGGGAGCACCAGCTCGCCTTCAACAAGATCTTCGGAAAGCTCGTCTTCGACATGAACCTGAACCTGTACCACCACTTCGAGGAGGACAGCGCCGGGCTCCAGCGGCCGCTCCGCTTCGAACTCGAGACGAGCCTCGCCTACCAGATCACCGACAGCCTCATCTTCGGCGTCAACGGGGGCGGCTACTGGGACCTCGACGACTACGAACAGGACGGTCAGACCATTGACGATTCCAAGGCGGTGCGCCTCCAGTTCGGCCCGACCCTGGGGTACCAGGTGACGGAGCGCTTCGGCCTGAACGCCCGGTGGACCCACGACTTCGAGTCGGAGAACGACACGAAGGGCGACGAGGTCTGGCTGCGGGCCTCGTACGCCTTCTGAGAAGCGGGAGAGACGAAATGCGAAGACTCTGGATCCTCGGACTGACCGCGTGCGTCGCGGCGGGCCTGCTCGCCCCCGGCGCACTCGCCTTCACCAAGGAGTCCCTCGTCTGGAAGAAGTGCGCGTCCTGCCACGAGCCCGCGGGGGGCAAGATCCCCCGGGTGGAGGACATCCGCGCCACGCCGGAGGAGTGGACCGTGATCGTGGACCGCATGAGCCGGCTCCACGGGATGGACCTCGGCAAGGGGGAGATGGACGGGCTCCTGAAGGAGCTCTGCTCGACCCAGATCCTGACCCCCGAGGAGGCCGCCAAGGTCTCCTACCTGAGCCTGTACCACAACACCCAGCACCAGGAGGCCCCGGACGGAGCTGACGAGGAGAGGCTGTTCGCCACCTGCGTGCGCTGCCACAGCGCGGGGAAGATCCTCTCGTACCGCATGACGCCGGACGCCTGGGCCAAGGTGCGCGACCTCCACCTCTACGTGGACCCGGCCGTGATCTTCCAGATGCGCGAGATGCACTGGATCGAGGAGGCCGACGCGGTGCTCCAGTACCTGGCGAAGGCCTACCCCTACGGCGAGGCGTGGAAGGCCCCGGCACCCAAGCTGACGGGGTCGTGGCTCGTCCTGGGCCGGGAGCCCGGCAAGGGCACGTACCACGGCACCGCCGAGATCAAGCCCCTCGGCAATGGCGAGTTCTCCGTCTCCGGCGCCCTGGCGTTCTCGGACGGGACCTCCGAGACCTTCGGCGGCGAGGCAACCCTGTACGGCGGCTACGCGCTCCGCACGCGGACCCGGCACAACGGCCACGAGACCCTGGGCGCCTACTCCCTGGTGGGCGGCGTGATCACCGGCGAGCACCACTTCCCGGCGCCGGACTTCCGAACCTCGACGAGCACCTGGCACCCGCTGGGGTCCGAGACCAAGGTGCTCCGCGTGTCGCCATCGTTCCTGCTCACCGGCCAGGAGACCGATGTCTGGATCGACGGCACGAACCTGCCGGAGGCGGCCGACGTCAAGATCGGCTCGGCGGCGGTGCAGGTCGTCTCCACGAAGCGCCTGAGCCCCACGCTGGTGGTCGCCCGGGTGTTGAGCCGCTCGCCCTCCCTGCAGGAGGCGAAGGTCTCCCTCAACGGCGCCGAGGTCGGCTCGCTGACCCTGGCGCCGCGCGTCGACTACATCGCGGTCACGCCCGCCATCGGCCGGGCGCGCCTGGACGGCGGACCCAACTACCCGGCCGAGGGCGTGCAGTTCGAGGCGATCGCCTACTCGGACAAGGGCACCCCCACCGACCCTGCGGACGACCTGGCCCTCGGCCCGGTGCCGGCCTCCTTCCGGCTGGAGGAGGAGAAGACCCGGGACAACGACGACGACCTCGCGTGGGTCGGCGCCATCGACGCCGACGGCACGTACCTGCCCACCGGGGACTACGGTCCCGTCGCCGCCCGCGAGTACAGCGGCGAGGCCTCCGGCTGGGTGAAGGTGGTCGCCGAGTACAAAGGCAGCGACAAACCCCTGACGGGCGAGGCGAAGCTCGCCGTCACTGTGCCCGACTACATCCAGAGGATCCGATGACCGAGACCCTCTCCTGGGCGGACCA
>CAZJSF010000181.1:0-5340 GCA_964548515.1 uncultured Thermodesulfobacteriota bacterium
CGCGAACGTGGGGAACTGCCCCCGATCATTCAACGACGCGGGCCCAGGGTGGCGTGGGGCGAGGACGAGCCCGGTTGAACCGGTGGAAGCGCAGGGGTGGATTGTGGAGGAGGAGCCGCGCGGAGGCAGTCGGCCCTTCGGGAGGTCACCGTCGGCGCGGAGAGGGGGATTTCCCAACGACCGCGGGCACGTGTGCCCATTGGATTCGACCTTTGAAGCGCGAGGTTCGGCCTTGGAAGGTATGGCGAGGACATTCACCACGAACGAGCGCCTCCTCCAGGCCTCACCTGCAGCCGCCGAGATGGAAGGCTGGCCGCCCCGAGGCCGCGTCCGCGACCTTGCCCCGGTCCACCAGAAAAGCCCCTTCACCAGACGACGGCCGAAGCCGCCTGGAAGACTAGAGAACCCATGTGCTCGAGCCAACGGCGGGCCCAGGGGGAGGCCGCCTAACCACCAGGCATCGACGGCCCGCCTTCCTGAGGTACCCTGTCCGGGCCGATTCCAGGACCGCCCCGAGAGGAGAGAACCGTGGCCAGGAAGGTCGTTTCCGCCCCGCCGCGACGCACCCTCGGCACCTTCGCCGGGGTCTTCACACCCAGCGTCCTCACCATCCTCGGCATCATCCTGTTCCTGCGGCTGGGCTTCGTGGTGGGCAACGCGGGGCTGGGCCGCGCCCTCCTCATCGTGGGCCTTGCCAACGCCATCTCGGTGCTGACGAGCATCTCCCTTTCCGCCATCGCCACGAACCTCAAGGTGAAGGGCGGGGGAGACTACTACCTCATCTCGCGCACCCTGGGCGTGGAGTTCGGTGGGGCCATCGGCGTGGTCCTGTTCCTCGCCCAGTCGGTCTCCATCGCGTTCTACTGCATCGGCTTCGGCGAGGCGGTGGCCGGCTTCGTGCCCCCGGCCGCCTCCGTCTCGCCCCAGGTCGTGGCCGCGTGCGCGGTGGCGTTCCTGTTCGTGTTCGCCTGGTTGGGGGCGGACTGGGCCACCCGCTTCCAGTACGTCGTGATGGCCACCCTGGCGGCCGCCCTCGTCTCCTTCTTCGTCGGCGGCATCGCCCGGTGGGACGTGGCGGTTCTCGGCGGCAACTGGTCGCCCCCCCCGGGGAGCCTGGGCTTCTGGCCGGTCTTCGCGATCTTCTTCCCGGCGGTCACCGGCTTCACCCAGGGGGTGAGCATGTCGGGCGACCTCGAGGATCCCGGCCGGAGCCTGCCCGCGGGAACGTTCCTGGCGGTGGGGGTCTCGATCCTCGTCTACTTCGGGGCCACGCTCCTGTTCGCCGCGGCCCTGCCGGCCGACGAGCTCATCCGGGACTACGGCGCCATGAAGCGACTGTCCGCCGTGGGCTTCCTCATCGACGCCGGCGTGGTGGCGGCCACGCTGTCTTCGGCCATGGCCTCCTTCCTCGGGGCGCCCCGCATCCTCCAGTCCACGGCCAAGGACCGGATCTTCCCCTTCCTGGCCTTCTTCGCCGTGGGCACGGGCCCCTCGGACAACCCGCGGCGCGGCGTCCTGCTCTGCACCGGCATCGCCCTCGGGACCATCGCGCTGGGCAACCTCAACCTCGTCGCCCGCGTCGTGTCCATGTTCTTCCTCATCTCGTACGGGCTCCTCAACTACGCCACCTATTTCGAGGCGAGAAGCCGCAGCCCGTCCTTCCGGCCCAGATTCCGCTGGTTCCACGCGCGGCTGAGCCTGCTCGGCGGGCTCGTCTGCCTCGCCTCGATGCTGGCGCTGGACGTCGCGGCGGGACTCACCGCCATCGCGGTGCTCGCCGCGATCCACCAGTACCTGAGGCGCACGGCGGGACCGGCCCGTTGGGCGGACAGCCGACGCTCCTATCACCTTCAGCAGGTCCGCGAACATCTCCTGGCGGCGGCGGCCGAACCGCAGCACCCGAGGGACTGGCGCCCCAACCTGCTGGCCTTCTCGAACGACGCCGACCGGCGGCGCCCGCTGCTGCGCTTCGGCTCGTGGATCGAGGGCGGAAGCGGCCTCACCACGGCGGTCCGGGTCGTCGAGGGGGAGGGGGTGCGGGTCTTGCGGGAACGGGCCGCCGTGGAGGAGCGACTGAACCAGGATCTTCAGGAGGGAGGGTTCCAAGCCTTCCCCCTCGCCGTAGCCGCCCCGAGCCTCGAGGTGGGCATCCAACTCCTCGTGCAGGCCTGCGGCGCGGGCCCCCTGCGTGCCAACACCGCCCTGCTCAACTGGCTGGAGGAACGCCCGGACCCGGAGGCGGGCAAGCGGTACGGGCGCAACCTGCGCGCCACGTTCCGGCTGGGCTTGAACCTCGTGATCCTGGACGCCAAGCCCGAGGAGTGGGACGAGCTGGAGACCCACGAGGCCCACGGCCGACGCATCGACGTCTGGTGGCAGGACGACGCGACGAGCCGGCTGATGCTGCTGCTGGCCTACCTGATCACCCGGAGCGAGGACTGGGACGGCGCGGCCATCCGCGTGCTGGCGGCCCCGGGCGACCAGAGCGAGGAGGACCGACTCGAAACGCTCCGCCAGACGCTGGACGAGGCGCGCATCGAAGGGGAGCCCCTGGTGACGGCGCCCTGGAGCCCGGACCTCGTGGCTGAGCACTCGGGCGACTCGTCGCTGGTCTTCCTGCCCCTGCGGCTGCGCGGGGAGAGCCTCCTGGGCCCCTCCGGCGAGCCGGTGGACGCGTTCCTGGACGGCCTCCCGATCGTGGCGCTCGTGATCGCCGCGCAAGACATCGACCTCGGGGCCGAGCCCGAGGAGGGAGTCGCCGGGGAGCGGGCGGCCACCCTCGACGCCCTGCGGGCGGCACACGAGAGGGCTCGAACCGCCGCCGAGGAGGCAGCCCGGGCGGCCGCCGAGGCCGAAGGCAGGCTCCGCGCGATGCGGACCGCGGTCGCCTCCGGCCTGGACGAGGGGACGGTCGCCAAGCTCGAGGCGGAGACCCTGGAGGCCCTGGAGGATTCCCGCAAGGCGGCACGCCGGGAGGCCAGGGCGGTCGCCAAGGCGGAGCAGACGGCGCGGGAGGCGGCCGCGCTCGGTGTCCGGCTCGAGGAAGACGCCGCTGCGGCGCCGGTGGTCCCGGAGGATGGGGGCGGGCCGTCCGACGCATCGAGCGAGACGGGACGGGAGCCCGGCTAGGGGGCAGCCGGCGAGACCGCATGCTCCGTTGACAACCGCGGGCCCCCATCCATACAGTGCGGGACCCGTCCATCCCTCCGAGGTACCCGACCCCATGCCTTCTCCCGGCCGCTTCCTCCCCGAGTTCCCGGACCATCCCGGCGACGCTTTCGACATCGTCCTCGTCACCGGCGACGCGTACGTGGACCACCCGGCTTTCGGGGCGGCGCTGATCGGACGCTACCTCGAGTCCCTGGGCTACCGGGTGGGGATCCTCGCCCAGCCCGACTGGACGAGCGCCGAAGCGTTCCGCCGTTTCGGCAGGCCCCGCCTGTTCTTCGGTGTCACCGCCGGCAACCTCGACTCCGTGGTCGCCCACTACACGCCCGACCGGACCCGCCGGCAACGCGACGAGTACTCCCCCGGGGGCCGAACGGGCTTCCGACCGGACTATGCTTCGGTGGTGTACGCCCAGCGGTGCAAGGAGGCCTTCCCGGACGTCCCCGTGGTCATGGGCGGGCTGGAGGCGAGCCTGCGCCGGCTCGCCCACTACGATTACGTCCAGCAGAAGGTTCGCGGCTCCGTCCTCGCCGACGCCAAGGCGGACTTCCTCGCCTACGGCATGGCGGAGCACGCACTCCGGGACCTGGCGCACGCCCTGGCCTCGGGGGCGAAGCGGGACGAACTCGAGGGGATCCCCGGCGTCGCCTTCCGCACCGCCTCTCCTCCGACGGGAGACGACGTGGTGCAGCTCCCGTCGTTCGAAGCGGTGAGCGAGAGCACCGAGGCCTTCTTCGAGTACTTCCAGGCGCTCTATCGGGCCATGCTCGAACCGGCCCCCGCCCGACTCGTCCAGCCCCACGGTACCCAGGCCGTGGTGGTCAACCCGCCGGCCGAGCCGCTGACGCCCCGGGAACTGGACGCCCTGTACGCGCTCCCGTTCCTCCGCGCGTATCCGGCGCGCTACGAGGAGCAGGGCGGGATTCCCGCGCTGGCGCCCGTCCGGTTCTCGGTGGTCACCCACCGGGGCTGCTACGGGGGGTGCTCGTTCTGCGCGATCTCCGCGCACCAGGGCAAGGGAATCGTCAGCCGGTCCCCCCGATCCGTGGTCGACGAGGTGCGAGGCCTCGCGCGGGACCCCTCCTTCCGCGGCACGGTCCAGGACGTCGGGGGGCCCACCGCGAACATGTACGGGACGGGCTGCCGAAAGGTCGGCCCGGGCCGGTACGCCTGCGCCCGGCCCAGCTGCCTCACCCCCGACGTCTGCCCGAACCTGGAGACTTCGGGCGCCCCCTACCTCGGCCTGCTCCGGGCGGTGCGCCGGGTGTCCGGCGTCAAGCACGCCTTCGTGGCGTCGGGGCTGCGGCACGACCTCCTCCTCGAACCGAGCCAGAGAAGACTGCTGCGGGAGCTCATGCAGCACCACGTCGGCGGCCAGATGAAGGTCGCCCCGGAGCACGTGGCGAGTCGCCCCCTTCGCCTGATGGGCAAGCCCTACCCTCGCAAGTACCGGGAGTTCCGGGCCCTCTTCGAGACGATCCGGGAGGAGCTCGAGAAGCCGCTGTACCTGATCCCCTACCTCATGACGGGCCATCCGGGCTGCGATCTGCGCGACGCCATCGACCTCGCGCTGTTCGCCAAGGAACTGGGGCGCTTCGCGGAGCAGGTGCAGGACTTCACGCCGACCCCGATGACGGCATCCACGACCATGTACTGGACGGGGAAGGACCCTGCGACCGGCGAACCCGTGATCGTGCCGAAGGGAGCAGAGAAGACCCTGCAGCGCGCGCTCGTGCAGTATCGCGACCCGAGGAACCGTCCGCTCGTGATCCGCCGCCTGGAAGCCGCGAGGCGGACGGAGGCACTGCAGGCACTCTACGGACCCAACTACCGGGCGGCCTCCGTCCCCCCCAAGTCCAGGGCGCCCCAAGCGCGCCGCGGGGCGGGCAAGCGGGAGCCCCACCGGGGGCGCCCGCGCAGGGGCGGCAGGGACCGCGGGTGAACCACGGGGGGGGCCGAGCCCCGGCGCCGCGCACGGGCCGGCGAAACGCTCGGGGCCCGCGCGCAGGCTGCCTTTGACTCGCACTACGCCCTGTGCTACAGACGACGGCGGCACGGGATCGGCCACCACAGCGAGGAGGGCCCATGAACGTCGGGAAGAGAATCCGGAGGATGCGCGAAGCGCAGGAGATGAGCCCCGCCCAGGTGGCGGAGCTGACCGGGCTCGAGGCC
>CAZJSF010000182.1:0-5262 GCA_964548515.1 uncultured Thermodesulfobacteriota bacterium
CCGGGGAGTGTGCCACCCCGGGCGACGGCGGCGACGGGTTTCACGCCGCCCCCTGCGCTGGCCCGCCGCAGACCGGGCAACCCTGGAGCCGGAGCGGCTTTTCCAGGTTGCTGGCCCTCAGGAGCGCCTCGTCCCGGAAGATCTCGACGGTCGGGCCGTCCGCCGTCACGCGGCCCTCGCGGAACACGATCGTCCGCGAGCAGACGTCCAGCACCATGTCCAGGTCATGGGTGGCGATGATCTTGGTGTGCCGAAAGCTCTTGAGCAGCTCGATGAGGCGTCGTCGACCCGCCGGGTCCAGGTTGGAGCTGGGCTCGTCCATCACCAACACGTCCGGGGACATGGCGAGGACGGTTGCGATCGCGACGGCCCGCTTCTCCCCGCCGGAGAGGCGATAGGGCGGGCGGTCGCTCAGGTGGGGAACCCCCGCTCGTTCCAGGGAATCCGCTACCCGGCGGTCCACCTCTTCGCGGGGCAGTCCCAGGTTGAGCGGACCGAAGGCCACATCCTCTCCCACCGTGGGCATGAAGAGCTGGTCGTCCGGGTCCTGGAACACCATCCCCACGGTGCGCCGAACCTCTTTCACGGTCTCCCGGGTGAGCGGGAAATCCCCGACACGGACGGTTCCCTTCTGCGGAGGGAGGTACCCGTTGAGGTGGAGCAACAGCGTCGACTTGCCGGCGCCGTTGGCCCCCACCACCGCCACCGACTCTCCGTGGGTGATGCGAAAGGAGACCCCGTTGAGCGCCGCAGTGCCGCCCGGGTAGGTGTAGTGCAGGTCCGACACTTCCACGATGTGATGGCTCACCGCGCAAACTCCGTTAGAAGGCGCCCGAGGATCTGTGGGACGTTCCAGAGGCGGAAGGCGAGGAAGAGCGCCGTCCAGCCGAGGGTGAACAGAACCTCCGCCCGTCCGATCCGCAACCGCCGCAGGAGATGGACCTCTCCCTCGAACCCCCGGCACAGCATGGCGAGGTGGATGCGCTGGGCCCTCTCCAACGTGCGCAGCAGGAGGTGTCCGATCAGGCTGCCGTAGACGCGGATCTCCAGGCCCCGCCGGCCGAAGGAACGCAGCGCCCGCGCGCGGACGAGCCGGATCCCCTCTTCGGCCAGGACGAAGAGATAGCGGTACAGGAAGAGCAGTTGCACCGTCAGCACCCGAGGCGTTCCGAAGCGCTGCAGGGCCAGGCAGAGGCCCTGGAAACTCGTGGTCGCGATCAGGAGAAGGGCCGTGCCCACCGTGAGGGCGAAGCGGATCTGGATGGAGAGGAAGGAAATCCACCCGCCCGAGATGCCCGCGTCACCGACGCGGAGGAGGATCTCCCGGTCGAGGATTGGGTTGAAGATCCCGACGAGAATCGCGAGTGGGGCCACGGCAGCCAGGCGAGCGGCGAGGAACCCCGCCGGGAGCCTTCCCGACGACAGCAGGACGACCGGGTAGAGGAAGAAGGGGAGGAGGCCCGAGATCTCGTACTTGGGGAAGGACACGACGCACACGAGGAAGACGAGCGTCGTGAGAAGCTTGGCCCGGGGATCGAGGCGATGGACGGGGGTCTCCTGGGCGGCCAGCCGGTCCAGGCGCCCGAGGTTGAAGAATGCCGAATCCAGGGAAGCCACGCCGGGGTCAGGCCAGGTCTCGGCCCGTGGTGGACGTGACGAGCTTCCCGTGCTTGACCCCCTTGGTGCCGATCAGTTCGTCGGCCAGGCGCCTCACCTCCGCCGTCCTGCCCCGCACGACGACCACTTCCAGGCAGTGGTGCGCGTCCAGGTGGACGTGGAGGGCGGAGATGATGGAGCCGTGGTGGGAGTGCTGCTGCTCCGTGAGTTTGTCGGCGAGGTCGCGGGTGTGGTGGTCGTACACCAGGGTCACGGTCCCGACGATCTCCTCCTCGGCGCGCGTCCACTGGTCCTCGACGAGGGCGTTGCGGATGAGGTCGCGGACCGCCTCCGAGCGGTTCACGTACCCCTTGCGCTCGATCAGTTCGTCGAAGCGCTGGAGCAGTCGATCGTCCATGGAGATCCCGAACCGAATGACGTCGGCCATGGGCGTCCTCCCGAGTCGAGGGCACAGGACCGCCTGTGTAGACCACGCACCCCTCGCGGGTCAAGGCGCCGGGGGGCACGGGAGGCCCTGGAGGGCGGTCGGGGTGCCACGATTGCCTCGAACGACTTGACTGACATGCTACGCACCTGTATGTTTCCGAACGGAGGGTAGCACGATACCACTAACCGGTACCACGATGGAGTTCCCGATGCACATGGCCGACGCGTTGCTCTCCCCCGTGGTCGGGGGTTCCCTGTGGGCTGCCACCGCGACCGTGACGGGGCTGTGCTCCCGGAGGCTGCGGCGAACCGCCGACGAGCGCCAGATCCCCCTCATGGGGGTGCTCGGGGCCTTCGTCTTCGCGGCGCAGATGATCAACTTCACGATCCCCGGCACGGGCTCGAGCGGGCACCTGGGGGGCGGGCTGCTCCTCGCCATCCTGCTCGGTCCCTGTGCCGCCTTCCTCGTGCTGGCGTCGGTGCTGTCGGTCCAGGCGTTGTTCTTCGCCGACGGTGGGCTGCTGGCCCTGGGGGCCAACATCTTCAACCTGGGCTTCTTCCCGTGCTTCGTCGCCTATCCCCTCGTGTACCGTACCCTGGCCGGGTCCCGACCGACGCGGGGCCGCATCACACTGGCGGCCGTCCTCGCGGCCGTGGTCGGGCTCCAGTTCGGATCCCTCGGGGTCGTGCTGGAGACCGTCGCCTCGGGGATCTCCGAGATCTCCCTGTCTTCGTTCCTCGCCGTGATGCAGCCCATCCACCTGGCGATCGGTGTCGTGGAAGGGTTCGTGACGGCTGCCGTGGTTGCCTTCGTGGGGAAGGCGCAACCGGAGCTCCTGGTCGGGAGGACCGAGGCCCGCATGCCCGGGTCCTTCCGGGGGACGGTGGTGGCCCTCGGCGTCGCCGCCCTGGTGGTGGGCGCGGGCCTCTCCTGGTTCGCGTCCGCGAATCCCGACGGGCTGGAGTGGTCGCTCCAGCGGCTTACCGGGTCCGAGGAACTGCCCGAGCCATCGGGGAAGATCCACGAGTCCCTCGGTCGAGTTCAGGAGAGGACGGCCCTGCTCCCCGACTACGGATTTCGGAACCCTGCGGGCGCCGAACCCGATAGCGGCCAGACCGTCTGGACTTCGGAGCGCGCGGGCCAGACGGTTTCCGGCGTCGTGGGAGGGGCGCTGACGCTCCTGGTCGCGTTCGCCACGGGATGGCTCCTGCGCCGAAGGGCACGGGCGGCATGACCCGGAATCCCCGCCGACTGGCCGCCCCGCCGCCCCGACGTCGGGCCACCGGGAAGCCCGGGGGCCGGGACTCTCGCGGGCCGTGAAGGTCCTCTCGTCGGACGACCTGAGCGCGCTCAGTGCCCGCGCAGTCTCCTCGACGCGGCGCCGGGCCAACGAGAATCTCCACCCCACGTCGGAGGACCCGGTCCAGCGCTTCTGCAACGCGGTGGAGCCCGGCAGCTACGTGAGACCGCATCGTCACCCCGAAGCGGGGCGGTGGGAGCTGTTCCTGATCCTGGCGGGTCGGGCGGCCGTCCTCGTGTTCGACGACGTGGGAACGGTGCGCGACCGGGTCGAGTTGTGTGCCGGCGGAGGGACTCTGGCCGTCGAGGTGCCGCCCGACACGTGGCACTCGTTGGCGGCGCTCGAGTCGGGCACCGTTCTCTTCGAACTCAAGCCCGGCCCGTACCGTCCCCTCGGGGACAAGGACTTCGCGAGATGGGCTCCGGCGGAAGGGGAGGAGGGGGCCGACTCCCTCGCGTGGTGGTACCGGGGGGCGCGGCCCGGGGACCGGGCTCCGGCCCCACGCTGAGGCCTCCGATGGAGGAGGGCGACGCCGACGGGGCAGGTCGGGAGGTCAGAACAGGGTGACGAGCACTCCCGCGGTGACGGCCAGTTGGAAGACGATCTGGCTGATGTCGCGAATCCCGCGCAGCAGAGCGAACCGGGTGACTTTCTCCGGAACCAGGATCGCGTCTCCCGGTTGGAGGTCGGTCCGGAGGATGTCTTCCGACCACCAGCCCTGGGAGCGGAGGCTCTGCGGACTCAGGACGGTCCCGTCCGCCAGGACCACGTAGATCTCGCCCTTGGCTGCGTCCTTCGTGGGCCCCCCGGTCTTCGCCAGGTAGTGCTCCACGTTGGAGTGGCCCGGGTCCCACAGGATGCTCGTGGGGTTGTACACCTGCCCGACCACCGATACGGTCTGCGGCCTCGGCGGAACCGACAACGCGTCCCCGTCCTCCAGTTCGATGTCCCAGGACGAGCCCATCATCTTCTCCACGGGCAGCAACTGCACCACCACGCGTCCGGTCGCCCGGGAGGCGGAGAGTCGGCTCAGGAGAGCCTCCTGGGCCGCCAGGAACTGTTTCTGGGCCGCGATCTCGTCCATGGCCACGGCGGTGGTGACCTCGGTGGCTGCGGTGCGCAGGATCATCTGCTGGAGACGCTCCCGCAGTTCGGTGAAGCGTTCCTCCTGCAGCCGGCGCGCGCTCTCGCGGGTGAACACCGCTCCCCGCAGGTAGGCCTCCGGCGTGTACCCTCCCGCCCGCTGGAGGACGCTCGAGAGCCTCTCTCCCTTGGACACGAAGTAGGTCCCGGGGAAGACGACCTCTCCCTTCAGTTCCACCTTGCGCGTCTCCCGCCACTCCGGGATGGTCTTCACGAAGAGCTTGTCGTAGGGACTGACGGGCAGGTTCTGCTCGGGATCGCCCGACAGGGCCTTCGACAGGGAAAAGCGGAGGGTCCGGGTCTCGGCCATCTCCCCGTCGAGGACCTCGGTCCGCACGACCTCGGCCTCGTCCAGGTACGCCTCTTCCCGGAGCCCCCCGGCCGCGAGCACCAGGTCCCGCACCCGCATGTTGCTCGCGTAGGGGTACTCCCCCGGCTTGTTCACCATCCCCTGGACCAGGACCTTGCGGGGCGGGGCGAACTGGAAGGTGGAGTGGACCACCACCTGGTCCTGGTCCTGGAGCGCCAGATCTTCCCGGGCATCCCCATCCAGGGCCGCGCCCAGGTGGAAGGTGTGGATCGTCACCTCCTTCGAGATGCGGTCCGTCCGGTACAGGTGGGCCACTTCCAGGTAGGCGTCCTTCGTGATGCCGCCTGCCTTGAAGATCAAGTCCCGCACCGTCATTGCCCGGGTGAGGGGGACGTCGCCCGGTCGTTTCACCTCGCCCTCGACGTGGACGGACCGCTACACGGCAACATCGAGGTCGAGGGCCAC
>CAZJSF010000183.1:0-5221 GCA_964548515.1 uncultured Thermodesulfobacteriota bacterium
GGCCCCGCCGCGGCTTGTCGGTCGCGGAGGCGGGGAACAGTACCGTCTTTCGCGCCATGACGGCAGGATAGGCCGAAACGAGACGATACGTCTAGGTATTGACATTTCGAGACGAATCGTCTAGATATTTGGCCTCACACCAGCGCGGGAGGAATACATGGGACTCGAGGGGCATAGGATCGTCGTCATGGGAGGGAGCTCGGGAGTCGGGAAAGCGGCGGCCGCCGCCCTCGGAGCCGAAGGCGCACAGGTCGTGGTGACCGGCCGGGACCCCGAGAGACTGCGCGCCGCGGCGCGAGAACTGGGGCCGGACGCCCGGGGGGAGGTCGTCGACGCCACCTCCCGCCCGGCCCTCGACGCCTTCTTCGCCGGGTTGGACAGGCTCGATCACCTGGTGCTCTGCGTGAGCGGCCGGGAGGGCGGGGGACCCTTTCGCCAGTTGGAACTCGAGGGGGTGCGCCGGGGGTTCGACGCGAAGTTCTGGGCCCAGGTGCAGGCGGCTCAGGCGTGCCTGGGGACCCTGCGGGCTGACGGCTCGATCACCTTCGTCACCGCCGCCTCGGCGCGCACGCCGCTCCCGGGCACGTCCGGCCTCGCCGCCATCAACGGCGCGCTGGAAGCCATGGTCCCGACCCTGGCACTGGAGCTCAAACCGGCCCGCGTCAATGCCGTGTCGCCGGGCGTGATCGAGACCCCGTGGTGGGACGCGCTGCCCGCCGAGCAGCGCGAGGCCGCCTTCTCCCAGATGGCGGCCGCCGCACCGGTCGGACGGATCGGTCGCCCCGCGGACGTCGCCGACGCCATCCGGTTCCTCGTCGCAAACGACTTCATGACGGGGACGATCATCGAGTGCGACGGGGGCATCCGCATCCGCTGAGGAACGGCCTCCCCAGGCCTCCTACCGCTCCGGCGGCCGGACGTTCAGGTCGGCCGAGAGCCGGGGAGGCGTCGCCAGGGTCTGGAAGACGACGCAGTAGCGCTGGGTGAGCTTGAGCAGGCGGTCCAGGGCCTCGGGCTCGGCGTCGCTCTCCACGTCGAAGCGCAGGCGGATGTCCGAGAACCCCACGGGCGCGCCCTTCTCCACCCCCAGGGTGCCGCGGAAGTCCAGGTCCCCCTCCGCGGTGACCGCCCCCTTGGAGAGGGGGATCCCCAGGGCGGTGGCCACCGCCTGGAGCGTGACCCCGGCGCAGGCGACCAGGGACTCCAGGAGCATGTCGCCGGAGCACGCGAAGGAGCCGTCGCCCCCCGCCTTGGGGTGCAGGCCCGCCTCGACGAGGGCGCCCGCCGTGGCGAGGGAGCAGGCGAGGCCCTCCCCCAGGCGGCCGGTCGCCGTCAGCGTGACCCTCGCCTCGTCGGGGCTCTCCCGGTAACGCTCCTTGATCGGCGCCTGAATCGACCGCAGTTCGTTGGCGTCCATGGCAGACCTCCTGACCCGTGCGTTGGGGGTGGACGGCGGCTGGCCTCAGCCGAGGGGATCTTCTACGAGCCCGACGGGGCCCCCGGGGCTCTCGGGCGGCGCCCAGTGGAACGCGAACTCCGCCCGGGCCTTCCCCCGGCCCGAGGCACCGTCGGCGGCCCGGCAGTCGACCTCGGCCACGACGCGGAACCGCCACGTGAGCAGAGCCTTGACGCCGAAGAGGTGGACGCGGCTCGCCAGGCCCTGGTCCACCTCCTGGAGCAGCGCGAAGGCGCCGACCGCGACGCTCTCGCCCGGCGCGAGGACCCGGCCTCCCAAGGCCGCTCCCATGGCGTCGCGCTCCTCGCACAGCAGGGTGTCCTCCTGCCGGACGGTCACGGTCGCGCGCAACTCCCCGAGGGGCACGGCGCCGGTGTTGTGCACCACGAGCGCCGCGTCGGTGAACGGGATGGGCTTCCCGCCGGGGCCGTGCAGCTCCGACGCCTCCGGCCGCCAGGCCAACGCGAGATCGACGTTCTCGGTCATGGGTGCGCTCCTCCTCCGGGATCGAGGTGGGAAAGTCCGGGGCCGGCCAGAGCTCCGCGTCCTCCGGCCCTCACTGCAGGCAGTGGAACACGCCCTTGCACCACAGGCAGTCCCCGCAGGGTTCGGCGTTGATGTAGCAGTCCTGCTCGAACTCCTCGGCCAGCACGTAGTCGCAGCACTTCGAGAGGTTGCAGTCCGAGCAGAAGGGGTAGTCGTAGCGGATCACCCCCTCGCGAAACGCCCGGTAGGCCGGCCCGTTCCAGATCTCCAGGATGCCGTCGTCGGCCAGGTCCCCGAACACCTTGGGCCGCACGAACTTCTCGCGGCCGTTGATCAGGCACCGGTACCCGTGCCACAGGAAGTAGCAGGGGTGGACCTTGCCGTCCCAGGAGACGAACAGCCCGCCCTTCTCCACGAAGTCGCACCGCCGGTCCGCGTGGGGCACGACCTCCGGGAGCCGCAGTTCCATGCCGAGCTCCCGCGCCGTCTCGCCGGCCTCGGCGAACACGCCGCGCACGCGGTGGAGCCACGCCTCGTCGCGCTCGAGGACCTTCTGGATGTTCACGAACACGTCCCTGGCGTGGGCGTCCGCCCGGACCCGCTCGATGAAGTCCACGATCCGCTGTTCCTCCGGGGTCTTCGTGTACTTCCACAGGACCTCGAAGTAGCGCTCGATCGGGATGCCCTCCCGCCGGGCGCGACGACGCCACGGCTCGAAGAACTCGACCGCCGAGTCCGTGTTGGCGTCGTAGGCCGCCTGGGCCACCAGCCCCTCGTCGTAGGGCAGCACCTGGGTGACGATGGCGAAGGTCGCCCCCCGGCCCGCCGCCCAGCGGAGCACCTCGGGCAGCTCGGCCACGTTGTCGCGCATGGCGACGAACTCGATCCCCACGTCGAGCCGGCGCCCGGTGCGGGCCTGGACCCCGCCCAGGGCCGAGAGCGCCCGCTCCACGGCGCCCACCTCGCCGCCTTCACGAATCCGGCGGAAGGCCCCCGCCGTCACCGCATCCAGGGAGAGGCACACCCGGTCGAGGCCCGCCCGGGCCAGGCGCAGGGCCCGTGCCTCGTCGAGCAGCAGGCCGTTGGACTGGAACCCGACCCAGGCCCCCTCCGGCATGCCCGCCCGCGCCCGCTCCACGAAGCCCTCCAGGCCGGGGTGGAGCAGCGGCTCCCCGATGCCGGAGAGCACCAGGCTCTCCAGGCCGGCGAACGCCGGTTCCAGCGCCGCGAAGGTGGCTTCGTCGAGGTCGCCCTCCTCCATGGCGTGGTCGTCGGTCTGCTTGACGCACATGCGGCAGCGAAGGTTGCAGCGGGTGGTCGCCTCGACGAAGAGCCGGGTCGGGCGGTCCCGGAGCGCGGGCTGTTCCACGGGCCTTCCGGTCGGGTGTTCGAGGGCGGCGCAGGGTTCGCGGTTCATCGGTTCTTCCGGGAGTCGAGGGAGGACGCGTCGCGTCCCAGCTTACGAGGAGCCGGCGCGCCGAGCCTTGACGGCGGTCAACACGGGCTCATCCCCCGGCCACGGGGGGGAACACGCTGAGCAGGTCCCCGTCGCCGAGAACGGTGTCCAGTTCCGCGTGCCGGCCGTTGACGAGGAGGATGCGGGGCTTGTCCTCGGGCACCTCGTAGGCCCGCAGGGCGTCCCGGACGGTAGCCCCCTCGGGGAGTTCGGCCGGGTAGGGGCTCGCCCCTTCGGGGAGATAGTTCCGCAGCCCCGCGAAGAACTTCAGGTTCACCGTCATGTCTCAGACCTCCGCTCCCCCCTCTTCCCCCAGCAGCAGCCGCAGGGCGAGGTTCGCCTGGGCGTGGGCCGCGACGCCCACCCGCGGCGCCATCAACCCCACGCCGGGGCGCGCCTCGGCCTCCAGGTCCCCCACCACGAACAGGCGGGAGCCGACCCGGTGGGTCCGGATGTCGTCGGCCGGGGCGTACCCCGCCAGGCCGGAGGCGGCCACCACCCACGTGTCCGGCAGGCCGACCAGCACCGTCTCCACGAGCATGGCCTTCTGGTCGGCCCGGTCGAAGCACTCGAGCAGCACCCGGCAGCCGCGGAAGATCTCCGGGATGTTCTCGGGCGTCAGCCGGACCCCGTGGGGGCTCAGCCGCACGTAGGGGTTGATGCGGGCCAGGGTGCCGCACAGGGCCTCGACCTTCGGGAGCCCGATCTGCTCCACGAAGTACTGCTGGCGGTTCAGGTTGCTCGGCTCCACCACGTCGAAGTCGGCCAGCACCAGGTCCCCGACGCCGATCCGGGCCAGGGCGATGGCCACCTGGCTGCCGAGTCCCCCGAGCCCCGCGATCCCGACCCGGGCCTCCCGGACCCGGGCGTGGACGCCGGGGGTGTGGCGCGACACGAGCAGTGCCTCGAGTTCCTCCCGGCCGGGCATCTCGCCCCTGCGGATGAGCACGACCCGGTCGCCCTCGGCCACCGGGCGCTCCGGCGGGCACGGGAACCCGTTGAGGATGAGCACGTCCGCCCCCGGCTTGAAGGCGTGCCGCACCTCCTCGAGGCTTTCGCCCGCGAACTCCACCGGCCTCTCGTTGACGAAGATCCGCATCGCATCTCCCCGGGCAGCCCCGCGGCGGAGCCGGCGGGCTCCCGACGCCGGTGGCCGAGACACCTGACCCCCTCCGCGAAGGGAAGGGGTCAGCCGCGCTCCCGCGCCTCGGCCCGGCGCGGGAACCGCGGGCGGCTCCTTTCCGAGAATGGGAGGCCGGTGGGTTTCCCCCCGACCCTTCGGCCGGGCGCCGTGGGGTTCCCCCCGTAGGCGCTTCGGCTCGGAGCCGCGGTCCGCCGTCCCCGGAGTCCTCTCCGGGGCCGTCGCTACTGCACGAAGTTGTACACCTGGTCCAGGTCCTCGTCCTTCACGGTGAAGACCGTGTTGTGCGGCGCCAGGGGCTCCGTGTACATCCACGCCGGCAGCCGGTCGTGGGCGTTGGTGAAGCCCGCCGCGTTGTTGAACTTCTTCTCCATGCTGAGGACGGCCTTGCCCAGGCCCACCACGTCGTCCGGGCCCAGCTTCAGGCCGTAGAAGGCGTTGATCATCTCGTAGACGGCCTCGAAGGCCTCGGGCTTGTCGAGCACCGCAAACGCCACGAACAGGCAGAGGCCCGTGGAGTCGACCGCGGCCGTGGCGATCTGCAGGTTGCGCGACAGGTCGACCTGCCCCTCGGGCTTGAGGGGATCGACGTAGCCGCCCACCTTCAGGATGTTGGTGGCGATGGCGTAGCCGGCCGTGTGGTCGGCGCCCATCGTGGTGGTGGCGTAGGTTACGCCGATGC
>CAZJSF010000184.1:0-1861 GCA_964548515.1 uncultured Thermodesulfobacteriota bacterium
GCGGCGAGGACGGCCCCGTAGAGGTGCCCCCCGGCGTCCACCGTGTCGTAGCGCTGGACCTGCGCCATGACCTCCGCCGCGGTGACGGTCGTCCCCGCGGAGTTGTTGGCGTAGTGGTTGTGCTGTTCGAGGGTGCCGGCCTTCACCTTCGCGATGTCCGCGCCGGCCGCGTTGTACCACTTGGCATAGCCCGCGGCCTTCGCGATCGCCAGGTGGGTCTCGTCGTTCCACGCGGCGGCCGAAGCGGCCCACACCAGGACGCCGGCGAGGGCGGGGCCGAACCGGCGCAGGGAACGGGTGCTCACGGCGGCCGCACTCGGAGACGGGGAGGCTCGGGCAACGGCGGGGGAAGGGGGGCTCCCGCTACGGGAGCACGATGCCGCCCCCGGCCTCGCGGGGCGTCACGATCCTGCTGGCCTCCCGCCGGCGGAGCTCCGAGAGTTCGGCCATCATTCGCTCGATCGCCGCCGACATGGCCGCCGGGAAGCGTTCCATGGCCTGCTGGAGGTTCTGCGCGTCCAGGGCCGCCTCGATGGGAAGACTCCCGGCCGGCGTCATGATCCGGGTCTGGCCGACGAAGATCACCGGCCGGCCCTTGTCGATGGAGCCGTCCTGCTTCACGGGCGTGAGGCGCCGGATGCTCGCGACCTTGAGGTCGGTGAAGTTCTCCTCGCGGTAGAGGTTCTGCTGGTCGACCTTGAGGTCGGAAACCCGGACTCCGGCCGGCTCGCTCATCGTCGTCTCCTCCCGGACGCCGTCCCTTCTCTGCGGCACGGCCTCGGCTCGTGTTCTCGATCCTCCAAACGCATACCACATCCCGAGGGGGCAGGCCAATCGCGGCGGCCGGGGGGAAGCCTCTCTCCCGGCGAAGCGGCTCAGGGCCCGGCGGCCTTTGCGAAGCTCTCTCCGAGGCGCTTCCCGACGTCCGCGCAGGTGCTCGACTCGGTCATGACCGTCCGGGGAATGGGCGGGATCGGGAACGGGATGACGCAGGGGGGTATGACGCAGACCCCGCACCCGTAGATCCAGCCCTCGTCTCCCCGGCTGGAGGCCGAGAGGTGACCACACTCCTCCAGGGTCGCCAGGTCGAGGACGGAGGCTTCGATCCGGGTCGAGCGGTCCCAGCGGGTGTCCGCCGCGACCACCAGGACGCCACCCCCACCGCCCCCGTCTCCGCCCATACCCACGTCCGTCGCCGCGGCCTCCTCCCGCGTCTCCACGTCCAGGACCACGAGGTAGCGCACCGGCGGACCTCCGGAAGGTGCGCAGGGCGGAGACCTCCGAAGGGCCTCGACGAGCGCCGCCCGCCCGCGGGGGACTTCCTCGTACGGGATTCCCGGGAAGAGGACGGGCCACGTCTCGTCGGGTTCCAGCACCCGCGCCCGGGGCGCGGCGTCCCGGACGCCCTCGGCGACGCACCCTCCGAAGAAGCGCTCCTTGCCGCGCAACCGTTCCGCTTCCCGGGACGCCTCGCCTCCCCTGGCCCGGGCGTATCGGGTCAGCACGATCCCCACGGCCTCGTCCGGGCCCAGCGGGGGGGGGCCCGTGCCCGCCCCGTGGAGCGTGCCGCACGCCGCGGTCGACGCCCCGAGCAGCGCCGCCATCCACCGCCAACGCGTCCGACCCATGGCTCTCCCTCCGCCACCGTCCCGAGGCGCCCGCCCCCCGGCTAGCGCGACGGGCTCACGGCACCCCGACGCCCCGACCCCCGGGGAGCCGGAAGGTCCGATCCGCCCCGAGCCCGTCATAGGCCTCCTCGTGGCAGGAGAAGACGAGGACCTGGAGCCGCTTCGCCGCCTGGAAGAGGACCCGGTGGATCCGCTCCACCCGTTCGAAGTCCGTGTTGGTGAGCGCGTCGTCG
>CAZJSF010000184.1:1871-5145 GCA_964548515.1 uncultured Thermodesulfobacteriota bacterium
TTCTATCAGATGCCGGGCCGCCAGGTATCCTCCCTCTTCGTTGTCGGTGAGGAAGAGATCGACTTCCTCCGCCGGGGCGTGCCGGGGAGGGGTGTGAAGCTGAACCAGGGGCAGCCGGTGCTCTCCCGCGAGGAGTTCCGCCAGGCCCACCCGCACGATGACGGCCAGTTGCTCCCGCGCCCCGCCGGAGAGCTCGAGGAAGGGCTCGGCCACGTTCGCCGTCTCGAGCCCCGCCACCTCCCAGGTCTCGGACAGGGAGAGGGCGGAGCCCGGGAAGACCTGGCGCAGGTAGGGCTCCACCCGGCTGCGCACCGGAGCCGTGAACCGCTCCTGGGCCTCTCGCCGCGCGCCCTCCAGGGCATCCAGGAGCCGGCGGGCCGCCGACGCCCGGCGGGCCACCCGTTCCAGTGCCTGCTGCGCGGCGGCGGCCGCCGCCGCGGCTTCCTGCTCCTCCTCGTGGAGGGCCTCCCCTTCCAGGGCGGACAGCCGGCCCTCCAGACGCAGCCGCCGCGCCTCGGTCTCCCGGCGCTGCGCCTCCAGGGCATCGGCGGCGGCCTGCTCCCGCTCGACGTCGCCGGCTGCGCCCGCCCCGCCGCGTTCCTCGTAGGACCGCTTCAGGCCCTCCCTCGCCGCGAGCAGATCCTCCCGGGCCTTCTCGGCCTCGCGGAGCCGGGCCTCCAGTTCGGGCGCCGACGGCATGCCTCGGAGCAATGCGAGCAGCCGCTCCCGCTCCTCCCGAAGGCCCCTGGCCCGCTGCTCGACCCGTCCGGCTTCCACCCGCAACGCCCC
Organism: uncultured Thermodesulfobacteriota bacterium; assembly: GCA_964548515.1. Taxonomy (GTDB): domain Bacteria; phylum Desulfobacterota; class Deferrisomatia; order Deferrisomatales; family JACRMM01; genus CAZGRT01. The sequence continues at coordinate 2,661 of CAZJSF010000184.1, forward strand.
CAGGGCCTCGGAGCCCACGTCGCGGGCGGCCCGCGCCCGGCGCTCGGCTTCGCCCGCGGCATCCGCGGCCTGCCGCGCCTCGTCGACCGCCACGGCGACCCCGTCCTCCTCCCCCAGCGCCGCCATCGCGGCGCGGGCCCCGTCGATACGTGCACAGAGCTCCGACGGGCCCTCCGGGCACAGGGCCTCGAGCAGGCCCCGGACCTGCCCGACCTCCCGCTCCACCTCCTGGCGCTGCACCCACCGGTCCTCCACCGCCTCCACCGAGGGCAAGCCCAGCCCGGCCAACGCCGCCTCGAGGGCGCCGCGGGAGACCCTCTCCCCTTCCCGGAGGGCCGTGAGCCCCTCTCCGCCCGGCACCACGGAAACCGTGGCGACGCCCTGGATCTGCACGGTGGTGGGCTCCGCGCACGTCCAGACCCGCCTCTCGCCCTCGCCGAGGGTCCCGTCGGGAAGGTCGAGGGACCGATGGGCGTGAACCTCGAGCCGCGCCGCTGCCCCGGCGAGGCCCGCCCGCGCCTTCTCCCACGCCGAGGCCAGTTCGCGGACCCGCCGGGCCGACGGCCCGTCCACCGTCAGCGAGCCCCCGGCGCGCAGGAGTTCCGCGAGCCGGACCTCCAGGGCGTCCACCCGGGAGCGGCGCCTCTCGAGGGCTTCGAGCTGGCTGGCCGCCTCGCTGCGGCGCCCGTGGTCCACCGCCCGACGATATACCTCCCTCGCCTCCCGGTGGCCTTCCTCCGCCCTCCGGATCCCCTCCTCGGCCGAGGCGACCCGAGCGACCGCCTCCTCCACCCGCGCCGCGAGGTCCCGGGACTCCACGGCCGCGGCCGCACCCTCCGCGTCGAGCTTCGCGAGCGCCTCGTCCCGTTCCACTCGCAGTCCGTGGGTCTCCCGCACCGCGCTCAGCGCTGCCTCCGCCACCCGGACGTCCCCGTCGAGGGAAGCCAGGTTCTGCAGTACCCGGTCCGCCTCCGCGGCCCGCTCCCGGGCCCGGATCAGCACCTTCCGCCGTAGAGCCAGCCGCTCCGCGAGGCCCTCGAGTTCGCGGCGGGTCCGGGCGAGCTCCGCGGACACGGCCTCCAGCTCCCCCTTCCTCCGGCGCGTCTCCTCCCACCAGCCCTGGCACCGGGCCGCGTCCTCCTGGGCTTCCCGGAGCTCGAGGGTCGCCCTCCCCGTGGCGGTCCAGTAGCGCGCCGCCTCCTGCCTCACACGGTCCATCACCGCCAGCCCGCCGGGGCCGATGGCGATCTGGCCCACCTCCCGCGCCAGGAGGTCCTGGAGCCGGGCCCGGGTCGCGTCGTTGAGGTCCCCGTGCGGCGCCTCCGCCCCGCCGAACTGACGAACCCACAGGAGCGGCCAGAGGCCCAGGTCCGCCGGATCGGCCCGGCGCCCGCCGGGGGCGGCGGTGCCCAGGAGCTCCGCGAGCCGGGCCTCCGCCTCCTCCCCCTTCCAGGTGCGCCCGGGGCCCTCCAGCACCGTGTAGGGCGAGGCCACGAAGCGCTTCTCCACCCGGTACGCGTCGCCGGCGACCGAGAACGTGGTCTCCACCAGCGGCCCCTCGGCGCTCCCCCACCCCTGCAGGGCGCGCTTGTGCTCCGCCTTCCCCTTGGAGCTCTCGAAGAGCGCGAACCAGAGGGCCTCGACGAGGCGGCTCTTCCCGGACTCGTTTCTCCCGAGCACGAGGTTGAGGCCCGGGGCGAGGGCCGGCAGGGTCATCTCCTCGAGACCGCGCCAGTGCCGCACCCGCAGGTCCCGGAGGATCACGCTCCACCTCCGCCCTGCAGCCGGTGGAGGAGCCGGAGCGCGTCGCGGGCCTCGGGGGAATCCTCCGACCGCAACCGCTCCACGGCGGCTCCGACGAAGCCTTCGGGCGCAAGGCGGGCCAGGTCCTCCTCCGTCGCCGCCTCCGCGACGTCGTCCCGGGCGACCTCGAGGAGCAGGAGCCTGGAGGCCTCGGCTTCGAGGACCGCGTCCAGCCGGGCCCGGGCCTCGAGGGACAGGGTCCCGGACAGGGCCACGCTCACCAGGGTCCACGACTTCTCCGGCAGCGCCTCGAACCACCGGGCGAGCCGTTCGACCCCGGCGTCGTCGTCGAAGCCCACCTCCCGGGAAACCCACCGCGACCGCCCGACGGCGACGGGCTCAACCCGCGGCACCGCGCCCGCCGCCGGGAGGTCCACCAGGAGCACGCCGCCGGGGTCCCTCTCCTGGAAGCGTGTCGGTTCCGGCGTTCCCGGGTACCAGACCCGGGGCCCAAGGGAGAGGGTGGAGTGCCAGTCGCCGAGGGCCAGGTAGTCGAAGCCCTTGGCGAGCACCGCCTCCGGGTCGATCCGGTTCGGGCTCCCTGTGGACTGGGAGAACTCGATCACGCCCCCGTGGGCCAGGGCCACCCGCACGGTGTCGTCGCCCGCCTCCCGGGCGGGCAGGTTCCGGGCCGGATCCCCGTCCTCGTGGCGGCGGCGCAGTGGGCACGGGAACACCCACC
>CAZJSF010000185.1:0-4994 GCA_964548515.1 uncultured Thermodesulfobacteriota bacterium
GTCGAAGACCGAGGCCGACGCCGTGGCGTCGCTCCAGGGCCTCGAGAAGGCGCTCTACGAGCTCGTGCGGGAGCGGGGCCGCGTGCCGCGCGCCGACGTGCCCGGCCTGCTCGGCGCCACGGCCGACCAGGTCGCCCGGGCCTTCGCGGTGCTGCGCCACATGGAGCTCCTGCGGGGGGACCGGCGCGAGGCCGGCGCGGTGGACCTGGTGCCCTTCGGAAAGGGCGGCTGAGGCCGCCCCGACAGCACGCGAGGCGGTCTCAGCGCCGGGGCACCGGGTGGCGGCGCTCCTCGGGCAGGTCCTTCGAGATGTCGACGTAGTGGGTGGTGATGATGCGGGCGATCTCGTCGGGGTCGTCGCACACCCGGAACAGGTCCAGGTCCCCCTCGTCGATGCACCCCTCCGCGAGCATCCTCCCACGAAGCCACTCGAGCAGGCCGCCCCAGTAGTCGCTCCCCAGGAGCACGATGGGGAAGCGCCGGATCTTGCCCGTCTGCACGAGGGTCAGCGCCTCGAAGAGCTCGTCCAGGGTCCCGTAGCCCCCCGGGCAGATCACGAAGGCCACGCTGTACTTCACGAACATCAGCTTGCGGGTGAAGAAGTACCGGAAGGTCATCCGGACGTCCTGGTACCCGTTGGGGGCCTGCTCCTCGGGCAGGGCGATGTTGAGGCCCACCGAGGTCCCGTGCCCGGCGTGGCACCCGCGGTTCGCGGCCTCCATGATGCCCGGCCCGCCGCCGGTGACGACGGCGAAGCCCGCGTCGGAGAGGCGCCGGCAGAAGCGCTCGGCGGCCGCGTAGTAGGGGGAGTCGGGCCGCAGCCGGGCGCTGCCGAACACCGTCACGGCGGGCCCGAGCCGGTTGAGGGTCTCGATGCCGTCGATGAGCTCGGCCTGGATGCGGAAGATGCGCCAGGTCTCCGACGTCCTCAGGTCTTCCATCGTCGCCTCCGTCGCGTCGGCGCCCCCGCCGGGGGGCGCTGCGTGCACCTATACGGTTCGTGCCGCGGGCGCCCGGGCTTGAGCCGGGGGCCCATGGGTGTGGCACGGCCCCGGGGAACGTGAGAACATCGCGGGGCGGGGGATCGGCGGACCGGAGAGGGCCATGGGCGGCGAGGGCAGGAGGGAGACGGCGACCCTGGGCGGAGGGTGCTTCTGGTGCCTCGAGCCCGTGTTCGCCGCGCTCGACGGGGTGGAGGACGTGACCGTGGGGTACGCCGGCGGCGACGCCGCCGAGCCGACGTACCGGGAGGTGTGCGGTGGAGACACCGGGCACGCGGAGGTGGTGCAGGTGGCCTTCGACCCGGCGCGGATCTCCTTCGGCGACCTGCTGCGGGTCTTCTTCGCCGTCCACGACCCCACCACGCCGGACCGCCAGGGCGCGGACGCGGGGCCCCAGTACCGGTCCATCGTCCTGTACGACGGCGAGGAGCAGCGCCGCACCGCCGAGGCGGTGATCGCGGAGCTGGAGGCCGAGGGCGTCTGGGAGGACCCGGTCGTCACCCAGGTGGTCCCCCTGGGGCGCTTCTGGCCCGCCGAGGAGTACCACCAGCGCTACTACGAGAAGAACCCCGGCCAGGGCTACTGCCGGGTGGTGATCGCCCCGAAGCTGGCGAAGTTCCGCCGGCGCTTCGAAGGCCGGCTCCGACGCGGCGCGGGCTCCCGGTGAACGCAGCCGGGTGCCCGGAGGCGCCCGGGAGGGAGGAAGGACTCGGATGAGACGGATGGGGACGCAGTGCGGCGGGTGGGCCCGGGCGGGGCTCCTCTGCGCCTTCCTGGTTCTGCCCTCGGCTGCCTGCGCCACCGGCACCTCGGCGGTGCCGGGGGTCATGCGGTCGTACCTCGCCCAGCGGGAGGGGGACCGGGCGGAGGCGCTCGCCGCCCTGGAGCAGGCCGTCCAGGCCGACCCCGAGTCGGCCGCCCTGCGCATCGAGCGCGCGAGGCTGCTCCTGGGTGGGCGGCGCATGGACGAGGCGCTCGCCGAGGTGGACGAGGGGCTCGAGCACCGGCCGGGGCACCCGGAACTGCTCCTGCTCCGCTCGCGCATCCTCGAGGTGAGCGGCCGGACGGCGGAGGCCGCCGAGGCCGCCCTGGGCGCGGCGCGGGCCGGGGGCGCGCGGGAGGCCCGGGGCACCGCCGTGCGCCTCCTCGAGGGGCTCGGCCGGCGGGAGGACGCCCTGGCCGAGGCCCTGCGCTGGACCGAAGACGACCCCCGGGACGCCGACGCGTGGTTCGCGGCCGGACGGCTCCGCCTGGGCACCGGGGACGGGGAGGGGGCCCGCCGCGACCTGGGCAGGGCCCTGGAGATCGACCCCGCCCACCGCCCGAGCCTGCGCTCCCTGGCCGAGATGGACGAGGCGGCGGGCAACCTCACCGCCGCCGAGGCGCTCTACCGCCGGGTGGTGGACGCGAACCCCCACGACGTGGAGGCGCGCTTCCGGCTCGGCCAGGTGCTGCTCAAGCAGGAGCGCGTGGAGGAGGCCGTGGAGGTCTTCCAGGCGGCCGAGCGGTGGAGCGGGGGAGACCCGAGCCTGCGGTTCCGGCTGGGAATGCTGCTCCTCCAGGCCGACCGGCCCGCCGACGCGGAGGAGGTCTTCCGCACGGTGGCCCTGGCCCACGGCACCGACACCCAGGCGTGGTACCTGCTGGGGGTGAGCCTGCTCGCCCAGGAGAAGTACGAGGAGGCCCTGGAGACCCTCGGGCACGTGCCCCCCGAGGCCGAGGAGTACTCCGACGCCCTGGTCCGCCGGGCCATCGCCCTGGAGGGGCTGGAGCGCATGGAGGAGGCCAAGGCGCTGCTCGAGGCGCGCCTCGCCGAGCACCCCGACGACGAGGAGGTGGCGGTGTCCCTGGCCGGGCTGTGGGAGGACTCGGGCGAGCACCGCAAGGCGGTGGAGATGCTCGAGGCGTTCCTGGAGGCCCACGGCAGCGAGAACCCCCGGGTCTTCTTCACCCTCGGGGTGCTGCACGACAAGCTCGGCGAGTGGCCCCGCAGCGTCGAGTACATGAAGCGCGCCCTCTCGATCAACCCCTACGACCCCCACGCGCTCAACTACATCGGCTACACCTACGCCGAGCACGGCGTGAACCTCGAGGAGGCCGAGGCGCTCATCCTGCGGGCCCTCGACATGAAGCCCGACGACGGGTTCATCACCGACAGCCTGGGGTGGGTGTACTACAAGCAGGGCCGGTTCCCCGAGGCGGTGAAGACGCTCCAGAAGGCCGTGGACGTAGCCCCCGACGACCCCGTGATCTGGGAGCACCTGGGCGACGCGCGGCGCGCCGCCGGCGACACCGAGGGGGCCCGGCAGGCCTACGAGCGGACCCTGGAGCTCGCCCCCGACACCGAGACGGCCAAGCGCAAGCTGGGAGAGCTGTGACGGCGAGGCTCCCGGCCGCCCTCGGCCTGCTGGCCGTCCTGGGGTGCGCCCAGCCCGCCGTGCGGCGGGAGCTGGCGCGGGTGCCCGTGGACCCCGCGCCCCTGGTCGAGCGGCTCGAGGCCTCCAACGGCGGCCCGCCCGCGCTGCGGCTCCAGGGGAAGCTGCGGGCCTCGGGGCGGGGCAGCGCCGACTTCGGCGGCCGGGTGGTGCAGGGAGAGGGGCTGCGGCTCGACGCCGTGGCCGGGCCCTTCTCGACCCCCGTGCTCTCCCTGGCGTGCCGCGCCGGGGCGCTGTGCGAGGCCTACGTCCCCTCGAAGCGCACCGTCTACCGCGGCCGGTGGGACGGCTGGGGTTCCTGGTTCGAGACCGTGCTCCTGGGCCGCGTGCCCGTCACCGGCACCGCCGTCGCGGGGTGGCGCCGGGAGGACGGCCGCCTCGTCCTCACCCTGGAGGGCGCGGACGGCTGGCTCCAGGAGGTGGAGTTCGACGGCGCCGGCGGGCCCGCGGAGCGGGTGGTCTGGAGCCGCTGGGGCGTGCCCCGGGTGGAGGCCGTCTGGGCCGGCCGCGGGGAGGCGGGGCCGCCGGGCTTCCCGGGCAGCGTGGAGATCCGGGTGGCCGACCCGCCGGGGGAGTACGAGCTGCGCTTCCGGCGCGTGGAGACGGGCGCCGAGGTGGACGACGCGCTCCTCACCCTCCCCGTGCCCCCGGACACCGCCGTGGTCGTCCCCGACGGGCTGCCCGGCGGGGAGCCCGCCCAGCTGCCCCTGTGGATCCCCGTGCCGGGGAGCTGAGCCGCCCGCGGAAGGTCCTGGCCCGGGTCAGGCGAGTTCCCGGTGGCGGAAGCACCGGACGAGGTGGTCGTTCACCATCCCCACCGCCTGCATGAACGCGTAGCAGATGGTGGGCCCCACGAAGCCGAACCCCCGCCGCCGCAGGTCGGCGCTCATGGCCTCCGACTCCGGGGTCCGGGCCGGCACCTCCGCCATCGCCCGCCACGAGTTCCGCACCGGACGGCCGCCCACGAACCGCCAGGCGTAGGCGTCGAACGAGCCGAACTCCCGCTGCACCGCGAGGAACGCCCGGGCGTTGGCCACCGCCGACTCGACCTTGCGCCGGTTCCGCACGATGCCCGCGTCGCCGAGCAGGCGCTCCACGTCGGCGGGCCCGAAGGCGGCCACCCGCGCCGGGTCGAACCCCGCGAACGCCCGGCGGTACGCCTCGCGCTTGCGCAGGATCGTCTCCCAGCTCAGCCCGGCCTGGGCACCCTCCAGCACCAGGAACTCGAACAGCCGCCGGTCCTCGTGCACCGGCACGCCCCACTCCTCGTCGTGGTACGCGACGTACAGGTCCGTCGTGGGCCAGGGGCAGCGTACAGGTTCCATGGACTCGGGCCTTCCTCCTGTGGACGGGGTCCGGCGAGTTTGTCCGGCGTGGTGGCCGGTGTCAACGAGCGGCCTCACGCCTCGGGCGCCCTCCGGCCACCTGGCAATCCATCATCGAGTTCCCCGACGGGTTCCTGCGTGGGCCTTCCGCGTCACCCAAGAGGCTGGCCACGACCCTCGAAGCTCTCCGGAACGCCGGGGACCCCGTCAGGGGCTAGGCTAGGCCATCGGTG
>CAZJSF010000186.1:0-4960 GCA_964548515.1 uncultured Thermodesulfobacteriota bacterium
CCAACGGTTCCGGGAAGACGACGCTGCTCCTGGCCCTCAAGGGGGTCCTTCCCCTTTCCGAGGGTCGCGTAACCCTCGAGGGGTGCCCCTTGACGGCACTGGACCCACGTGTGGGCCTGGTCTTCGCGAACCCCGAGGATCAGGGGATCTGCCCGGTCGTCGAGGACGACGTCGCCTTCGGGCTGGAGAGCCGGGGCCTGCCTGCGCAGGAGATCCGGGCCGTGGTGGAGGCGACCCTCCGGCACCTCGGTTTGTGGGAGCTCCGGGAGGCTGCGGTCCACACCCTGTCGGGGGGGGAGGCCCAGAAGCTGGCTCTCGCGTCCGTCCTGGCTCTCGGCGCGAGTCACCTCCTCCTCGACGAGGCGACGTCCATGCTCAGCCCCTGGGAGCGGGACGCGGTACTCCTCGCCCTCGCGGACCTTCGAGCCGAGGGGGTCGGGGTGCTGCACGTGACGCACCAACCGGACGAGCTTCTCTGGGCCGACCGGGTCGTCGCGCTCGCCGGAGGGCGGGTCGCGTTCGACGGGCCTCCGGAGGAGTATTTCTCTTCGGGCATCTCACCGTGGGAAGTCCCGCCGATGCTCGCTCTGCGGCGCCGGGTCGACGCCGAAGGGGCCTCCCTCCCCCCTCTCCGAGACCTCCTGCGGTGGATGAGTTCCTGATCCGAGCCCGGGGGCTCACCGTGATGCGTGGCTCCCCAGGGCAAGGCCGCAGGGCGGCCGTCCGAGGAGTGGACGTCGATCTCGGGCCCGGGCAGCTGCTCCTGGTCCTGGGCCGGCCGGGGGCTGGGAAGACGACCCTCCTGGAGTGCATGGCTGGCCTCGTCGCGCCGGACGAAGGCGAGGTCCAGTGGGGCACGGGCACCCCCGCCCAAGCCCGCCCCGGCATCCTCCTCCAATTCCCCGAGCGGCAGCTCGTGGGCGACTCTCCGCTGGGTGACGTGACCTGGGGCCTCGGGCCCGGCGAAAGGGCGCGGGAGGCGGCTGCCGAGGCCCTCACGCGCGTGGGGCTTCCAACGGCGCTTTGGAATGAAGGGTTGGGGCGGCTGAGTCGGGGCGAGAAGCGCCGGGTGGCTCTGGCGGGGGTCCTGGCGAGAAGGCCCTCCTCACTTCTCCTGGACGAGCCCGCGGTCGGGCTCGACCCCGAGGGAGCGGCGCGGCTGTGGTCCGAGGTGACGGAATACAGGTCGGAAACCGGTGCCGGCGTGGTGGTGGCGACCCACTGGCCCGATGCACTGCTCGGGGCCGCCGACGGGGTTCTGTGCCTCGATCGGGGAGGGGTGATCTTCGTGGGGTCGGCCGGCGGACTCCTCCAACAGGCGACGGTCAGCCCCGTGCTGCGGGGGCTCCTTCCCCTGTTCGACCGTCTGCGGATGGCCGTTCTGGGAGAGGAGGGAGAGGCCGCGGGCACCGTGGCGTGGGTCCGCGCCGCCCGCAGGATCCTGGCGGAATCCTCTCCCTGCCCGGGGGCTCAGGCTCCGTCGATCTCCTCCAACAGGCGGTCGTAGACGGTGCGGACCTCCCCCCTCAACCCTTCGTCGAGATCGTAGGGACTCAGGCCCCTGCGGTCCGCCTCCCGCACGGATTCCCGGAGCGAGAGGTGGCCGAGCACGGGGATGGGCGCCACGCCGTCCCGGATGATGTCGCGGTCCGACTGGTCGGAGACCTTGTTGCCCACGGCGAACACGCGCTTCACGCCCAGGTCCGCCGCGAGTCGGCGGATCTGGTGTGCGGTCTGGATCGCACGTTGGCCGGGTTCCAGGACGACCAGGAAGGCGTCCATTCCCTCGGTGCTTCCCCGGGCGAGGTGCTCTAGGCCGGCCTCCATGTCCACGATCACCGTCTCTCCCCGCTGGACCATCAGGTGGCGCATGAGACCCCGGAGGAGCGTGCCCTCGGGGCACAGACACCCGCCTCCCCCCTTCGGCACCGTGCCCAGGGTGAGGAGCTTGATGCGATCCCGCGTGACGCTGTACGAATCGGGGATGTCGTCGACCTTGGGGTTGAGTTTGAACATGCCGCCGAACGTGCCGGGCTGCGCCCCGGTGCGCTCGGCCACGAGGTCCCGCATCTGGGCCAGGGGCCGGATCGCCGCCAGTTCCGAGGCGGGGATCCCGACGGCGGACGGGAGGTTCGAGTCCGGGTCGGCGTCGATGGCGAGAACCTTCTGGCCCATGTCCGACAGCATGCGCGCAAGACAACCAGCCAGGGTGGTCTTGCCGACGCCGCCTTTGCCGCTGATCGCGATCTTCATCTTCTTCCTCCGGACCGGCCTGGGGTCGCACCGTCGCCGGTTCCCGTTGATCATGGTCCTCGTCTAGTCCGGTTCGCCTGCCCTCGGGCATCGCCGGGTCTGGGCTCCGCCCTCGCCCCGCGCCTCCCCATGGGGAGGCTCTTGATAGCACCGGGCTTCCGAACCTGTCAAAGCCGCCTTCGCGTACATTCTACTCCTTCCCTATGCTACACTGCGCGCCCTCTCGCCCGGGCCGGTCGCCCGGCATGAATGCAAAGGCGGCGGCTGGGGGAGAGGGACGGGGGCGGTGTGCGGAATCGCGTGGCGAGAGCGTGCAGGAACGCTCGGGGCAGGTGGTGATGAGCGGGCAGGAAGCGGGTTTCACGGAGCGGAAGCGCCGGAACTACCTATGGGGAGGGGTGGCGTTGACTGCCCTCGGGGCCTCCCTCGCGGCACTCAACGTGCTGTTGTCGATCCCCGAGTACCAGAAGGTCAGTTGGCTTCTCGTGGGCTTCTTCGCGGTGTCCGGGGTCGCAGGTGTCGGAGTGGCGAAGGGGGCCCTCCCGAGGACGGGGAAACTGGCGGAGTACGGGGAGGCCCTGGTCGTGGCCATCCTCCTGGCCATCGCGATCCGGGGTGCCGTGGTCCAAGCCTTCAAGATCCCCTCGGGCTCCATGCTGCCGACGCTCCAGATCGGGGACCACCTCCTGGTGGCGAAGTTCCTCTACGGCGTCCGAATCCCGTACACGGACACTCGCGTGCTTCGGATCCGAGGCCCGAAGCGGGGGGACATCGTCGTCTTCGCCTACCCCGTGGACGACTCGAAGGACTTCATCAAGCGGGTGATCGGCGTCCCCGGCGACCGGGTCGAGGTGAGGGACAAGAAGGTCTTCGTCAACGGCGACCCCATCGAGGACCCCTGGGGGGTGCACGTAGACCGTGCCACGTTGCCGGGAGGCTTCGAGCGTCGGGACAACTTCGGCCCGGTGGAGGTGCCCTCAGGGCAGTTCTTCGTCATGGGCGACAACCGCGACCGGAGCTACGACAGCCGCTTCTGGGGATTCGTGGAGGACGCACGGATCAAGGGCAAGGCGTTCGTCATCTACTGGTCCTGGGACTCCGAGAACTTCCGGCCGCGCCTTGGCCGGATCGGCGACCTGATCCACTGACCCCCCACGGGTCGCGGGATCCTTCGGCACAAGGACCGAAGGCCCGGCCGCTGAGCATCCGGGCCTCCTTGGCAGGGCCACCGAAATGACGGCACAGGGTTCTGTCGGGAGCAAGTGAACTGTCCGGCGGTTTGTAGCAAGTGAAGTGTCCGGTGGTAGAAGGGTCACCTCTGCTCGCTCAGGCGGCGGTGCGGGAGCGCAGGGCGTAGCCCGCAGCGAACGCACCGCCGAGCGCGGTTTCGACCTGCGTGGGGTGGCCCGTGGGTTCATAGCATCCGAGCAGCCGCCAGTCCTTCCATATCGTGTAGTGGCCGGTGCGATGGCATCGCACCGTCACCTTCAGCCCCGCACAACTGGCCCGGCCCCGCTGGGGGTCGATCTGCAACAACTTGGTGTGGACCTGCACCGTGTTGTCCCGTGCCACCGTGCGGGTGTGGACCGATGCGAAGGCCATCTCCACGTCGATGGGGTCGATGGCCACGAACGCGCTGTCTGCATCGGCAGGAGGCTGGGAGAAGCGCTGGTTGTGGCGCGGCAGGTAGTGCTGCTCCAGATAGCGGTTGGCGGCCTCCAGGGTAGCGATGCCCGCGGCTTGCAGTTCGTTGACCAGGCGTCCCTGCAAGGTGGCGTTCATGCGCTCGGAGCGGCCTCGCCCTTGGGGGCAGTAGCTGGGGATGTGCTCCACGCCCAGGCGGTCGAGCACCTCGCCGACCGTGGTCAAGGTCTCGGTGGCTACCGGGCCTCCGGCCTTGGGCGTGAGAAAGGCCCAACTGGCTCGGTCGGAGTACAAGCTCTGCGGGATCCCCCACTGGCTCACCACCGCGTAGAGGGCCGTCAGGACGGCCTGGGTGGTTTCCTGGGGCCAGAAGCGCGCGTGCACGATCTCGCTGGTGGCGTCATCGAGCACCACGAGCAGACAGCAGTGGGGCTCATCGGCCAACGCCAGCCAGGGATGGAAGCTGCCGTCGATGTGGAGCATCTCTCCCAAGCGCTCTCGTCTGGGACGGCGTGTGCGGTGGCGTCCACGCCCTTTGCCCTTGGGGACAAGCCCCGCCTTCTGAAGGGCGCATTTCACGTAGCTGTAGGAGAGCGTGACCTGGTGATCTGCCACCGCCAGTTCATGGAAGTGGCGTACGTTGAACCCCCGAAACTGCTCCCGATACAGCCGCACGACGCGCTCCACCTCCTCGACGGGGGCGCGCTTGGGTGAGGGGCGCTGGGTGCGACGGTCCAACAACCCCTCGTAGCCGTCTCGCTGCCAGCGCGCCCGCCAGCGCCGCAGGGTGCGCGGATGCATGTCGAGGATCTCTGCGGCCTCGATCCAGGTGAGTTCTCCACTCATGGCTCTCAGGATGATTTCGTGTCGTGTCATCGCCCGCTCCACGGCCGACGACGGATACATGCTCATGGGCAACCTCCTTGGTTGCCACCCATGATCCGTCGTCGGCCAGCAAAGCGGACACTTCACTTGTCATACCCACCGGACACATCATGTGCTCTCTACAAATGACGGCACAGGGTTCTTGACAGGGGTTTGGGGGGGAGGGTATAAGGCGCCT
>CAZJSF010000187.1:0-4955 GCA_964548515.1 uncultured Thermodesulfobacteriota bacterium
ACCCGGGTGAAGTAGGGGGCGACGGTTGGCGGGAGGCGAGGCGCTGCGGGAGCTCCGCCGGAAGCGTCCGTTCCTGGAGGCGCGGGCCCGGGTCCTGGAAGGGATCCGGGCCTTCTTCGTCGGGCAGGGGTTCCTCGAGGTGGAGACGCCCCACCGCCTGCCCGCCAACGCGCCCGAGCCCCACATCGACGCGGTGCCCTCCGGCCCCTGGTACCTGCACACGAGCCCGGAGCTGAGCATGAAGCGGCTGCTGGCGGCCGGGTACGAGCGCGTGTTCCAGGTCTGCCGGTGCTTTCGAACGGAGGAGAGGGGGAGCCGGCACCTCCCCGAGTTCACGCTCCTCGAGTGGTACCGCGCCGGCGCGGACTACACGGCGTTGATGGAGGACTGCGAGGGGCTGCTGACGTCCCTGGCGTCGGGCCGCCCCGTGGCGCGCGGGGGCAGGGAGGTGGGCCTCTCGCCGCCGTGGCCGCGCATCTCCGTGGCCGAGGCCTTCGGTCGCTGGGTCGGGCGAAGCGCCGAGGAATCCTTGGAGCAGGGCGGCTTCGACGAGGCGGTAGCCTTCCGGGTCGAGCCGGCCCTCGCGGAGTTCGGGACGCCGGTCTTCCTCGTGGACTACCCGGCGCCGTGCGCCGGCCTGGCCCGGCCCAAGCCGGGCCGGCCGGAGGTCGCCGAGCGCTTCGAGCTCTACGCGGGCGGCCTGGAACTGGCCAACGGCTTCTCCGAGCTGGTGGACGCCGCGGAACAGCGGCGGCGGTTCGAGGCCGACCGCGCGGCGCGGGCCCGGGCCGGCAAGGACCCCTACCCGATGCCCGAGCCGTTCCTCCGCGATCTGGCCGACGCCCCCTCCTGCGCAGGGATCGCCCTGGGGGTGGACCGCCTCGTCATGCTCCTGACAGGCGCGGAGTCCATCGACGAGGTCGTCGCCTTCGCTCCCGAGGCGTTGTAGCGGCCCTCACGGCCCGCCGCCGTCATCCGCGCGCCGCCGCCCAGATCCACCCCTCCTTGTGGGCCAGCGGGAGCTCGGTCGGCGGCACGGCGCGGCCGGCCAGGAAGTCGGCCGCCGCCAGCACGCACACCAGGGCGTCCAGCACTTCGCCGTGGTGCTCCGCCGCCGCCAGGTCGCCCCGAACGTCCATCTTCCGGCCGAGTTCCTTCACGAGCCGGGTCCGAACCTCGGCCCCGTGCCGCCCCCGGTAGTCCTCGTCCTGGTACCCGTGGGCGAGCAGGGTGGCGACCGGGTGGACCTCGATGGCGGCGGCCCGCTCCGGGAAGTCGGGTGCCCAGGCCAGGGGCACCGCCTGGCCCATCTTCCTCCGGGCGGCCTCCAGAATCTCCAGGGCGGAGTGCGCCGTGCGTCCGACGGGGCTCCTCCGGGTACCGGGGGTCTTGCGGGTCATCCGCGCCCGGATGTCGAGGTCGGTATGGCGCGAGAAGAAGTGGTCGGGGACGAGGTCGATGGGTGCCCCGGCCGTGTGGTTCTGCAGGGCGGTTCCCAGGGAGAGGGGCCATCCCAGGGGGGCGTCGAGCGCCAGGAGCACCCGGCGGGCCCCCTGGGTCCTCTGGGCCACGTGGGACGGGATCGAGGGGACGCGGGAGCTCTGCAGCGCTTCCCACAGGATGATCTCCTCCCCGCCCACGTCCGCCACGGCCACCCCGATCCGTTCCCGCACCGTGGCGCAGTCGATTCCGATCACACGGGTCATCTGCGGTTCCTCTCCGCCCCCGCCTCCGCCGGAGGAAGCGAGGAGCCCGAAGGGTTGCCCCAAGCAGAGAGGCGGCCCGTGGGGGCCGCCTCTCCGTGATTCGCGAGGGCCGGACGCCCCTACTTCTTCGCGTACCCGATCCCCTTCAGCGCGTCCTCGATCTCCCCGAGGATGGCCGGGTCGTCGATGGTGGACGGGACGCGGTAGGTGTCGCCGTCGGCGATCTTGCGCATGGTGCCCCGCAGGATCTTGCCCGAGCGGGTCTTGGGGAGGCGCTTGACCACCATGGTCTCCTTGTAGCAGGCGATGGCGCCGATCTGGTCGCGGATCATCTGGACCAGTTCCTTCTTCAGGGCACCCGCCTCGATCGTGGCGCCGGCCTTCAGCACCACGAACCCCATCGGGACCTGGCCCTTCAGGTTGTCGGCCGCCCCCACCACCGCGCACTCGGCCACGGCCGGGTGCTGGGCGATCACCTCCTCCATGCCGCCGGTGGAGAGGCGGTGCCCCGCGACGTTGATGACGTCGTCCACGCGGCCCATGATGTAGACGTACTCCTCCTCGTCCTTGTAGCCGCCGTCGCCCGTGAAGTAGTAGCCCGGGAAGGGGTCGGTGTAGGACTGCTTGAGGCGGTCGTCGGCGTGCCAGAGGGTGGGCAGGGTGCCCGGCGGCAGCGGGGGCTTCACCGCCACGATGCCCTCCTGGTTCGGGCCCACCGGCTGCCCCGCGTCCGAGAGGATCTGCACGTCGTACCCGGGAGCCGCCTTGGTGGGGGAACCGGGCTTGATCGGGAAATGCTCGATCCCGAGGCAGTTGGCCGCGATGGCCCAGCCGGTCTCCGTCTGCCACCAGTGGTCCACCACCGGGCGCTTCAGCAGGTCCACCGCCCAGTGGTAGGTGTCGGGATCGGTGCGCTCGCCCGCCAGGAAGAGGTACTTGAACCCGGAGAGGTCGTACTTCTTCAGGTACTCGCCCTTCGGGTCCTCCTTCTTGATGGCCCGGAAGGCGGTGGGTGCGGTGAAGAGGGCCTTCACGCCGTGCTCGCTGATCACCCGCCAGAACGCCCCGGGGTCCGGGGTCCCGATGGGCTTGCCCTCGAACATGATCGTCGTGCACCCGTACAGGAGCGGTCCGTACACGATGTAGGAGTGGCCCACGACCCAGCCCACGTCGGAGGCGGCCCAGTACACGTCGCCCGGCTCCACGTCGTAGACGTGCTTCATCGTCCAGGGCAGCGCTACCGCGTGTCCCCCGTTGTCGCGCACGATGCCCTTGGGGATGCCCGTGGTGCCGGAGGTGTAGAGGATGTAGAGGGGGTCCGTGGCCTTCACCGTGACGCAGTCCGCGGGCGTCGCCTTGGCGGCCAGCTCGTCCCAGTCCAGGTCGCGGCCGGCCTTGAGCGCCGCCTTGGCCTGGGGCCGGGCGAGGACGACGCACTTCTCGGGCTTGCTCTTGGCCAGTTCGATCGCCTTGTCCAGGAGGGGCTTGTACTCGATGACCTTGGCCCCCTCGATGCCGCAGGAGGCGGTGAGGATGACCTTGGGCTTGGCGTCGTCGATTCGGACGGCCAGCTCGTTGGGTGCGAACCCGCCGAAGACCACCGAGTGGACGGCCCCGAGCCGGGCGCAGGCGAGCATGGCGACCAGCGCCTGGGGGACCATGGGCATGTAGACGATGACCGTGTCGCCCTTGCCCACGCCGATCCCCTTGAGGGCCCCGGCGAAGCGGGCCACGGTGTCCCGGAGCTCCCGGTAGGTGAACTTCTGCACCTGGCCGGTCACCGGGCTGTCGTAGATGAGCGCGAGCTGGTCGGCCCGGCCACCCTCCACGTGGCGGTCGAGGGCGTTGTAGCACGTGTTCAGCTCACCCCCGACGAACCAGCGATAGAACGGCGCATTGGAAGCGTCCAGGACCTTGTCCCACTTCTTCTCCCAGTGGATCGCCTCCGCGGCTTCACCCCAGAAGCCCTCCGGATCCTCCAGGCTGCGTCGGTACATCTCCTGGTAACGTCCCATTACCGGCCTCCTCACGCTCCTCGGCGTCGCTGTGTTCCTGGGAAAACAAACGAAGTGTGCGGATCCTAGCAGCCGGCCGTCTTGTTTAGCAACGGTAAAACTCCAACAGTTTCGCTAAAGGTGGTGGCGGAGCGGTTCCCGAAGTCCCGACCCACGCGCGAAACCCGCGCCGGATTGTCGGCGGCGGCGCCGCGGGGCGCTCGTTGGGGGCCCGCCGTTCGGGACCCACGATTGACACCCCGGAAAGCCCGCCGCTAGCATGTCGTTCCCCGCGCGCAACGAGAGCGCCGGCGGGTCCGGAAGAAGGGACGGGACGTTGGAAGAGAAGACAGCGACTGTGGGCGAGCGGGCGCGGGCCCTCCGGTTCCTCGTGGGAACCGCGAGGGAGCTCCTCGGGGACGACGGCGTGCCGGCCAACCCCTGGGAGTCGCGGCTCCAGAACCTCGGGGCCGGACCGGCGGAGACCCTGCGGCTGGCCGTGGCCGGGACGGTGAAGAGCGGCAAGAGCACGCTCGTGAACGCGCTGATCGGGGGCGACCTGGTCAAGCGCGGGGCCGGGATCGTCACCTCCCTCGTGACCCGGGTGCGGCCGGGCCCCGAGCTGCGGGCCCGGATGCGGCTCAAGGGGTGGGGCGAGGTCAACCGGGAGGCCACCGACGCGGCGTTGTTCCTGGGCGCCGACGAGGAGGGGCGGCCCGTGGACCTGCGCTCGGCGCGCGACCGGGAGGTCCTGGAGCGCGCCATCGCGGAGATGGGAGCCGAGGTGCTCGGCGAGGGGGGCTTCTTCGACAAGAACGTCGCGCTCCTCCGGGCGTACCTCCGGGGGCAGAGCCGGGTGGCGGGCCTGCTGGGCGACGCTCCCCGGGACGTGGAGTTCGGCGCCGCCGAGTTCGAGCGCCACCGCGAGTTCGCCGGGGACGACGCCCTGGCCGTGTACGTGGACGACCTGGTCCTCGAGGTCCCGGACCTGCCGTTCCAGGGCAACTGGGAGCTCGCGGACTGCCAGGGGTACGACTCCCCCAATCCCCGGCACATGGAGATGGTGCAGCAGTACCTCCTGGGCGCCCACCTGGTGATCTACGTGGTCTCGAGCCGGGTGGGCCTCCGGGAGGCGGACTTCCGCTTCCTCCGGGACATCCGGGCCATGGGTCTGGTGGAGTCGACGCGGTTCGTCCTGAACGCCGACCTGGCCGAACACGGGTCGGCCGATGACCTCCGGCTCCTGCGGGATCGG
>CAZJSF010000188.1:0-4938 GCA_964548515.1 uncultured Thermodesulfobacteriota bacterium
GCCCCAGGACCCGGAGGAGTCCCGGCCGCCGGCTCCCGTCGCCCGGGGCGGCGCGCCCCGGCGAGCGCGGTCCGTGAACCGGGACACCGGGCCCGCAGCCGGAGCGTTCGCCTGCGAGCGCCGGCACTCGGTGCAGCCGGTGGCGGCCTTCGTCCACGGTCCCGAGGTGCGGGAGGCCTGCGGGGCCTGCCCCCACGTCGGGGGGAACCTCGCGTGCCCTCCCCACAGCCCCTCCTTCCGCGAGGCCGTGGGCGGCGCGGCGTCGGCCCGGGTGATCTTGGTGCGCGCCCCCCTCGGGCCCCTCGCCGCCCTGCCCCCCGGGGAGCGGGCCCGGGAGGGGTTCCGCCGGGCCCGAGACCTCCTCGTGACGGAGTTGCTTGCCGAGCGGGCCCGGGGGAGGACGGTCCTCGGCTCGGGGCCGTGCCTGGCGTGCGACCCGTGCGCGGCGCGGGGCGGGAGCCTCTCGTGCGCGAGGCCGGAGGAGCGGATCTACAGCCTGGAGTCCACCGGCGTGAACGTCCTGGAGCTCGTCCGGACCTGCTTCGGCCTCGAACTGGAGTGGACCCGGGAGGGGAGGCAGCCGGACTTCGTGAACGCGGTGGGGGCCGTGTTCGAGGACTGAGACGCCCGGGGGCAGGAAGGAGCAAGGGGATGGCGGCGTACCTGGTGGGGCACATCACTGTGAGGGATCCCGAGCTCTGGAAGGTCTACGTGGCGGGGGTGCGGGACACGCTGGCGCCCTTCGGGGCCGAGGTGGTGTTCCGGGGTCGGCGGGCGTCGGTGCTGTCGGGCCGGCACGAGCACGCGTCGGCGGTGGTGATCCGCTTCCCCGACCGCGATGCCCTGGAGGGGTGGTTCGGATCCCCCTCATACCAGGCCCTCGTGCCGACCCGCGACCGCGCGGCCGACGTGGTGCTCGTCAGCTACGACGAGACGGAGTGAGCCCCGCCGTGGGGCGTCAGGGGCGGGCGACCAGGGCCGTCCTCACGGCCTTGTCGATCTCCTCGGTCGTCACGGGTCCCTCGTGGCGCCACGCGACCTTGCCGTCCCGGCCCACGAGGACGAAGGCGGGCGTGGTGCTCACCTCGTAGGCGTCGGCCGTGACGAAGCGGTTCTTCCGGATCTTCTCCACCAGGATGGGCACCGAGGAGGGGTGCTTCCCCGACTTCAGCAGCCACCGGGCCGCCCCCTCGGGGCACAGGGCCACGCACGCCATCCGAAGGCTTCCGGCCTTGCCGTAGCGCTCGGACAGCGCGGAGAGCACCGGCGAGGCGTCCTCGCACGGCTGGCACGCCACGCTCACGAAGGCCAGGAGCAAGAGCGTCTTCTGTGGCCCGCGGGGCAGCTCGAAGCCGGGTCCGTCCACCTGGGAGAGCCGGAAGGCGGGGGCCTCGGTGCCGGGGGCGAGGAGGGCCCGGGCGGAGCCGACCCACGGGAGGGAGGCCAGGAGGACGACGATCGCGAGGCGGGGCGTCTTCACGGGCACCTCCGGCGCCGGGAGAGCGGGGTCGGGCCCGAGTGTAGCCGCGCCGGCCCGGCGTGAGAAGACGAGATCGGGGGCTGCGCGCCTCCGGGATGCGCTTGTCGTCGCGGGGGTGGCGTCGCTACCCTGTCTCCGGGGCGGCGCCCCGGACCCGGGGACGCCGTGCGGGAAGGGAGGAGGCCCGATGGAGAGCCGGATCGCGAAGGCGCTGCGCCTGAGGCACCCGCCGGTGGGCCTCGTGCTCTCCGACGAGAAGCCCGAGGGCGCGGTCCAGTTCCGCGAGGGGCACTGGGGGTGCCTCATGTGGCTCCTGGCCGCGGCGGCGGAGGGGCGGACCGCGGCGTGCGACCGGAACACCTTCGGCTGCATCGGCGGGGGCGTGGGCTTCGGGTTCGGCGACCGGTACCGCGACTTCCCCGGGGGCGTGGAGTGCTTCTGCCGCTTCCTCTCCACCGGGAACGAGGCCTCCGCCGAGGGCCGGGCCGTGGCGGAGCAGCTCCGGCCCCACATGCGGCCCGAGGCCCACGAGGACTTCCTCCGCGGCGAGCGCTACCTGAAGGACCCCGCGGCCGCGGCGCGGTTCGCCGCGAACCTCCCCGTGACCGAGGTGCCGACCCGGTACGTGCTCCTCGAGCCCCTGGGGCGGATCGACCCGGAGCGGGAGCGGCCCGAGGTGGTGGTCTTCCTCGCCGACGCCAACCAGCTCTCGGCCCTGGTCGTCCTCGCCAACTACGAGAGCGAGGACAACCACAACGTCATCGTGCCCTTCGCGGCGGGCTGCCAGGCCATCGGGATCTACCCCCTGCGGGAGGGGCGCTCCGACCGCCCCCGGGGCGTCGTCGGGTTGGTGGACCCGAGCGCTCGGCTCCAGCTGAAGAAGCGGCTGGGCGACGACCTCCTGAGCTTCGCCGCGCCCTACGCCCTGTTCCGCAGGATGGAGGACAACGTGGAGGGCAGCTTCCTGGAGCGGCCCACCTGGCAGGCCCTGGCCGGGGGAGGGGAGCCGTGAGCGCGACCGGGAGGCCCGGGCCGGGTTCGCCGGCGTGGCGGGAGTCCGTGCGGGAGGCCGTGCGGCGGAAGTACGCCCAGGTGGCCGTCTCCCCGGAAGGCCGGTTCCGCTACCCCACGGGGCGGGCCGGCGCCGAGGCCCTGGGCTACGGCGAGGCGTGCCTGCGCGATGCGCCCCGGGAGGCCGTGGAGGGCTTCTGCGGGGTGGGCGACCCCCTGGCCCTGGGGCCGGTGCGGGAGGGGGAGGCGGTGCTCGACGTGGGGTGCGGCGCCGGGCTCGACCTTTGGCGGGCGGCCCGGCTGGCGGGGCCCCGCGGGCGTGCGTGCGGTGTCGAGCCGTCGCCGGAGATGGCGGCGCGGGCGCGCCGCGCCCTGGGGGCGGCCGTCGTGGCGGCCGACGTCGTGGCGGGGGTCGTCGAGGCGATTCCCTGCCCGGACGCCGCCTTCGACGTGGTCCTCTCCAACGGCGTGCTCAATCTGTCGCCGGACAAGGAGAGGGCCTTCGCCGAGCTTCGCAGGGTGCTCCGCCCGGGCGGGCGCCTGCAGGTGGCGGACATGGCGCTCCGGGAGGAGCTGCCCCCCGGGGAGCGGGACGCCCGGGCGTGGTCCGAGTGAATCGGCGGCGCGGTCCCGGTCCGGGATCTCGTCGAGGGGCTGGGCAGGGCCGGGTTCACGGCGGTGGAGTTCGCGGGGTGGACGCCGTTCCGGACTTCGGAGTACACCCGGGGAGCCCTGCTCCGGGCCGTGGCCGGAGGAATCCCGAGACAACCCGAAGAGGAGAGGTGATATGGCCTACGACCGCAACAACGTCTTCGCGAAGATCCTCCGCGGCGAGATCCCCTGCAAGAAGGCCTACGAGGACGAGTACGCCCTGGCCTTCCACGACATCGCGCCCCAGGCGCCGGTGCATGTGCTGGTGATCCCCAAGGGGGAGTACGCGTCCTTCGACGACTTCTCGGCGAAGGCCTCCCCCGACGAGGCCGCCGGCTTCTACCGGGCCGTGCGGAAGGTGGCCGCGGCGCTCGGGCTCGGGGAGAAGGGGTACCGGGTGCTCTCCAACGTGGGGCCCGACGCCCACCAGGAGGTCATGCACTACCACCTCCACGTCTTCGCCGGGTGCGACCTGGGGCGCATGATCAAGAAGGGGCTGGCCGGAGAGGGCTGACGGGAGAACACATGCTCGACGTGTACGTGGACGCGGACGGCTGCCCGGTCAAGGACGAGGTGTACCGGGTGGCCCGCCGCTACGGGCTCAAGGTGTGGGTGGTCTCGAACCGGCCGCTGCGGGTGCCCATGGAGGACGGGATCTACCCGGTGGCGGTGGGGGGCGCCTTCGACGCGGCGGACGACTGGATCGAGGAGCGCATCGGCGAGGACGACATCGCCGTCACCGCCGACCTCCCGCTGGCCGCCCGGTGCCTGAAGAAGGGCGCCGCCGTGCTGGGACCCAAGGGCCAGGTGCACGACGAGAGCACCATCGGCGACGCCCTCGCCAGCCGGGAGCTGATGGACCAGTTGAGGCAGATGGGAATGACGACCGGCGGCCCGGCCCCCATGGCGCCCCGGGACCGCTCGACCTTCCTCTCGCGCCTGGACGAGACCATCCAGCGCATCCGCAGGCACGCGGCGAAGGGGTGAGGAGGGGGCGGCTCAGGGCTCCGGGGCGTCCGGCCCCTCGGAGATGACCACGGTCACGTCGCACCGCCCGCCGTACCACCCCAGCACCCACCCCGCCTCCTCGCGGATCGCCCCCTCCACGAAGGCCTCCTCGTCCCCCGCGGGCCAGCGGATCGTCCCGCCGGCGTCCCGCGTCACGCGGGCGCACGTGGTCTCGACCCGCTCCCCCCAGGGGTAGCGGACCACCACCCGGTAGGTCCGGCCGTACACGATCTCCATGGGGGGCGAGGCTACCCCAGTGGCAGGGGCGGTGTCGACGGAGCCGGGCCTTGGCGCGGAGGGGTGCAGGTCTGGTACAACGGGGGTGCCGGGGGCGTCTCGAGGGAGGTGACGATGGCGAAGCGAGGGGAGACCACGGCCCGGATCGGGCAGGTGCTGGACCGGATGGAGCGACTCACCAAGGAGGTGGCGCGCAGCCTCGATTCCCTGCGCGACACCGTGGACCGCGACAAGCTCGGGCGCGCCCGGGACGGGCTGCGCGAGGTGGTCGACGAGCTGGAGAGCCTCCTCTCCCCGGAGTCCGGCCATGGGTGAGGCGGCGGCGTGCGGCCGCTGCGGCACGGTCGTGGGGGAGGGCGAGCTCCTGGACCACGGCGGGGCGTCGGTGTGCGATTTCCGGTTGGCGGTGAATGACGCGTATACGAACCGGAATGGGGAGAAGGTGGAGCAGACGTTGTTCATCGACGTCCAGGCGTGGGAGCGGATCGCGGCCCGCGCTTCAACACCTTCGTGCGCCTGATGAAGAGCGAGCTGGGCAGCGACGTGAAGAC
>CAZJSF010000189.1:0-4932 GCA_964548515.1 uncultured Thermodesulfobacteriota bacterium
CCGTCGTCTCGCAGACCGTGATCTCCGATATCTCCCGAAGCTTTGTCATGGGTGTTTTCCTCCCTCGCAGTTTTCGCGACGGCCTCAGGCCATCATGTCGTCGATGAGCTTCTTGACGATCCGCACGGACTCCGGATGCCGCAGGATGAGGATGTCGGCGCCGGCGGAGAGCAGGTCGGTAGCGGTGACGGTCTCCCAGAGGATGCCTCGGGTCTTCACGTTCCCGAACGTGGGCTCCTCAGCCTCGGGAATCCCGGCCTCCTTGGTCTTCCAGCAGTACTTGGCGATGTCGCAGATCAGCGGCGACTGCATCTTCTCGTCGCCCTGCTTGAGGGCGGTGAGGCGGTCGCGCTCCATGACCGAGTACGTGTACTCGATGCCGTAGCCCAGGGCACCGGTGGAGGGATCCATGAGGATCTTGTCCATGGGGACGCCCAGGTTGTTGAGCAGGATGTTGAGCTGCTTGGCCATGTTGACGTCGATCGGCGTCTGCGCCACCACGGTGTGGCCGTAGCCGATCGCGGCGCCGCCGATCTTCTTGTAGTTCTCCTCGACCGCCGGGCCGATGACCAGGTTCATCTTCTCGCAGACCTCGGCGACCTTCGCCAGGGTCTCCGCATCCTTCTCGCCGTTCTCGCAGCCCCAGACGATGAGCGGCACCGGGATCGCCTCGGCGACCTTCTTCGCCAGGGCAGCGGCGTCCGCGGCGCTGGTGTTCATGCCGTTGGGGTCCGTGCTCCACAGCTGCAGGCAGATCAGGTCCGCCTTGTACTCGTCGAGGCACTTCTTCGCCCACGCGACCGGGTCGTTCAGCACGTCGGCAAAGGGCGCCTTCAGCGCCTCCGGCCAGGTCTCGGCGGCCTCGGGCCGGTCGTAGACGTCCATGGCCACCAGGGGCCGGTTGGGGTACGAGCCCTCGAAGTTGCACAGAGGCATCACGTTCTGACCGCCCACCTTGCGCACCTTGGATCCCGCACCGAGGTTCACCTCCACGATCTTTCCGGCGTAGGAGTCTTTCGGGAACTCAAATGCCATCGCTCACTCCTTTCGTCCCTCGGCGCTAGGCCTCGGACAGGTTGAAGTTTGGGCCTTCAGCCCAGTCGTTCCTCGGGCAGACACGCGTCCATGATCCTCGCCACGGCCCGGTATGCGGGCGAGTCCTCGGGAAGCTGAAAGGTGGGGCGGCCTTCCAGGTCGTACGCCGTCACGGCGGGATCGGCAGGCACCACGCCCGCCACCCGCAGCCCCAGGCGGTCGATCTCCCGCCGGGTCGCCTCCTCCAGATCCCCGGAGACCCGGTTCACCACGAGGAGTATCTCCCCGATGTTCACCTTGAGTTCCTGGACCAGGTCCCGGATCCGTCCGGCCGCCTGGATCCCTCGAACGGAGGAGTCCGTGACGGCAAACATGAGATCCATGTTGTGCGTGGTCCGGCGGGACAGGTGCTCCATCCCCGCCTCGTTGTCCAGGACCACGTACCCGTAGTTCTCCGCCATCTCGTCGACGTATTTTTTGCAGAGGGTATTGGCGTAGCAGTAGCAGCCGGGCCCCTCCGGTCTCCCCATCACGATCAGGTCGAACCCGTCGGCCTCGATCAGGCACTCCTGGGTCTTGTAGTTGATGAACGCGTCCTTGGTCATGCCGGCCGGGACCGTACCGAGCCCCTCGCGGATCTGCCCGATGGTCTGGGAGACCCCGAGCCCGAGAACCTCGTTGAGGTTCATGTTGGCGTCGGCGTCCACGGCGAGAACCCGGCCCGCCCGCCGGGTGACCAGGTAGCGGATCATCAGGCCCGCGACGGTGGTCTTCCCCGTGCCGCCCTTGCCCGCCACCGCGATGTGGAATCCCATGGTCGCCGCTCTCCCCGCCTCAGTGCGCCGCCGCCTGGCGGAGCGCCTTCAGGCGCTCGGTGCGGATCGGGAACTCCTCCATGCGCGTGTGGGGCAGGAAGAGGGCCGCCACGTACTCGTCCATGTAGATGTTCGAGGCCGACAGCTCGATGTTGGTGATCATCGTGGCGATGGACTCGGCCTCGTCGATCTTCTCCTGGTACAGGGTCGCGAGCACGCAGCCCGCGAGGCTCGTGTTGCCGCCGTAGGTCACGATCTCGGGGTCGACCTCCGGAAGAAGGCCGATCGTCATCGCCTTCTCGACGTCGATGTACTGGCCGAAACCGCCGGCGATGATGATGCGCTGCACGTCCGAGAACTGGAGCCCCACGCTCTTGAGCAGCACCGCGCACGCGGAGTAGATCGAGGCCTTGGTCCGGATCAGGTTGTCGATGTCAGGCTCCGTGATGGCGATGTCCTGACCGATCTGGGTCTCGTCCTTCCAGCACAGGACGTACTCCCAGCCTCCCTCCCCCTCCCGGACGCGTGGCGTCCGGGCCGCCAGTTCGCGGTTGAACTTGCCGTTCTGGGAGATGACGCCCGCCTCCTGGAAGCCGGCGATGCAGTCGATCATGCCCGAGCCGCAGACCCCCTTGGGCTTGCTCTGGCCGATCGTCAGGATCATGGGCTCGAAATCGGCGGGGTTGATGCGCACCTGCTCGATGGCCCCGAAGGTGGCGCGCATCCCGTACTTCACACCCCCGCCCTCGAAGGCCGGCCCGGCCGAGGCGGACGCCGAGACCATCCAATCCTGGTTGCCGATCACGATCTCGCCGTTGGTGCCCACGTCCATGAACAGCGTGAGCTCGGGGCGCGTGTGGATGCCGGTGGCGAGGATCCCCGCCGTGATGTCGCCCCCCACGTAGGAAGCCACGCACGGCATCGCGTAACCGGGAACCCCCGCGGGCAGCCGGATGCCGAGGTCGGCAGGACGGAAGGGCGGAAAGAAGTTCGCCGTCGGCACGTAGGGCGCCTCTCGGATGTACTTCGGGGGAAGCCCCAGGAGGAGCTGTGTCATGGTGGTGTTGCCCCCGAACAGGGCGTGGCTGATCTCTTCCGGCTTCACCTGGGTGCGCTCCAGCAACTCCTTCAGGACGCCGTTGATCGTCTTGACCACCCGCTGCTGCAGCGCCTCCAGCCCCCCCTCCTTGAGCGTCGCGACGATGCGGGTGATGACGTCCTCGCCCATCGACACTTGGGCGTTGTAGTCCGCCGCCCGGTCGATCTCCTTGCCCTCGTTCACGTCCAGCAGGGCGCCGTGCACCGTGGTGGTCCCGATGTCCACCGCCAGGGCGAACGTCCGGGGGCGCGTGTCGCCCGCCTCCACCCGCAGCAGCCGGTGGCTGCGGTGGGTGTGCATCACGGTGGCCGTCACCTTCCACTGGCCCGCCCGCAGCGCCGAGGCCAACTCCTGCAGGACGGCGAAATCGCAGCTGACCTGCTCGAGCCCGTGGTCTCGCTTGAGCGCGTGGCCGAGGCGGCCCATGTCGGAGACGTTGTTCTCCGCCGTGGGCGGCGCCATCTCGACGTAGTACCGGGCGACCGCGGGCTCCGCCCGCTGCCCGGCGTACTCCATGCCGAGGCGCGCCGCCGCCAGGACGTGTTCGGGCTTCGCCTTGAGGAACTGGCGGTCGAGCACGCCCTTCTCGTGGCGGGACTCGACCGGCACCTCGACCACCAGGTCGTCGAGGATGTCGGTCTGGCACGCCAACCGGTACCCCTGGTCCCACTCCGCCTGGGAGAGCTTCGAGCTCGTCTTGGCCCGGTGCTCTCCCTCCAGGATCCGGACCTTGCACTTCCCACACGTGCCGGCGCCCCCGCAGGAGGCGTTGACGTGAACCCCGGCGACCATCGCGACACGGAGGAGGTTCTCCGCCTCGCGGTAGACGTCGATGCTCACCTCGTCGGGTTGGAACCGAACCGTGTGCCTCTTCTGGGGCAAGTCGTCTCTCTGGGAAAGGGAGGGGTGGGGAGGGCAAGCCCTCCCCACCCGAACCGGTCTCCGGCGGAGCGCTTAGAACAGGCCCTTGATCCGGCCCGTCTTCGTGTCGATGTCCACGTACTTGTACGCCGGGTCGGCGCTGAGGCCGGGCATGGTGCGCATCACGCCCAGCAGCGGGTAGAGGAAGCCGGCCCCGAGACTGGCACGGATGTCCCGGATCGGGACCCGGAAACCCTTCGGGCGGCCCTTGAGCGTCAGGTCGTGACTGAGCGACAGGTGGGTCTTGGCCATGCAGAGGGGGAGTTTGTCGTAGCCCAGCTTCGTGAACTGGGCGATCTTCTGCTCGGCCTCGGGCATGTAGTCGACGCCGTCCGCGCCGTAGATCTCCTTGGCGATGATCTCGATCTTCTGCTTGATGGACCAGTTGTCCGGGTAGAGGAACTTGAACTTCTTGGGTTCGTCGCAGGCCTTCACGACCTCCTGGGCGGCCTCTGTCGCACCCGCGCCGCCGTGCATCCACACCTCGATCGGCACCGACGCGCTCGCGCCCGCCTTCTCGGCGCGCTTCTGGATGATCCGGACCTCCTCGTCACGGTCGAAGGCGAACCGGTTGATCGTGTTCACCACCGGAACCCCGAACTTCTTCATGTTCTCGATGTGCTTCTCGAGGTTCTCGATGCCCTTCTCCAGATACTTGTAGTGCTCCTTCTTGAGCTCCTCGGCCAACTGCTTGGGGGTGTACTTGGAGATCTCGGAGTAGGGCATGCCGTGCATCTTGAGGGCGCGCACGGTGCAGGTGATCACCACGCAGTCGGGGCTGAAGCCGCCGTACCGGCAGGTGATGTTCATGAACTTCTCGGCGCCCATGTCCGCGGCGAAGCCCGACTCGGTGACGGTGTAGTCGCCGAGCTTCAAGGCCACCTTGTCGGCGATGATGGAGTTGTTGCCGTGGGCGATGTTGGCGAACGGGCCGGCGTGGACGATGGCCGGGTTGCCTTCCAGCGACTGGATCAGGTTCGGCTTCAGGGCGTCCTTCATCAGCACGGTCATGGAACCGGCCACCTGCAGGTCCTCGGTGGTCACCGGCTTGCCGTCGTAGGT
>CAZJSF010000190.1:0-4822 GCA_964548515.1 uncultured Thermodesulfobacteriota bacterium
CAGAAGTCGCGCATTCTACCGACGCGTTTCCGGGGGGGTCAAGGGATTTGCGGACCGACCCATTCTGACGTCCGCCCTCAACCAACACCCCACGCCGCCCCGGACTCGCCCTCCTTGACTTCGATCAACGCAGCGGCTACCTCCCACCCGTACAATGGCGTCAAAACCGGATACCGACGGGAGCGAGCCATGAAGCGCAAGATCATCCGAATCGACGAAGCGAAGTGCACCGGCTGCGGCCTGTGCATCACCAACTGCGCCGAGGGGAGCCTGGAGATCCGGGACGGCAAGGCCGTCCTGGTGCGGGAAGCCCTGTGCGACGGGCTCGGCGCGTGCCTCGGCCACTGCCCCGAGGGAGCCCTGACGATCGAGGAGCGCGACGCCGAGGAGTTCGACGAGCACCTGGTGGAGAAACGCCTCGTGGAGATCGGCCGGGAGCCCCTGGGGGCGGCGGCCTCCCACGCGCCCGCGGCACACGCCTCCCCCGCCGGCGGCGGCTGCCCCTCGGCCCGGCTCCAGGCCATCGCCCGGCCGGCCCCGGCACGGGACGCCGGGCACCCCGCCGAGGCGACCCCGTCGGAACTGACCCACTGGCCGGTCCAACTGGCCCTGCTGCCCCCCACGGCACCGTTCTTCCGCGGCGCGGAGCTGGTGCTCGCGGCCGACTGCGTGCCGTTCGCGTACCCCGACTTCCACCGCGACTTCCTGCGCGGCCGCGCGGTCGCCGTCGCCTGCCCGAAGCTCGACAACACGGGGCCCTACTTCCAGAAGCTCGTCCAGATCTTCCGGAGCGCGGGGCTCAAGGGGGTCACCGTGGTGCGGATGGAGGTCCCGTGCTGCGGCGGGCTGAGCGGGATGGCGAGGGACGCGTTGAGGGAGAGCGGCGCGCACCTCCCGCTGCGGGAGGTGGTCATCGGGCGGGACGGGAGCATCGTGGAAGACCGCGGTGCCGCTGGTGCCGACGCGGCCTGACGGTTCGGCGCGGCCGGGTGCGACTCCGGCGGAGGACAGGAGCCCCCGGGGCGGGGCGCGCCGTCAGCGGGAGGCGCGCGCCGCCCTCGCCTCCTCGGCCTCGCTCCTGCGCAGGTAGACGGGCAGCAGCGCGTGGGGCGCCGCAGACTCCCCGGCGGCGAACGCCTCCCACCCCAGCCTCGCCACCTCACCCGGTGGGATCCACCACCGGGTCTCCGGGGCGCACAGCAGTTCGGCGCCCAGGGCTTCCGAGAAGACCTCGCGGTAGGGGCCCAGGCCCGACCCCAGGGCCAGGCACGGCCGACCGTGCTCGGCCACCGCGCGCGCCAGCTCCCGCGGGTTCCACACGGCCTCGCGCAGGACCTCCGAGCCCTCGAGCCCGTCCCAGACGCCCGCGTAGACCTGCTTCTTGCGCGCGTCGAGGAGGGGCATGACCAGGCCCGGGAAGGGGCTGCTCCGCCGTGCGAGCGCCCTCAGGGTGGACACGCCGATCGACGGGAGCCCCAGGCCGTAGGCCAGGCCCTTCGCCGTCGCGAGCCCCACCCGCAGGCCCGTGAATGAGCCCGGTCCGCGCGTCACCGCCACGGCGCAGAGATCCGTGCGGCTCGCCCCGGCCCCGGCCAGGACCCCGTCGACGAGGGCGAACAGACGCTCCGAGGGCCGCGCCGCCGACCTCTCGACGGGCTCGGCCACGACCTCCCCGTCCACCGCCAGGGCGACCCCCGCGGTGCGGTCGGCCGTGTCGATCGCCAGGAGAGCCCTCATCCCGCGACGAGCCGGGTGACGTCGTTGTAGATCACGTAGACCATGAGCAGGATCAGGATGGCGAGGCCCACCTGCTGGGCGATCTCCCGGTGCCGGATGCTCACGGCTCGGCCCCTCACGGCCTCGATGCCGAAGAAGAGGATGTGACCCCCGTCCAGGACC
The DNA here is from genome assembly GCA_964548515.1 of uncultured Thermodesulfobacteriota bacterium. Lineage (GTDB taxonomy): Bacteria > Desulfobacterota > Deferrisomatia > Deferrisomatales > JACRMM01 > CAZGRT01. The sequence continues at coordinate 1,900 of CAZJSF010000190.1, forward strand.
GGGATCGGCAGCAGGTTCAGGACCCCCAGGTTCACCGAGAGGACGGCGACCAGGAAGAGAAAGCTCACCAGGCCAGCCTGGGCGGTCTCCCCCGCCATCTGCGCGATGGCGATGGGCCCCCCGAGGTTGCGCGGACTCACCCGGCCCACGAGCATCTTGCCCAGGACCTCCACCGTGGTCCACGTCCACCGCCCCGCCTCGCGCACTCCGATCCACGGAGCCATCCACAGGGCGTGACGCTGCACCTCCACGGTGCCGGCCGGCGCGATGCCGATCATGGGGCGGTCCACCGTCTCCCCGAGCAGCGTCCTCGACGTCCTCCGCACCGGCGTGATCGGCAGGGTCAGGACTTCCCCGTCCCGGAGGATCCGGAGCTCGAGCTCGTTGGCCGCGGAACCGGAGATTGCCTCGGCCATCGACTCCCAGGAGTCCACTTCCACCCCGTTCACCGCCTCGATCCGGTCCCCCGAACGGATGCCCGCGGCCTCCGCCGGCATCCCCGAGGTCGTCTCCCCCACGACCGGCTGCAGCACCGGGGTCCCGAGCACGCTCAGGAGCCCGAACACCGCGACGGCGAGGAGGAAGTTCATCGTGGGCCCGGCGACCACGGTCGCGATGCGGTGCCAGACGGGCCGGGCGCTGAAGCTTCCGGCGGCGTCCTCCGGCGGGAGTTCCTCGTCGGGGTCCTCCCCGAACAGCTTCACGTACCCCCCCAACGGGATGGCCGAGACCGCGTACTCCGTCTCCCCGCGCCGGCGGGAGAGGATGGCGGGGCCGAAACCCAGGGAGAACTTGAGCACCCGGATCCCGAGGCGCTTGGCCACCAGGAAGTGCCCCAGTTCGTGAACGAAGATCAGGAGTCCCAGGAGCACGAAGAACGGGACCGTGAAGTGGAAGAAGGACATCAGGCAGCGTCTCCGTGATCCAGCGCCCAGTCGCGCACGAAGCGGCGGGCCGCGAGGTCGGCCTGCAAGGCCGAGTGCACCGAGTCGAGGGCGGCCGGGGCGTGGGCCTGCAGCGCCGCGTCCACGGCCTCGGCGATGGAGAGGAAGGGGATGCGCCCCCCGAGGAACAGTTCGACGGCCGCCTCGTTCGCGCCGGAGAGCACCGCGGGGGCGGTTCCTCCCCGGCGGAGGGCCTCGTAGGCCAGATCGAGGCAGGGGAAGGCGTCGCGGTCGGGCTCCTCGAAGGTGAGAGGCCCCATGCCCAGGAGGTCCAGGCGCAGGTCGCCCATCGGGACGCGCTCGGGGTGGCAGAGGGCGAGGGCGATGGGCCCCCGCATGTCCGGAACGCCCAACTGCGCCAGCAGCGAGCCGTCCACGAACTCGACCAGGGAGTGGACGATGCTCTGGGGGTGGATCACGACCGAGATCCGCTCCGCCGGCACGTCGAAGAACCAGCGCGCCTCGATCACCTCCAGCCCCTTGTTCATGAGCGTCGCCGAGTCCACGGTGATCTTCGGCCCCATGGACCATCGCGGGTGGGCCAGGGCCTCCTGGGCGCTCACGCTCCTCAGGGCGTCCCCCCGCCGGCCGCGAAACGGCCCTCCCGAGGCCGTGAGCACCAGGCGGCGCACCTCCTGCGGCTTCCGGCCTTCCAGCAACTGGAAGAGGGCGGAGTGCTCGCTGTCCACGGGGAGCAGCTTCGCCCCGCTCCTCCGGGCCGCCTCCAGCACCAGTTCCCCCGCCGCGACGAGCGTCTCCTTGTTGGCCAGCGCCACGTCGCGGCCTCCCGCCACCGCCGCGTAGGTGGGCACCAGACCCGCCGCCCCGACGATCGCGGAGACCACGAGGTCCACCCCTTCCGCGGTCGCCACGGCCACGAGCCCCTCGGCGCCGGCCAGGACCCGCACCTCGGGAGGCACCAGCGCCCGCAGGCGCCGGGCATCGCTCTCCTCGGGCACGCCCACGAGCCCAACGCCGAGGGTCCGGACCTGCTCCGCGAGGCGCTCGAGGCGGTTCCGTCCCGCGGCGATCGCCCCGACACGGAAGCGGTCAGGAAAGCGCCGCACCACGTCCAGGGTGCTCTCGCCGATGGAGCCGGTGGAGCCGAGGATGGCGAGGTTCTTCACGTCACGGCCCCAGAAGGGAGAGGATCCCCGCGTAGGCCGGAAGGACGAAGAGGAAGGCGTCCACCCGATCGAGGACCCCACCGTGCCCGGGGAAGAGCGTTCCGGAATCCTTGCAGCCCGCGCAGCGCTTGATCAGGGATTCGATCAGGTCCCCCATCTGCGCCACCGGGTTGAGGAGGAGGGCGATGCACAGGCTCGCCGACACCCCGTGGGGGAGCGGCAGGGCCATGCCGAGGACCCCCGCCGCGGCGACCGCCGCCACGAGGCCCCCGAGAGCCCCCTCGACGGTCTTCTTCGGACTCACCGACGGAGCCAGGGGGCGGCGGCCCCACGCCCGCCCCGTGTAGTAGGCGGCGGTATCCCCGGCCCACACGATCGCCAGCACGAAGACCACGGGGGAGACGCCGTGGGCACGGACCCAGACCGCGTGGCCGAGGAAGAACGCCACGAGCACCCAGGAGCCGAGGGCCCCGGACCAGTGGCGGAGGACCTCCGGCCTGGGGCCCGGGCCGCAAACCCATGCGCCGAGGTACCCGAACGCGCCCAGGGCCAGCAGCAACCCGGGGGCCTGGGAGGCGCGGCACAGGAACCCGAGGACGACGACCGCCCCCCACGCCGCGACCAGCAGGTGCTCCGCCGCGGACGCTTCCGGGGCGGCCATCCGCCGGAGTTCGCCGGCGCCCACCGCGGCCAGCGCCGCGACGAGGAAGGCGAACAGCACCGGGCCGCCGAAGAGGAGCACGGCCAGGAAGACGGGGCCCACCACGAACGCGGTCCTCACCCGGTCGTTCATCCCCGTCCCTCCCGCACCACCTGCTCCGAGACGAGCCCGAAGCGGCGCTCGCGCCGGGC
>CAZJSF010000191.1:0-4788 GCA_964548515.1 uncultured Thermodesulfobacteriota bacterium
GTGGGGCTCTTCTGCCGCCTCCGCCGCCGGCCGTTCCTCGCGGTCACCGACCGGCTCGCCATCGCCGGGGCGCTCATCCTCGCGCTCGGGCGGATCGGCAACTTCGTCGACGGCCAGATCGTCGGCGGCGTGACCGCCGTGCCTTGGGGCGTGCGCTTTCCCGACGCCGAGGGTTTCCGCCACCCCGTCGTGCTCTACGACGGGGCGAAGAACCTCCTGCTCGTCCCGCTCCTCGCGTGGGTGGGCCGGAGGAGGCCGCCCACCGGGTTCCTCACGGGACTCTTCCTCTTCCTGTACGCCTTCCTCCGGATCTTCGTCGACGTCTTCCGGGAGTACCCCACGAGCCTCCTCGGGCTGGCCACGGGCCAGCTGCTCAACCTCCTGGTGTCCGCCCTCGGGCTCGGCCTCGCGATCCACGCACTCTCCCGCCGCCGGCTCCGCGAGGCCGGCGGCGCGACCCCGCTGCCCGAGACGCCGAGCCGGGCGTGGCAGCGCGTATCCTTCCTCCTGCTCCTCCTCTTCCCGCTGATCATCCCCAGCGACTGGACCCAGGATGTCCCGGCGCGCTACGCGAAGCGCCACCCCGGCCTCGCGCATTCTCCGGTGTACCCGCGTCTCGGCGTCCTCCAGCCCGACGGGGAACCCGGGGCACGGCCCGTGCCGGCAGCGGACTCCGTGCCGTCCGCCCGCTAGACCTTCGACGCGGTTCCCCGACACACGTCTCCGGCGCCACCGGCGGGACCCGCGCCCTCCCCGCCCGGAGGGAGCGGGAGCCGCAGGGTGTCCCCCCTGCGGCTCCCTCAACAGGCACGCGGGCAACCGGCCCTCCCCCGGTGCGACGAGAGGCGGCCGGCACTACTTCATGGCGATCAGCATGCCGTCGCCCGCGCGGATGGACCGGACTTCCAGCACGTAGCCCTCCTCCTTCTTCGTCAGCTCCGCCTCGGCCGTGATCGACGCGCCGATCTCCGGCAGGGTGCCCTGGTAGAGACGGCTGCTGCCCAGTTTCTGCCGTTGGGCCTCGGTGAAGGGGACGAACAGGTAGACCGCGCAGCAGGCCTTCTCGTCGGCGATCTGGATCACTCCGTCTTCGGCGAACACGCGGGCCGCCTTGCCCGTGACGGTGACGCTGCCGAGGTACGCGTCGGGGTTGGCCTTGAGCTCCGAGACGCCGCAGGCCTTGCCGCTCGGAGCGGCCTTCGAAACGGTGGCGCCCCCCGTGTCGGAGCACCCTGCGAGCAGGGCGACCCCGAGGAGGCCGGCAGCGGCGAGCATCGCGGGGGTTCGTGGAATCTTCATGGGTGTCCTCTCTTTCCGTTGGGTCACTGGTTGACGGTGGAGGCGCGGGGCCGGGTCGCGGAATCCTCCACGATCCGGCCGTCGGCGATGCGCACCAGCCGGCGGGCGTGGGACGCGCACTCGTGGCTGTGGGTCACCATGATGATGGTCATGCCCTGGTCGTTGAGATCCTCGAGCAGGCGCATGATCTCCCGGCTGGTGGTGCTGTCGAGGTTCCCGGTGGGCTCGTCGGCCATGAGGATCGGGGGCTCGTTCACCAGGGCCCGGGCGATGGCCACCCGTTCGGCCTCGCCCCCGGAGATCTGGCTCGGGAGGCGTCCCCCCTTGTCCCCCAGGCCGACCCGGTCCAGCGCGCTCCGCGCCAGCGCCGCCTTCTCCCGGCGCGGCCGGTCGCTGGTGGCCAGGGGCAGCATCACGTTCTCGGCGACCGTGAGGTAGGGCACCAGGTGGAAGCTCTGGAAGACGAAGCCGATGTACTCGCGGCGGAAGTCGGCCCGCTGGTCGATGCCCAGCTCCCCCACGGGGAGGCCGTCGACGTGGAACGTACCCGTCGTGGGCGTGTTCAGTGCCCCGAGCATGGACAGGAGCGTGGACTTGCCCGACCCGGACTCGCCCATGACCGCCAGGAACTCGCCCGCCTCGACGCAGAGGCTGACATCGCGCACGGCGTGCACCGGCTCCCCGGCGCTGCCGTACTGCTTGCTCAGGTTGTTCGCTTCGAGAAAGACCATGGTCCGCCCTCGCTACAGCGCACGCAGCGCTTCGTTGGGGTCCAGGCGCGAGGCCACCAGCGCCGGGTAGACGCTGGAGGCGAGGCCCAGGATCAGGGAGAAGACGAAGGCGCCGACACCGAGGAGCGGGTCGACGTGGAGCGGCGCCCCCTGGCCGTCGGCGAAGAGGGGAAGGGCCAGGAAGGAGGAACCCAGCCCCGCGCCGTACCCCAGCACGCCGGCCAGGAGGGAGATGACGGCGGCCTCCAGGAGCACGATCTGCATCACGTGCCCCCGCCGGAAGCCGATGGCCCGGAAGATCCCGATCTCGGTCGTCCGCTCGCGCACGCTGCCCATCATGGTCACGAAGACCACCAGGCACCCCACCAGGACCACGATCATCGAGACCCCGTAGAGGAAGCTCTCGAAGTGGCTCATGGCGTTCATCCGGCCCTGCACCACCGACTTGATCGCCATGACCTCGGCGTTGGGGAGCGCGGCCGCGATCTCCTCGATGATGTCCTCGATCGGGCAGTCCATGCAGTGGGCGGCGACCTCCACCAGGGAGACCACGCCGGGCTTGCTCAGAATCGCCTGCGCCGTCGCGGTGTCCGTGAAGACGATCTGGTCGTCCTGGGAACCGGTCCGGGCGAGCACCTTGCTCACGCCCAGGGCCCTCTCGCCGACCGTGAGCGGGACTCCCACCCGGGCCCCCAGCACTTCGGCCGCGGTGGCGCCCACCACCAGGGTCCCCGCCGGCGGGCTGGCCTCGCCGATCTCCCACCAGGGCTTCAGGATGCGGGAGACCCGGAAGTCGACCCCCGCCAGCATCACCTCCCGGCCCTCCACGGCCACCGCGCCCAGGACCATCGGGCCCACCGCCGCCACGTTCTGGGCGGTGGGGATCGTGGCGATGCGCTCCACGTCGGACTCGTGGATCTCGCGGGTCTCCAGGGACACCCCGCCCAGCGAGATGCCCCCGTAGCTCAGCGAGAGGTTCTGGCTCTTGGGCACCACCAGGATGTTGGCGCCGTACTTCTCCATCTTGTGCAGGATGTTGTGGCTCACGGACTGGAAGAGCGTGATCAGCGCCACCACCGTGGCCACGCCGATCATCAGGCCCACCAGGACGAAAGCCGCCTTGGCCTTGCGCCGCCGCATGTTGAGCAGCGCCACGTCTCGCAGCGTCATGGTCACAGACTCCGGTAGGGTTTCTTGAAGTACTTGGCGGCCTCCAGGAGGTCCGGGATCGCCACGGCCACCTCCCCTTCCCGCACCGTCACGGGCAGGGCGATGGGCGCGCAGGGGTCCGAGCGCTCGCCCAGGTCGGCGATCGTGAAGCGCTTGCCGCACTGGACGCAGACCATCTCGTCCCCCTCCTGCCGATGGCCCTTGCCCTCCCGCCAGCAGGAGGCGCAGGCGTCCAGGGCGGCGCCCGCCGCCCCCTCGGCTCCGCGGTACAGGAAGTAGCGCACGATCACCCCGTCGTCGGCCTTGTGCTGATAAAAGCGGGCCGGCCGGCCGTCGAGTTCCGCCCGGTCGTACGCGACCTCTCCGCCCCGGGGCACGTACCCGAACGCCGCGCCCCCGGCGGGCCCCTTCCGCTCCTCGGGGAGCATCCGGGCGACCAGGGCCCCGGCCACCCCCAGCACCAGCACGCCCGCCAGTACCGGGGCGACGAACCGGCGCTTCCTGCCTCGCTGTCCCAGCACGACCGCTCGCTTCGCGGCCAGCCGTTCTGCGGCCCTTCGGGCCTGTTCATCGGACATCATGGATCGTTCTCCTCACCGCGCTGCGCGCGCGGTCGTGCCGCGGTCGGCGACGCCCCCGCACGAGGCGGTGCGGCGCTCCGCGGTCGTCGTCTGGGTTTCGGGATCAGGGGATGACGTGGGCGGAAGGCAGCCGGGCGCTCACGAGCGCCGCCGCGCCTTCGCCGGGGGGGCGTCTAACAGAGGAGGGATGCGTACCGGAGATGGAGTCGGATTCGCTCGGGCGGAGGAGCGGCCGGCGGCTTCGCCCCCGCCCCGTCCGCGGGACCGGGCGTGAGAACGCTTTGCGCCACGGCCACCGGCAGTGCGTGCACCGGCGCGGGGGCCCGTCGAATGCGCCCTTCGGGAAGCTCGCCGGTCCCGTCGCAGGGGTCCGCCTCGCAGCAGGCGCACCCGGCAGCACCCGCCTCCCAGTCGTCCGCGCACCCGGCAGCACCCGCCTCCCAGTCGTCCGCGAACCCGGCGGCAACGCCACAGTCGCGCCCCGACAGCCCGCCGTGGAGATCGGTCTCGCAAGTCGGGCACACCGACGCGGCGAGCGTCGACACCAGGCTCACCAGGGCGAAGACCGTGAGGAGGCGACGGGGGAAGGTTCGGGACATCAGGACTAGAGGGCTCCAGACTCCGGCAGGGATGTGTCGCGGGGGTTCCGGGCGCCCCCTGAGGCGGTTGTGAAGTCGCTCACGTATACCAGCGCCGAGAAATCAGTGTCAAGAAGACCCCGCCGACAGAAGACCCCGCCGGGGACAGACCCCTTCATGGACAAGATCTTCGCAGGCCGCACGAGTCCCGCGCGGCACTCGACCTTCCGCCAAGACCGGCCGCTTCCGGCTCCGTTCGGACCGACTCCGTAGCCGAAGTCGTCTTGAATGTGTTGGCAGGGGGGCGCGGGAACACCCGGTGAGGCAGGAGCCAGAGTGGGACCTGTGTCCCCGACGGTAAGTGGCTAAATTGACAACGTTATTCTTAGACAGACGATGGTCAAAGAAAAAGGTTGAATGGCAAATCGT
>CAZJSF010000192.1:0-4782 GCA_964548515.1 uncultured Thermodesulfobacteriota bacterium
CTCGATCAGCCGCTCCAGCGCCTCCACCTCCGCGGGCTGGTCGCTCACCCCGGGGAACACCAGGAGGTTGAGGGCCGTGAAGAGCCCCTCCCCCACCGCGACCCGCACCGACTCCACCACGTCGGAGAGCCCGTACCCGGAGGGGCGGTAGTACGCCTCGTAGACTTCCCGGCGCGGGGAGTTGAGGCTGATCCGCACCGAGTCGAGCCCGGCCCGGGCGACCCGGCCCAGGGCCTCCGGCCGGCTGCCGTTGGTGTTGAGGTTCACGGTGCCCCGCCCGGTGCGGGCCCGGAACTCCCCCACCGCCGCCGCCAGGGTGTCGGCCACCAGCAGCGGCTCGCCTTCGCAGCCCTGCCCGAAGCTGACGATTCCCCGCTCCACGCCCTCGAGGTGCGGCACGGCCACCTCGCACAACTCCTCCACCGTGGGCACGAACCCGATGCGGTCCTGGGAGGCGGGGCAGCAGTCCGCCGGCTGCAGGCTGATGCACCCCACGCAGCGGGCGTTGCACGCGGGCGCCGCGGGCAGGGGCGCCTCCCAGCGCCCCATGAACCAGTTCTTCGCGGCGAAGCAGTGGTACTCGAGCGCGCAGCGCTCCAGGTGGCGCACGAGCCGGTTGCCCCCGTGGGCCCGGACCCGGTCGCGCACCCGGGGGGCGATCTCCCGGTCGTCGTAGTGGCACGTCTCCGAGTGCTCCATGGGGTCCACGCGGAAGGCGGCCGCCACCATCCGGCCGTCCTTCCAGCCCACGCAGGCGTACGCCCACAGGGGCAGGTAGGCGTGGCGGCCGTACGCCGGAGGCCCCCCGGCCGGGTAGGCCGCCGCGGGGAGGTGGGTGCGGGTGTGGCCCGCCTGGAGCATGGCGGCCACGGCCCGGTACCCCCGGAGCACCCGGGGCCGGCCGCGCCCCCGGTCCCATCCCACGGCCCGGCTCTCCGGGAGGAAGAAGACCTTCGTGCCCTCGGGGATCGGGGTCAGGTCTTCATCTTCGACTTGAACCCACCGAGACCCCATCTGGCCGGTAAGGGCCAGCTCGGGGTATTCCAAGATCCGCCCATCCGGGTCGCAGACGAGCGCCCGGGCCGTGCCCTCCCCCGCGCTCACCAGTACTCGTCCACCTTGTCCCACAGCGGCTTCATCGTGGGCTTCTTTCCCCGGGGCTTGCGGGGCCGGGCGCCCCCCAGCAGGAACACCACGGCCGCGCCCGCCGCGAAGCCCCCGATGTGGGCCCACCAGGCGATGCCCCCGGACGCCCCGGCCGCGGTCGCGGCGGTGCCGCTCAGGAACTGGAGCAGGAACCAGAACCCGAGGAAGACGACGGCCGGCAGCTCGATGAACGTGAAGAAGAAGAAGATGGGCACCAGGGTCAGCACCCGGGCCGTGGGGTAGAGGAGGAAGTACGCCCCCATGACCCCGGCGATCGCCCCCGAGGCGCCCACGGTGGGAAGGGAGTTGCCCCAGTTGAACGCCAGGTGCATGAGGCCGGAGAAGACGCCGCAGAACACGTAGAACAGCGCGAAGCCGCCGTGGCCGAACCAGTCCTCGACGTTGTCCCCGAAGATCCACAGGATCCACATGTTCCCGATGATGTGGAGCCAGCCGCCGTGCAGGAACATCGAGGTGAAGAACGGGAGCACCTGGTCCACGAGCCCGAAGTGGGCCGAGACCCGGGCGTCCGAGTAACGGACCGGGACGATGCCGTAGTGGCGGAAGAAGATCTCGATCTCCCGGGGGCCGAGGCCCAACTCGTAGAAGAAGGCCAGGGCGTTGAGGAGAATGATGCCGTAGAGGACATAGGGGGTGCGCCGGCTCGGGATCGTGTCGCGGATCGGGATCAAGGCTCGGAACCCCTCGGGGGCAGCAGGAGAGTCTCCGCATTCTACGGAAGGCCTCCCGCCCCGGCAAGAAAGCCTCCTGCGCCGGACGCGGCCCGGCGGAGAAGGGGATCAGCCCCCGCGGCCCCCCGTCCTCCGGGTCCGCGCCTTCCGGGGCGGGCCCCGGAGCGGGGACAGGGTGACCAGGAACGGGAAGTCGGGGTCCGGCCGGCGGGTGACGCGGAAGCCGGGCGGGAGCGCCCGCTGGAGCCGGGCCTCCACTTTCGAGAGATCCGCGGCTTCACAGCGCTGATCGACCATGATTCCGTCGTCATCCACGTAGATCGGGAAGTCGGTGCACCCCGGCGGCTTGGTCTCCGTGCCGTACACGGCGCACCGCCCCGCCCGGTAGGCCGGGCACGGCCGGCCGTGGGCGTAGTACAGGCCGGCGCGCTCCCGGATCTCCCCGGGCCCCCGACCGCCCCGCAGCCGCCGGTCGAAGGCGGAACGGGGCTCCTCCACGCCCCAGAGCACGCGCAGGCGTTCCCACGGGAGCTCGAGCACCAGGGTCTCCAGGAGGCAGCAGGGCCGGGCGCACCGGGGACAGTGCGGCAGCACGGCCTCCTCCTGGCAGCGGGCCGCGGTCTCCTCGAGGATGCGGCGCAGCGCGCGCCCCGTCACGTCCACCACCCCCCGGGGCTACCGGGCCCCCGGTTTGACACCACCGCCACCCGCACTAGCCTCTCCCCTCCATCACCGCGCGCCCCACCCTCCCCCTCGAAAGGAGCCGCTCCGATGGCGTCGACCCCCAAGCTGTACTTCTGCATCCGCTCCACGAGCCCCGAACGGGTCCGAGGGAGGCTGGCCGCCCTCGACGAGGAACTCACCGAGGCGATCGCCGGCGGCGTGGGCGAGTACGACGAGGCGAACGACTGCGTGGAGGCGTGGCTCTTCGACGACGCCGAGGAGCCCGCGGCCCGGCGGATCATCGCCAGCCACGGGTTCGAGGTGGTCACGGAGGAGGAGATCCTGGGGCCCAAGGAGCAGTCCTGAGGTCCGGTGCCGGGCGCCCCCTCACGGGCGCTCGGCGGGGAGCAGCACCTCGCCCGTCTTGATCCGCACCCACCCCGCCTGGGTCGCCCTCAGGTCCGGGAGGAAGTCGCACGACAGGAAGAGCAGGGTGTAGTTCGGGTCGGCGTGGCCGTACCCGCAGCGCGCCAGGACCTGCTGGAACTCCCGGGCCATGGCCGCCGCCCCGTCGAACCCGCCCGCCCGCTGGATCCCCGCCAGGGGCAGCGGGAACTCCGCCGCGCCGCCCTGGGCGGGGACCACGACCATCCCCCCGCCGATCTCCCGCAGCCGCTCCACCGCCCCGGCCATGGCCTCGGGGTCGGTGCCGAGGGCCAGCACCCCTGCGTTGGTGGTGTAGGTGGTGGCCAGCGCCCGCAGTGCGGGCGCGAACCCGAGCACCACGCCCCGGGTCACCCACTCCCCCGAGCGGTCGGTCAGGGCCAGCACCAGGGCCCCCTCCTCCGCCGGCCAACGCCCGTCCCCCCGGGGCTCGAGCGCCACCGGCTCCTCCCGGGTGATCACCGCGTTCTCCAGGCGCCCCGCCGGGAAGGGGTCCGGGGCGTCCGCCGGCAGCAGGAAGTCCGACGGGGCCCACAGGGGCACGGGAGGCTCGCCGCCCGCGTAGAGCTCGTCCCACGGGAACTCCCCGCTCGGCGCCGGGACCTGGAGCCGTCCGTCCCGCGCGACCACCCGGCCGCGGCACAGGACCACCATTGGGGTCGGGTCTTCAAGTTCGCTCAATAGGTTGATGTCCGCCACCCTGCCAGGAGCGATGGCGCCGACGTCCTGGTCCATGCCGAGGAGGGTCGCGGGGTTGAGGGTGGCCATCCGGTACGCGGTCGACGCCGGCACCCCGGCCTCCAGGGCGAGGCGGATCAGGTGGTCCGTGAGCCCCACCTCCTCCACGTGGTGGGCCTTGGCGCCGTCGGTCGTGTAGCAGAAGCGGTCGGTGAAGCCGGTCCGCTCGAGGGCCGGCAGGAGCGCGGGGAGGTCGAGCCGCAGGCTGGAGTTCCGGAGCAGGACCCAAAGCCCCTGGCGGAGCCGGTCGAGGGCCTCGGAGGCGGTGATCGCCTCGTGGCACGAGCGCATCCCCGTGGCCGCCAGCGCCGGCAACCGCCGGGCGCTCGCCCCGGCCGTGTGCCCGTCGGAGAACCTGCCCGCGGCCCGGGCCTGCTCGACGATGCTTAGGAGCCGGGGTGCCCTCTCGGCGTCGAGGAAATCGGTCCACCGGGTCATCTCCCCCGTGGCGAGGAAGTGCGGCCCGGCGAGCAGCCGCCCCACGTTCTCCGCGGAGAACAGGCCCTCCTCCCCCTCGAACCGCGACTGGGACGCCATCCGGGCCGCCCAGAACACGTGGGGCAGGGACGCGGCGGAGAGGGCGCGGGTCAGGGCCTCGAGGCGCCGGGTGCCCAGGGCGAGGTGGAGGAGCAGGTCGTCGAAGACCAGGCAGGTGGTGCCGCGGCAGAGGGCCCCCTCCCCCAGGCTCAGGGGGTTGGCGAAGGGCCACGGGTGGGTGTGGGGCTCCACGTATCCCGGGACGGCCACGAGGCCGCCGGCCTCGACGACCTCGGTCCCCTCCAGGGGCCCGCCCCACGGCCCGACCCGGGCGATGCGGTCCCCGCACACGGCCATGTCGCCCGGGGAGACCTCGCCGGTGAAGGGGCTCCAGACCCGCGCACCGCGCACCAGGAGGTCCGGCGCCGCCGCCTCCTGGGCCGTCCGGACGAGGCGCCACCGCAGCCCCGGGTCGCACGGGATCAAGGCCGGCCTCCCGACGCCGCGGCCGGCCGCTCCCACCGGGGGCACGCCTCCGGGGCCGCGGCCCCGTCGAGGCACAGGAGGCGCCGGTAGCGCCGCTCGCCGTCCCGGGTCTCCTGGTGCACGTCGAGGAGCGTGC
>CAZJSF010000193.1:0-4775 GCA_964548515.1 uncultured Thermodesulfobacteriota bacterium
CGTGCCCACGATGATGCCGCGCCGCTGGTTCAGGGTGCCGAGGACCTGGCCCTGGAACTCCGAAGGAGTCTCGACGACCACCTTCATGATCGGCTCGAGGATGATGGGCTTCGCCTTGGCGTAGCCCTCCCGGAAGGCGCCGATGGCGGCCTGCTGGAACGCCATGTCCGAGGAGTCCACCGAGTGGGAGGCGCCGTCGTTGATGGCGACGCGGATCCCGGTGATGGGTGCCCCGATGAGCGAGCCCTTCTTGAGGCAGGTCTGGAAGCCCTTGTCGCACGAAGAGATGAATTCGCGCGGGATCACGCCGCCCACGATCTGGTCGTCGAACTCGTAGTCGCCGCTCTCCAGGGGCTCCATGTAGCCCGCGACCCGCCCGTACTGGCCCGAGCCGCCGGTCTGCTTCTTGTGGAGGTAGTTGAAGTCCGCGCGGTGGGCGATCGTCTCCCGGTACGCCACCTGGGGCTGCCCCGTGGTCACCTCCGCGCTGTACTCGCGCTTCATGCGTTCGACGTAGACGTCGAGGTGGAGCTCCCCCATGCCCTGGATGATGGTCTCCTGGCTCTCCGGGTCCACGAAGGTCCGGAAGGTGGGGTCTTCCTTCGTGAAACGGTTGAGCGCCTTGCTCATGTTGATCTGTGCCTTGTTGTCCTTGGGCACGATGGCGAGGCTGATCACCGGCTCGGGCACGTACATGGAGGTCATGCTGTAGCGGATGCCCTCCGAGCAGAACGTGTCGCCCGAGGCGCAGTCGATCCCGAACATGGCGACGATGTCGCCGGAGTTGGAGGCCTCGATCTCCTCCATCTCGTCGGCGTGCATCCGCACGAGCCGCCCCACCTTGAAGCGCTTCCCGCTGCGCGCGTTCACCAGGGAATCGCCCTTGTGGATCGCGCCCTGGTACACCCGGACGTAGGAGAGCTGCCCGTACCGGCCGTCCTCGAGCTTGAACGCCAGGGCCACCGTGGGCTTGGTCGGGTCGGAGGCGAGGGGCGTGGGCGCCTCCTCGTGCTCCATGTCCAGGGCGACGTTCTCCACCTCCGTGGGGCAGGGGAGGTAGCGGATCACTCCGTCGAGCAAGAGCTGCACACCCTTGTTCTTGTACGCGGACCCGAGGAACACCGGGGTCAACTCGCGCCGAAGGGTTCCGGTGCGGACCGCGGCGTGGATCATGTCCTCGGTGGCCCGATCCTCCAGCACCGCTTCCATCAATTCGTCGGAGAACATGCTCACCGCGTCGAGAAGCTGCTCCCGGCGCTTGGCCGCCTCGGCGGCGAGTTCCGCCGGGATGTCCTCGTAGCGCAGGTTCTCGCCGTTGTCCCCGTCGAAGTACACGGCCTTCATGCGGACCAGGTCGACGATGCCCTTCAGGTCGGCCTCGAGCCCGATGGGCAGTTCCATCAGCACCGCATTCAGGTTCAGCTTCTCGCGGAGCTGCGTGGCGACACGGTAGGGGTTGGCCCCCGTGCGGTCGCACTTGTTGATGAACGCCACCCGCGGGACCTTGTACCGGTTCATCTGCCGGTCCACGGTGATGGACTGGGACTGCACCCCGCCCACGGCGCAGAGCACCAGGATCGCACCGTCGAGCACCCGGAGCGCGCGTTCCACCTCGATGGTGAAGTCCACGTGGCCGGGGGTGTCGATGATGTTGACGAAGTGGTTGTTCCACTCGCAGAACGTGGCGGCGGACTGGATGGTGATGCCCCGCTCCTTCTCGAGCTCCATGAAGTCCATGGTCGCGCCCGCGCCGTCCTTGCCCTTCACCTCGTGGATGGCGTGGATGCGCTTCGTGTAGAACAGGATGCGCTCGGTGAGCGTGGTCTTGCCCGAGTCGATGTGGGCCGAGATGCCGATGTTCCGGAGACGGGAGATGTCCTTGATCATGGTGCGTTCCTCTGCGCTTCGCGGCGGCTGCCCGCCGGCCCCGCCGCTGTTTCCCCCCGAAGGGAAACGGCCGGGGTCGGGTGTTGGGAAGTCGGCCTTTATACGGATCGGGGTCGCGGGTGTCAACGGGAAACTTTCCGCCGTCGACGGCGCCGGGGGCGTCCGGGCGCGCGGCGGATTCGACCGGCACGCGGGAGGCGGGCCCCGGAGGACGGGCTTCCCGTCCGGGTCCTCCGGGAGCGGCTTTACACCCGTCCGGGTTCTCTGGTACCTACCTGCCCCATGACCCCCGAGAAGGCCCTGGCGGCGATCTCCGCCCTGGAGAAGTTCGGGATCAACCTGGGGCTCGATCGGGTGCGTGCCTGTCTGGAGGCCCTCGGGTGCCCGCACCTCGCCTACCCGTCGGTCCACGTCGGCGGAACCAACGGCAAGGGCTCCACCTCCCTCCTCATCGCCTCGGCGCTGTCCCAGGCCGGCTACCGGACCGGGCTCTACACGTCCCCGCCCCTGGAGTTCTTCGGCGAGCGGATCCGCGTGGATGGACTCCTCCTTCCCGACGAAGCGGTGCCGCCACTCCTGGAGGCGGTTCTCGAGGCCGCCCGGCGACGGGAGGAGGCCCGGGACATGACCCAGTTCGAGGTGATCACCGCCATGGCGTTCCTGCACTTCGCGCGGGTGGAGGTCGACGCGGCCGTGGTGGAGGTGGGACTCGGAGGCCGCCTCGATTCGACCAACGTGATCGTTCCCGAGGTCTCTGTGATCACCAACGTCGGGTTGGAGCACGCGGAGCACCTCGGCTCCACCGTCGAAGCCATCGCGAGGGAGAAGGCCGGCATCCTGAAGCCCGGGGTGCCGGTGGTGACCGCCGCCGAGGGGGCTGCCCTCGGAGTGGTCGAGGCCGTCGCCGCAGAAGCGGGGTCCCCCGTCTTCCGGTGGGGGAGGGACTTCGAGGCCGCGAGAGGGGATGACGGACGCTATCGGTTCACCGGGCGAACGTGGCGCTTGGAAGGGCTGGACCTGGGCCTCGGGGGCGGGTATCAGCGCTTCAACCTGGGCGTGGCGCTGGCGGCGCTGGAGGTGCTCGGGGAGAGGGGCTGGCGCTTCGAGGAGGAGGGGATCCGGTTCGCCCTGCGGGAGGCCCGGTGGGCGGGCCGTCTCGAAGTGGTGGGCGGGGGGCCGCGGGTGCTCCTGGACGGGGCGCACAACGCCCACGCGTCTCCGTTGCTCGCCCGGACGCTGCGCGAGGACTTCCGGTACCGCCGCCTCTGGCTCGTGCTGGGGGTCCTCGGGGACAAGGACGCCCGGGCCATTCTCGGAGACCTGGTCCCCCTGGCCGATCAGGTGGTGCTCACGCGGTCCTCTTCCGCCCGTGCCCGGGATCCGGAGGAGATGGGGCAGTTGGCGCGCGCGGTCCGGGAGGTCCCGTGCCACACGGCGCCGGGCGTCGCGGAGGCGATCGACTGGGCCCTCGAGCGCGCCGGCAGGGACGATCTCGTCTGCGTGACCGGGTCCCTCACGACGGTGGGAGACGCGCGGGCCCACCTGCGAGCCCGCGGCTGGTTGCGGTGAGCCCTCGGCGGTCCTTCGTCGTGCTCCCGCTCCTCCTGGCGCTCTGGGCGGCGACGGGGCAGACCCAGGAGTGGGAGCCCTTCGCCCTTCGGGACGGCAGCCACCTGGAAGTGCAGGCGGACTCCATCGCCGTGACCGACGGGGGCTCACGCCTGGAGGCCGAGGGCGGCGTGCTCCTGGAGTGGAAGGGGTACCGGCTCTCCGCGGCCGAGGTTGAGTACCGACGGGAAACGGAAACCGTGCAGGTGACGGGCGACGTCGTCTTCGAGGACCCCGAGGGAAACGTCCTCCGCTGCCGACGGATGCTCCTGGACCTGGCGGATCAGACCGGGGAGGTGGAAGACGGCTCCCTCTGGCTGGCAGGCGAGGGCTACCGCGTCTGGGGCAGGAGGATGCGGAAGACGGGCCCGGTGACCTACGAGGTCGAGGAAGGCGGCTTCACCGCGTGCGACGGGACCTGGCCGAGCTGGCGCGTGGAGGCCGACCGGGTGCGGGTCGCCGTGGAGGGGTATGTCGTGGGCCGGGGGGCTGCGTTCTGGGTGGAAGGGGCCCCGGTGGCCTATACGCCGTACATCCTGCTCCCAGCCAAGACCCAGCGTCAGTCCGGCTTCCTCATGCCGAAGATCGGGTACTCCGACGGCGACGGCATCGTCCTGGGGACGCGTTACTACTGGGCCTTCGCAGACAGTGCCGACGCCACGCTGGGCGTCGAGTACCGGAGCCGGCGGGGCTGGACCGAGAGCGCCGAGATCCGCTACGTGCTCGCCGAAGGTCACGAGGGGAGCGCGGCCGGCACGTACCTGAAGGACCGCAAGGAGGATTCCCGTCGCTACACCGTCAAGGCGGACCACCGCAGCGACTTCGGCCCCGGAACGCTCGGCCGGCTGCACGTGGACTACCTGGGAGACGACGACTACCTGAAGGACACGGGGGACACGCTGGACGAGCGGGGAGTGGAGAGGCTGGAGAGCTACCTGCTCCTCGAGCGGGCCACGGGGCTCGGCTCCTGGTTCGGCTTCGCGAACTACTTCGAGGCGCTGACGGAGGATCAGGCCGGGGTGCTCCAGACGCTGCCCAGCGCGGGGCTGCTGAGCCGGGAAGTGCCGCTGGCGGGACCCTTCTTCTGGGACCCGTGGGTGCAGGCCACTCGCTTCTGGCGCAGCGGGGGAGAGCGGGGGGAGCGCCTGGAGGTCTGGCCCGGGCTCGGGGCGGAGGCGGACCTCGGGCCCTTCGGCTTCGCCGCGCGGGCCCGGTACCGGGAGAACGTGTACCGGCTCGACGGGGAGGCGCTGTCCCGGGGTGCGGCGGGGGGCGAGGCT
>CAZJSF010000194.1:0-4727 GCA_964548515.1 uncultured Thermodesulfobacteriota bacterium
ACCGTGCAGGTCGTCCCGAGCCCGCCTTGCCTCCGCCACCAGGCGGTAGCCCCGGGCCTTGAGGTCACTGCGGTCGGGGCCCGCAAGGCTCACCGCCTTCAGGGCCGTCGCCTCGGCCTGCCGCGGCTGCCCCTGGCGCAGGCGGACCTCGGCCAGCCGCGCCCAGAGTTCCGGGTCGCCGGGTTCGATGCGGATCGCCCGCTCCAGCGCTCCGGCGGCCGCGTCGTACCGCCCGGCCCGGGTCTCGTCGGACGCCGTGCGCACCAGCGCCACGACGGCGCCGCCGGGCGGAACCCGCTCCGCCTCGGGAGCCCCGGGGACCTCGGAGGTCTCGGCCGTCCCCCCGCCCGGCGCCGCTGCGGGTCCGCCGGTCTCCACTGCCGTGGCGGAGCGCCGCCCCGTCGCCGGCACGGCGCAACCGCCCGCGAGCACCGCCGTCAGAACCGCCGCCGCCATCCGCCTCGTCCTCATCCCCACCTCCTCGGCGGCGCCCGTCCCTACCGGCGTTCCGGGCGCCCCTCGGGGACGCCGGCCCCTCACCGGCTTCAGAACAGCCCCCGCACCCAGTCCACGGCCCTCTGGAATCCATCGCCGGAGCGACCGCCGGGAGCGGTCCCCTCCAGGAACGGCAGCTCCACGCAGTCCCCGCACCAACCGCCCGCGCGCTCCCCGCTCCGGGGATCCACCCGCGCCGTCTCGATCCCCTCCGGGGTGCCGGGGGAGAGGGGCACGGCACGGATTCCGGCCATGACCTCGGCCCAGAGGGGCAGCGCCCCCGTGGCGCCGGTCAGGCCCGTGGGCGAGTTGTCGTCGGTCCCGATCCAGACCACCCCCAGGCGGTCCTGGGTGAACCCCGCGAACCAGCTGTCCCGGAGGTCGTC
Source organism: uncultured Thermodesulfobacteriota bacterium (assembly GCA_964548515.1). Classification (GTDB taxonomy): domain Bacteria; phylum Desulfobacterota; class Deferrisomatia; order Deferrisomatales; family JACRMM01; genus CAZGRT01. Next base: position 882 of record CAZJSF010000194.1, read on the forward strand.
CGTGGTGCCGGTCTTCCCGGCCGCCGCGAACCCGTCCGGCAGGTACTCCCGGGCCGGGCGCCCGGTCCCCTCGCGCACGGCGACCTCCAGCGCCGTGTCGACCAGGTGCACCACCGCGGGGTCCAGCGCCCGCTCCACCGACAGGGGGTAGCGCTGCACCGGCCGCCCCTCGGCGTCGAGGACGTCGCGAACCGTCCGCAGGGGCGTCCGGAACCCGCCGGCGGCCAGGGTCTGGTACATCTGCGCCACCTCGAGGGGCGTCATCTCCACCGCGCCCAGGAGGACCGACGGGTACGCCGGGTACCGCCGCTCCACCCCCAGCGCCACCAGGGTGTCGAGCACGGGCTCGAGCCCCACGTCGAGGCCGACCCGAACCGTGGCCGCGTTGTACGAGTTCGCCAGCGCCTGGTACAGCAGCACCGGCCCGCGGAAGGTGCGGTCGAAGTTCCGGGGCTCCCAGGGGCCGGACGGCGTCTCCACCCGCACCGGCGAGTCGTCCACGACGGTGGCCAGGGTGTAGCGCTCCGGCCGTGCCAGGGCCGCCAGGTAAACCGCGGGCTTCACGAGCGAGCCGATGGGGCGGACCGCGTCGATCGCCCGGTTGAACCCGCCGGCCTCGAAGCGCCGCCCTCCCACGGCGGCGAGCACCTCGCCGGTGCGGGGGTCGGCGAACAGGGCCGCCGCCTGGAACGACTCCGCGGGCAGCCCCCGCGACCCCTCCAGCTTCGCGAGGCGCCCCGCCATGACGGCCTGCACCCGGACCTGCACCCCCGGGTCGAGGGTCGTGAACACCCGCAGCCCCTCGGTCCGCAGGTCCTCCTCCCGGTAGTCCCGGGAGAGCTGCCGCCGGACCAGGTCGAGGAAGGCCGGGTACCTCGTCACGCCGCTCGGAGGATCGCCCGTGACCCCGAGGGGCCGAGCCTTGGCCTGCCTCACCTCCGCCGCCCCGGCGGCACCCCGGGAGGCCATCAGGTCGAGCACGAGGTCCCGCCGCTCCCGGGCCGACCGCGGGTGCCGCCGCGGGTCGTACTGCGACGGCCCTCTCACCAGCGCGAGCAGCAGCGCGACCTGGGCCACGTCGAGTTCCTCCAGGGGCCGCTCGAAGTAGAACGCGCTGGCGAGACCGAAGCCGTGGATCGACCGCTTCCCGTCCTGGCCCAGGTACACCTCGTTGCAGTAGGCCTCGAGGATCTCGTCCTTGCCGTAGTGCCACTCCAGGAGGAGCGCCATGATCGCCTCGTTGACCTTGCGGGCGAGGGTGCGCTCCGAGGTGAGGTAGAAGTTCTTGACCAACTGCTGGGTGAGCGTGCTTCCCCCCTGGACGACCGCGCCCGCCCGGAGGTTGGCGACGAAGGCGCGCAGCACCGCCCTGGGGTCCACGCCCCGGTGGGTCCGGAACGCGCGGTCCTCCACCGCCATGAGCCCCGCGAGCAGGACCGGGGGCACCTGCTCCAGCCGCACCAGGGTGCGGTCCTCCTGGTGCGCGGGGTAGATGCTCGCGAACGCGAGGGGGTCCAGGCGGGCGAGCGCGACCGCCTCGCCCGTGTCCGCCCGGCGGACGTCGGCGACCCCGCCCCGGGAGAACGCGATCGTCAGGTCTCGCGACGGCTCGGAGCCGTCGGGGAACTCGAAGGCGCGGGTTCGCACCCGGAAGACGTCTCCGTCCCGGGCGAAGGTGCCCGGCGGCCCCGCCCCCTCCTGGGGACGGTAGCGCAGAGCCGCGAGTTCCCGCTCCAGGTCGTCCGCGGTCAGGGCACCGCCGGCGTAGAGCTCCAGGGGCCGCGCGTACACCCGCGCCGGAAGGGCCCATCGCTTCCCCTCGAAGCGCCTCCGCACCTCCCAGTCCAGGTAGCCCACGTACGCGGCGGCCGCGACGACCGCCAGGCACGACGCGGCCAGCAGGAGGCGCCACCGTACAGGCCGCCTCGGGCGACGTCCGCGGGCCTTGCGCTTGCGAGGGGGCATCCGGGGTCCTCGGGGGGGACTCAGGGCCCGGCGGTGCCGCTGCCGCACACGGCAGCCGGGTTCGGCCGGGGGGCGAGGTACGACGCTCTCGGCTACCCGGAACGGGGGGCGAGCCGCCGCAGAGTGTCACAACGCCCCGACCCCCTGTCAAGCACCCGCCGCCGACCCCGCGGCGCTGCGAGAACGTGGGCTGCCGGCGGCCGAAAGGGCTCTCCTGTGATATTCTCGGAGCATGAACGACGCGCAGGACGCGGGCGCCCCGCGCCCGCCCGACGACTTGAGCCTCCTGGTCGACACGCTGCCGCTCACCGTGCAGCAGGCCGTCCAGGCCTTGCCGGGTGAGCACCTCCTCGAGGTCGTCCTCGACCTGGGGCGGCCGCCCGAGGCTCGGCTCGTGGAAGGCCCCCGCCGCCTGCTCCAGCGGGCATGCTCCCGGGAGGACCTGGACCACGTGCTGGCCCGCCTCGGCGACTTCACCGCGGACAACCGGGCGGGCATCGAGCGCACGCTCCACCGGATCTCGGCCCTGCGAAACCGCCGCGGCGAGGTGATCGGGCTGACGCTCCGGGTGGGCCGCGCCGTGTTCGGCACCATCGACCTGATCCGCGACCTCGTCGAATCCGGCGTCAGCCTGCTGCTCATGGGCCCCCCGGGCATCGGCAAGACCACCATGCTGCGGGAGGCCGCGCGGGTCCTGGCCGACGAACTCGGCAAGCGGGTCATGGTGGTCGACACCTCCAACGAGATCGCGGGGGACGGCGACGTCCCGCACCCCGGCATCGGCGGCGCCCGCCGCATCCAGGTCCCACACCCCGACCGCCAGCACGCCGTGATGATCGAGGCCGTGGAGAACCACATGCCCGAGGTCGTCGTCGTGGACGAGATCGGCACCGCGGCCGAGGCCGTGGCGGCGCGGACCATCGCGGAGCGCGGCGTCCAGCTCATCGGGACCGCCCACGGCGGCACCCTGGAGAACCTGGTCGTCAACCCCACGCTGAGCGACCTCGTGGGCGGAGTCCAGACCGTCACGCTCGGGGACGACGAGGCCCGATTCCGGGGCACGCAGAAGACGGTGAGCGAGAGGAAGTCTCCCCCGACCTTCGACGCCGTCGTCGAGATCCTGGGGTACGGGGAGGTCATCGTCCACGCCGACACGGCGGCGGCCGTGGACGCCATCCTGCGCGGCGGCGACCCGGGCGGCGAGCGCCGGGTGCGGGGGGAGGACGGCCGCGTGGAGGTGGAGGAGGACCGCCCTCCCTCGGCGCCCCGGGACGGCCCCGCGGCACGGGGGGGACCCGCGAGGATCTACCCCTACGCCGTGAGCCGCGACAGCCTGGAGCGGGTCATCCGCGACCTCGGACTCGACGCCCGGGCCGTCGGCCGGCCCGAGCAGGCCACCGTGATCCTGGCGCTGCGCTCCCGGGGGGGAGACGGCCGCCTCGACCGGGTCGCCCGGGAGACCGGCGCGGCCATCCACTGGGTGAAGCGGAACAGCACCTCCCAGATCCGCCGGGCGCTCCTCGGGATCTTCCCCCGCCTGGGCGGCATCGTGGACACCGAGGTCGCCGAGGCGGTGCGGGAGGCCGAGGAGGCCGCCGACCGGGTCGCCCGGGAGGGCATGGCCGTGGCCCTGCAGCCCAGGCGCGCCGCCCTTCGCAAACTGCAGCACCTGGTGGTGACGCGCCGGGGGCTGCTGGCCGAGAGCGAGGGCAGCGAGCCGGCGAGACACCTCGTCATCTGCCCGGACTGAGGCGCCGAGCGCCGTGCTCCCGTCGACCAGCCCGCCACGTCTGCTCCCGCTCCCCGGCCGTCACCTGAGCCGAAGGGACGACGCCGGGTGACCCCGCACTACTGGCTGCTCCCCGACGAGATCGCGGCCGG
>CAZJSF010000195.1:0-4571 GCA_964548515.1 uncultured Thermodesulfobacteriota bacterium
ACTCCACCCACTCGATGTCCGGCGACACGTCCCCGGCGATCTCGGGCGGCCGGGGGAAGGGGACCTCCGCCCCGTAGTGGCGGGCGATGGCCGCGTACTCCTCGGAGTCGGTGGAGACCACCACGTCCCGGAAGACGCCGCTCCCGAGCGCCGCCGCGACGGTGTACGCCATCACGGGGTGCCCCGCCAGGGGCAGGATGTTCTTGTCACGCACGCGCTTGGAGCCCGCGCGGGCGGGGATGAGGGCGACCGCGTCCATGGGGTCAGATCGCCCCGGGGTCGACGACGACGTACACGTCCTTGAGCTCGGAGTACACGTCCAGGGCCTCGGTCCCCGGCTCCCGGGTGCCGTTCCCAGACTGCTTGAGCCCCCCGAAGGGCATGTGGGGCTCGCTGCCGTAGGTGCCCGCGTTCACCACGGCCACGCCGGTCTGGACCTTCTGGGAGAACTCCGTGGCCCGGTGGACGTTGCGGGTGTGGATGCAGGCGGTGAGCCCGTAGGGGGAGTCGTTGGCCAGCGCCAGGGCCTCGGCGAAGTCGGCCACCCGGTACAGGCAGGTGACGGGGCCGAAGACCTCGGTGCGGGAGATCGGGTCGTCCGGGCTCACGTTCTCGAGCACCGTCGGGGCCATGTAGTAGCCGCCCCGGTGGGCGTCGTCGTCGAGTCGGTGCCCGCCGACGAGCACCTTCGCCCCCCGCTGCCGGGCGGCGTCCACCGCGGCCACCATGTTCCCCAGTTGCCTCTCGTTGATCACCGGGCCGAAGTCGTCGTCGTCGGTCGGCCCCACGCGGAGCTTCCGGGTGCGCTCCACCAGGGCGTCGCGGAACCGCTCGTAGACGGCGTCGAAGACGATGAGGCGGCTGCCCGCCGCGCACCGCTGGCCCGCGTTGCTGAAGGCCGAGAGCAGCGCCCAGTGGACGGCGTTGTCGAGGTCGGCGTCGTCGCACACCACGAGGGGGTTCTTGCCCCCGAGCTCGAGGGAGACCTTCGCCAGGCGCTGGGCCCCCGCGACTGCGATCTTCCGTCCGACCTCCGTGGAACCGGTGAAGCTGACGAGGTCCACGTCGGGGTCGGCCGCCAGCGGGGCCCCGGCCTCGTGGCCGTACCCCTGCACGATGTTGAGCACGCCGTCGGGGAGCCCGGCCTCCTTGGCGATCCGGCCGAAGAGCCAGGCGGTGCCCGGGGTGTCCTCGGCGGCCTTGAGGATCGCGGCGTTGCCGCACACGAGCGCCGGGAAGACCTTCCACGCCACATTCGCGATCGGGGTGTTCGCCGCCACGATCAGGCCGGCCACGCCCACGGGCTGCCGGATCGTCATGGCGTACTTGTTCGGCGCCGCGCTGGTCGTGGTGCGGCCGTAGAGCCGCCGGCCCTCGCCCGCCATGAAGACGCCCTGGGCCACGGCCCCGCCGACCTCGCCCAGCGCCGCCTTGGGCGCCATGCCGGTCTCCGCGGCGACCACGGCGGCCATCTCCGCTGCGCGCCTGCGCAGCGCCTGGGCGACGTCGAGGAGGAGGTCCCCCCGCTGGACGGCGGGGAGCGCCGCCCACGCCGGCTGGGCGCGGCGGGCCGCGGCCACCGCCCTCGCGACGTCCTCCCCGTCGGAGCGGGCGACCCGCAGCATCTCCCGGCCGGTGGCCGGGGCGTGCTTGGGCAGCGTCCGCCCCCCGACGGCGGGGCACTCCTCGCCGTCGATCCAGTTGGGGACGGTCTCCGGCAAAACGTTCGGTCTCATCGTGCCGTCTCGCTCCTTCCCGTTCTCACCACGCCGTGAATCCCCCGTCCACGACGAGTTCGGTGCCGGTCACGTAGGAGGACGCGGAAGACGCCAGGAAGAGCAGGGGACCCCAGAGGTCCTCCTCCGTCGCCATCCGCCCCATGGGGACGCGGGCGCAGAACTTCCGCTTGAACTCGTCGTCCTGGCCCCCGAGGACGCCGCCTGGGGACAGGGCGTTCACCCGCACCCCGGCCGGCCCCCAGTGGGTGGCGAGGTACCGGGTGAGGTTCACCAGCGCCGCCTTCGAGGCCCCGTAGGCGGGGGCCTTGAGGAAGGGCGGGTCCATCGGGATGTGGTCGTAGAACCGCGCGTCCGGGGAGACGCTCGCGTAGAGCGAGCCGATGTTGATGATGGAGCCGCGGCCGGCCTTCGCCATGGGGGAGCCGAACACCTGGGCCACGAGGAACGCCCCGAGGGCGTTCACCTCCAGCACGAGCCGGTTCTCCTCGTAGGGGATGTCCTCGAGCCGGGTCCCGCCGCCCTTCTTCACCGGGGGGCTGTCGATGCCGGCGTTGTTCACCAGGATGGAGGCGGCCCCGAGGGTGGCCTCACACTCCCGGCGTGCTTCCTCCAGGGCGCCCCGGTCGCGCACGTCGGCGAAGGCGGTGCGGAGGCGCTCCGCGCCCCAGCGCTCCCGCAGGGCCTCGACGCGGTCGGGGACGGCCGCCCCGGGGCGGTCGAGGGCCAGGACCGAAGCGCCGGCCTCGAGGAGCGCGGCGCACCACACCGGGCCGAGCTTGCCCAGGGCCCCGGTGACGACCGCGGTCTCCCCCCCCAGGTCGAAGAGCGGGGTCACGCCGGCCCCGCCGCCTTCTTCCCGCCGTTGAGGATGTCGAAGGTGATGTTGTCGTCCTCCGCCAGGGGCTTCGCGACGACGCGGCCGAGGACCTTGTCGAGCTCGTAGGGCTGGAGCCCGTCGCCCGGGGACTTGAGGGTCACGTCCTCGCGGGTCAGGGCGTGCCCCGCGGGGATGTCCCGGGCCGCGACGAGCTTCTTGCCCATCTTCACCATGGGGTTCACTTCGCTCTCGTACACGCGCTTGATGCCGTCCCCCATGGCGACCCGCACGCGGCGCAGGTCGCGCACCAACTTCTGGAAGCCGATGGGCTCGAGGGAGAAGGCGTGGTCGGTGCCCTTCCACGTGTGCTTCATGGTGAAGTGCTTCTCCACGACCCGGGCGCCGAGCATGTAGGCCGCCACGGACATCGCGATGCCGTTGTCGTGGGAGGACAGGCCCACCACGGTGTCCGGGAAGCGCTCGCGGAAGGTGGTGATGACCCGGAGGTTCAGCTCCTCGAAGGCGCAGGGGTAGCCCGCGGTGCACTGCAGGATGCAGAGCTGCGGGTTGATGGGCATCACCGCGTCGTAGGCGCGGTTGACGTCCTCCATCGTGCCCCCGCCGGTGCTCAGGATCATCGGCTTCTTGAACTGGGCGACGTAGGTGAGCAGCGGGATGTTCTTCAGGTCGCCGGAGGCGATCTTGAAGGCCGGGACGTCGAGCTTGGCCAGGAAGTCGGCGCTCGGGAAGTCGAAGGCGGTGGCGAACATCGTGACGCCCAGCTCCCGGGCGTAGTCCCGGAGCTCCTTGTACTCCTCCCACCCGAACTCCAGGAACTCCCGGTGCTCGCCGTAGGTCTTCCCGAAGCTGTTCTCGTGGTCGTACGGCTTCGCGTACATGGCCTTCGTGTACAGGGAACGGTTGTCCCGCTTCTGGAGCTTGACCGCGTCGGCCCCGCTCTCCTTGGCCACGCGGAACATCTCCATGGCCGTCTCCACGCGGCCCTGGTGGTTGTGGCCCACCTCGGCGATCACGTAGCAGTCGCCGTCGTCCTGGATGACCTTGCCGTCGATGATCAGCTGTCGCATCGCGCCTCTCCCTTCAAAGCCTCCTGGGCTCTTCTCGATGTGGGTTCGCAATTCTCGTGGTCGGGCGCCGTCCGCTGCGCCCGGATCAACCGACCCTGCCGGGGTCTCCTCCGCGGACGCGCTCGAGCAGGTCGCAGATCTCGCGCACCGCGCCGTGCCCCCCGGGGACCCGGGTCCGGTACAGGGCGAAGGGGATCACGTCCGGGTGGGCGTCGGCCACGACGATGGGGAGGCCGACGGCGCCCAGGCACGCCAGGTCGTTGATGTCGTTCCCGACGAAGGCGGTCTCCTCGAGCGCCACGCCCTTCTCGGCGATCACCTTGCGGAGCGCGCCGAGCTTGTCCCCGCAGTTCTGGATGCAGGGCAGCTTGAGCTTGCGGGCCCGGGCGGAGACCACGGGGTTCGCCTCCGTGGAGATGACGATCGCCTCGACGCCGAGGCGGGCCAGCTTCTCCAGCCCCAGGCCGTCGCAACGGCAGCACCGCACCGCCTCGGTGCCGTCCTGGAAGACGTAGACCCCGTTGTCGGTGAAGACGCCGTCGAAGTCGAACGCGATCAGCCGCGTCCGGCGCAGGCGCTCGAGGAACAGGGACGACGGGGCGTCGGTTGCGGTCATGGTCGAAGGGAGCACGTCTGGGTCCAAGGTGGACGGGCGCCGCCGGTCTCGGCGGCGGGAAAATCCCGGAAAAGAGAACGGCCGAGTGTACCGGGATTCCCCGAACGGTTCAACGGCGCGGTGGGCGGCGGTGTCGGGTGCGGCTTCGTGCCGCCAGGGCGGCGTGGTCCGGCCCGCCGACATCTGCTATCGTCGCGTCGTCTCCGGCGTGGGCCGGAGCGGGACGGCGTCCGCCGACGGGCGAGACGAGCGGAGCGAGGGCCTTGAAGACGGTGGCGATCTGCAACCACAAGGGGGGTTCCGCGAAGACG
>CAZJSF010000196.1:0-4565 GCA_964548515.1 uncultured Thermodesulfobacteriota bacterium
TACGCCTCAAAGAGATCGACGATCTCCTCCGGGTACACGTCGCCCTTGTTGGGCCCGAGCTTCACGGCCCGGCGGCCCTCGTCCATGTAGTCCGGGTGGAACTTCTTGAGCACGTCGGCGCGCTCGTCCAGGGTCATGGGCTTGAAGTACTCGCCCCGGCGCGTCCGCTCGATGCGCTCGGCGCGGGTGGCCTCGACCCGCTTGATCAGCTCCTTCATCTCCGGCGTGTAAGCCATGGAAACCTCCGCTTGCAGCTTGGCGGCCAGGCGGCTAGGCCGCTACGATCGTTCCTCGGTTCGAGCCGCCCGGCCGCCCCGCGGCCCAGCAGCCCAGCGTGAGCGCTCCCCGGGCGCTCACAGATACGTCTTCTCCTGGGGCTCCCAACCGGTGGAGTCCAGCGGCTCGGGCTCCCGGGCCACGTAGAGTTTGCGGAGCTCCTCCTCGGACTTCTTCGAGAGGTCTTCGAGCATCTGGTCGTAGCGGCCGGAGAGAATCTGCTCCACCCGGCTCCCCAGGTGCTCGGCCCGGGGCAGGACGTACCGGCCGTAGAGGCGGCGGCACAGCTGGGCCACGTGGTAGTGGGCGATCTGGGCCGGGCACCGGGCGGAGCACAGGCCGCACTGGATGCAGTCGAAGCTCACCCTCGCGGCCCGGGCCACGTCGCCCCGCATCCCCGCGTTGATGTACTCCATCACGTCGATCTCCATGGGGCACGCCCGCGTGCAGGTGTTGCAGCCCACGCACTTCATCACCTCGGGGTAGAGCATCCCCACGGCGTCGCCGATCTGGGAGAGCTCCTCCAGGTCGTACACGGCCTTGTTCGCCGGGAAGAACGGGAGCTGCGCCAGCACCATGTTCTCCTCGATCACGGTCTGGCAGGCGAGCCCGAAGTGCAGCTGGTAGTCCCCCTGCACCCGCCACACCGTGGGGCACGCGCCGCAGATGCCGCCCCGGCAGCCGCAGGCCCGGATGAACTGGTAGCCCGCGTACTCGATGGCCTTCTGGATCGTGAGGGTCTCGGGCAGCATGTACTTCTTCCCCATGACGTACACGGGGATCATCTTGGCGCCCTCGGGCAGGATCGTCCGGTCGCCGCTGGCGATGGTCTTCTGCTTCACGGTCTCTGCTGCACTCATGGATCTGGCCTCCGCAGAATCGGTGACCGGACGCAGTGTCCCGTCACCCGTCACCTGTCACTCGTCACCCAGCTAGTTGAACGCCCCCGACTCCTCCTCCAACTCGTCCTCCCGGAAGACCGTCAGGGGGATGGGGTCCTCCAGGCTCCGGCCCGGCTCGTACTCCAGCATGCCCTGGACGCCCCGGGCCACGGCGCGGAACAGGCTCGCCACCGGCAGCCCCATGGGACAGGCCGTGTCGCACAGCCCGCACCCGATGCAGGAGGTCGCCATGTGGTTGAGGCGGGTGAGGTGGAAGAGCGTGGTCTCGGCCGGCATCTTCTGGGCCCCCTTGCGCTCCGCCCACCGGGCGTAGAGCTCGCCGGGGTGGTCGAAGGTGGGGGTCTTGAAGATGCACAGCTTGCAGTAGCAGATGGGGCAGTTCTCCATGCAGTTGTAGCAGCGGATGCAGGTGGCGAAGGCCTTCTTGAAGCCGTCGAGGCCCTTCGCGTCCTTCTGGAACGCGGCGAACAGCGCGTCCCGGGCCTTCGTCCGCGCGGCCACCAGGTCGGCCACCACCTTCCCGCGGGCGTCCACGCCGGCCCCGTCGAAGGCCACGAGCCCCGCCCCCTCCAGGGCGCCCGCCAGCTCGTCCTCGGCCTCCACCCCCAGCGCCTCGGCCGCGTTCGCCCCGAAGGCGTGGATGCGCAGCCCGCCCCACTCCGCCGAGGGCCGCTCGCAGATGGTGCAGGCCGTGCGGAAGGGCACCCCGTCCGCGCCCGGCGCGCCCGCCGCCATGGCCGCCAGGAGCTCCCCGCTCGCGGCGGCTGCGTCCTTCCCGGACTCGTGGAAGGCCTTGAGCTCGAAGGTGCCCGGGCAGTCCACGGTGACGAAGGTCAGGTTCCCGGGGGTGATCTGCTTGAGCTTGATCAACTCCACCGCGGCCCGGGCCTCGCAGGGCCGGAGCACCACGGCCACCCGCCGCCCGGGATCGGTGAAGGTGAGGTTCTGCACCGCCCGGGCGCCCTGCACCGGCATGACCGGAGACCACGGGTTGCAGCCCGCCAGGAGTTCGCCGCCGGCGAAGAGGCTGAGCATCGTGGTGCCCCCGCCGGTACGGGCCGGGACGAGCACCTCGTCCACCACGCCCTTCTCCAGCAGGCCCTTGAGGAGCGCCTCCACCGCCTGGAGCGGGGCGCCGTCGGTCTTCAGGAGGCCTTTCTTCATGATCTAACCCTTGAGAAGCGTGACGGGTGACCCGTGACGGGTGACGCGAAGGATCGGCCCTCTCGTCACCCGTCACCCGTCACTCGTCACCCGTTTACACGTCCCAATGCTCCTTGAACTCGCACGGCCCCATCGCGCGGATGGCGTCGGTCATCTCGGTCACGGTCTTGGCGAAGAGCCGCCCCTCGCTCGCGCTGATCCACCGCAGCCACACCCGCTCCTCGGGGATGCCGAGCTGCGAGAGCACGTTGCGGAGGATCGCCACCCGCCGCCGGGCCTTGAAGTTTCCCGACTGGTAGTGGCAGTCGCCCGGGTGGCACCCGCCGATGAGCACGCCGTCCGCGCCGTCCATGAGCGCCTTGAGGGCGTACACCACGTCCATGGCGCCGGAGCACATGAGGTGCACCACCCGGATGTTCGACGGGTACTGCTGCCGGGTGGTGCCGGCCAGGTCCGCCCCGGTGTAGGTGCACCAGTGGCAGAGGAACGCCACGATGCGGGGCTCGAAGTTCTGCGCTGCCTTGGGTGCTGCTTCGGCCATGTCTCACCTTCGGTTCGGTTTGGCTGCTGGGCTGCTGGGCGGCCAGGCAGCCCGGATGCGTTCTTCAGAAGCGGCCCAGCGGCCTAGCCGCCCCGCCGTCTAGCCCAGGAGTTCGTCCAACCCCATCAACACCTGCTTGGGCGCGGACCCGTACTGCTGGGCGGCCTTGTTCGGGCACGCCATGGTGCAGGCCCCGCAGGCCTCGCACAGGAGCGCGTCCACGACCGCGACGTTCTTCTCCACCAGGTCGAGGCTCCGGGCGCCGTAGGGGCACACGTCCACGCACACCCCGCAGCGCGAGCAGATCTTCTCCACCACGTAGGAGGCCTTCTCCAGGGACCGCCGGGCGCCCCGGGCCAGGAGTGCGGAGCACCGGGCCGCGGCGGCGCCCGCCTGGGCGAGGCTCTCCTCGATGTGCTTGGGGGCGTGGCAGAGCCCGGCCATGTACACGCCCTTCTTCGCGAAGTCGGTGGCGGCGGCCTTGGGGTTCTTCTCCACGAAGAAGCCGTGGGCGTCCACCTCCACCCCGTAGGCGTCGGCCAGCCTGCGGTTGCCCGCGGCGTCCGGGGCCATGCCCGCGGAGAGCACGAGCCAGTCCGGCGTCTCGGTCACCTCCCGCCCCAGGCCCGGGTCGAGGTAGCGCACCGTCACCGCGTCCCCCTGGGCCTCCACCGCGGGCCGCTGCGCCAGGGCGAAGGGCACGAACGCCACCCCGCGGTCCCGGGCCTCCCGGTAGAAGTGCTCGAAGGCCCCGTAGGTCCGCAGGTCCCGGTAGAGCACGGTGACCTCGGCGGCCGGGTTCGCGTCGAGGAGCTTCAGCGCATTCTTCACGGCGTGGGTGCAGCACACGCGGGAGCAGTAGGGCCGGCATCCCTCCGCCTCCTCCCGGGACTCCACGCACTGGATCATCACGACCTTCGCCCCGGAGAACTTCCCCTCGGCGAGCCGCTGCTCGAGTTCCTTCTGGGTGACCACCTTGGGGCTCCGGCCGTACCCGTAGCTCGCGGGCTTCACCTCTCCCGCGCCGGTGGCCAGGGCCACGGCGCCGTGGAGCACCTCCACCGGGCCGTCCCGTGTCTCCACCTCGGTGCGGAAGGCGCCCAGGCGCCCCTGGGCCGATCCCACCTTGGCGCCGGTGTAGACGCGCACGTTGGGGTGGTCCTTGATCCGGGTCTCCAGCGCCCCCAGGAGTTCGCCCGGCGCTCCCCCCTTCACCGTGTAGCGCGCGGTCCGGAGGTTCCCGCCGAGCGCCGCGTCCCTCTCCACCAGGTGCACCGCGTGCCCGAGGTCCGCCAGCCGGAGCGCCGCCGCCATCCCGGAGGCCCCTCCCCCCACCACCAGGGCCGTGCGCTCCACGGTCTCCCGGGCCATCGGGGCGAAGCCGCCGTACCAGGCCTCGCGCACGGCCTGGGCCAGGAGGGCGCGGGCCGCCGCGTCCCCCACACCCTCGCCTCGGGCGTTCTCCAGGCAAGCCTCCCGGAGGTTCGCCACGGAGATCACGCCCGGGTGCACGCCCATCTGGCGGAACATGTGGCCGTAGAGCCTCTCCACGATCCGGTAGGAGCACGCGGCCAGCACCACCCGGTTGGGCTCCTGCTCGCCGAAGACCCGCCGGACCTCGTCCATGCCGGCCTTGGAGCAGGCGTGGGTCGCGGTGTGGACGAAGGCCACGCCGGGCAGGG
>CAZJSF010000197.1:0-4500 GCA_964548515.1 uncultured Thermodesulfobacteriota bacterium
ACTGACCCGCCAAGCCATCCAAACCCGCCGGATCGACGCGGACGCATTGAGCCGGATTCGCGGGTACATCGACCGCGCCCCCTACCTGACGGCGGACGAGTACGACGCGCTCCAGAGCCTGGGACGCGCGTTGCGCGCGGGGCAGGTGGTGTCCGGCCCCTCCTCCTGAGGCCATCCGCTCCCGCCACCTGCCCCGGGGGCGGGGGAGCACCCGAGTGTCCCAAGACTGGACAGCAGCCGCCGACGCTCGGGGAGGCGGAGTCCGCCTCCCCGAGCGTCGGCCCGCTTCCGTTGGCAGTCGATGACGGAAGCGACCGGCGGCCCGGTCCCCGAGCGGTGCCGTCCGGGAATTTCGGCGACCGGTTCTTGACAAGGTTGAAGTGCGCAGTAGAAGAGGGTTCGCACGAGTCGGCCCCGACACACAGAGCCCTGTAACCGTACGTACCTGCGAGCGAGAGGCGACGACATGGCGAAGGACAAGGGGAGCGTCAAGGATTCGGTCTTCGAGGAGTACCTGGAGAGTCGCGGGGTGGACCGCCGCAGTTTCCTGAAGTGGTGCACCGCGGTGACCGCGACCCTGGCGCTGCCGCCGGCCTTTGCGAAGAAGGTGGCGGCAGCGGTGGCCGCGGACAACCGGCCCCCCGTGCTGTGGCTCCACTTCCAGGAGTGCACGGGCGACTCCGAGGCGCTCCTCCGGGCCTCCAGGCCCACCACGGCCGAGATCGTGCTGGACTACCTCTCGGTGGACTACCACGAGACGATCATGGCGGCCGCCGGTCACCAGGCCGAGGAGGCCCGGCGCGCGACGATGGAGAAGTACAAGGGCAAGTACCTGGCCGTGGTGGAGGGGGGCATCCCCACCAAGGACGGGGGGATCTACTGCTGCATCGGTGGACACTCGGCGGTGGAGATCGCCAGGGAGGTCTGCGGCAACGCGGCGGCTACGATCTGCGCGGGGACGTGCTCGGCGTTCGGGGGGATCCAGGCCGCGTACCCGAACCCCACCGGAGCCGTGGGCGTGATGGAGTTGATGCCGAACATCCCCATCGTCAACTTGCCGGGCTGCCCGCTGAACACCGCCAACCTCACCGCCACCGTGGTCCACTACCTCACCTTCGGGTCGCTGCCCCGCCTGGACAACCAGAGGCGCCCCCTATTTGCCCACGGCAAGCGCATCCACGACAACTGCGAGCGACGGGCGCACTTCGATGCCGGACAGTACGTGGAGAAGTGGGGAGACGAGGCGCACCGCCAGGGCTGGTGCCTCTACAAGATGGGGTGCAAGGGGCCGGCCACCTGGCACAACTGCCCGACCGTCCGGTTCAACGACGGAATCGGGTGGCCGGTGGCTCAGGGCCACGGCTGTGTGGGCTGCTCCGAGCCTTCCTTCTGGGACTCGATGGGGCCGATGTACGAGCGCCTGCCCAACGTGCCCGGGTTCGGCGTGGAGGCCACCGCCACGAAGATCGGCCTGGGGTTGACTGCCGCGGCGGCGGCCGGCTTCGCCGCCCACGGCGTGGCGAAGACCATCCAGCTGCGCTCGAAGGGCACGGAAGAGCAGGAGTAGGGCGCAGGCAGCGTCCCGGAACGAACCCCTGAGCTCGCGAGGAGAGCGATCCCATGGCCAATAAGAAGATCGTCGTCGACCCCATCACCCGCATCGAGGGCCACCTCCGCATCGAGGCCAAGGTGGAGGACGGCGTCATCACCGACGCCTGGAGTTCCGCCACCATGTGGCGCGGCATCGAGAAGATCCTGAAGGGTAGGGACCCCCGGGACGCGTGGTACTGGACCCAGCGGTTCTGCGGCGTGTGCACCACGGTGCACTCCATCGCGTCCATCCGGGCCGTGGAGGATGCCCTGGGCATGACCGTGCCCCTGAACGCCGAGCTGATCCGGAACCTGATCATGGGGATCCAGAACGTCCAGGACCACGTGATCCACTTCTACCACCTCCACGCCCTGGACTGGGTGGACGTGGTCTCCGCGCTCTCGGCGGACCCGGGCGACACGGCGAAGCTCGCCCAGTCGATCTCCGACTGGCCCAAGAGCTCCAAGACCTACTTCCAGGGCGTCCAGGACCGGGTGAAGGCCTTCGTCGGCACGGGCCGCCTGGGGCCCTTCGCCAACGCCTACTGGGGGCATCCCGCCTACAAGCTGCCGCCCGCCGCCAACCTCATGGGCGTCGCCCATTACCTCGAGGCCCTGGACTGGCAGCGCGAGGTGATCAAGGTCCAGGCGATCCTCGGGGCGAAGAACCCCCACCCGCAGAGCTTCCTGGTGGGCGGCATGTCGCTGCCCGTGGACCCCAACGCCCAGAACGCGCTCAACGCCGACAAGTTGGCGCAGATTCGCGAACTGCTCGTGCAGGCCAACCAGTTCGTGGAGAAGGTGTACATCCCCGACCTCCTGGCCGTGGCGCCCTTCTACCTGGACTGGGCGCAGTGGGGCGGAGGGGTTCAGAACTACCTGTGCTTCGGCGACTTCCCCACCCGGGAGGCGCAGAAGTGGAACGACAAGGGCCTCTGGATCCAACCCGGGCTCGTGAAGGGCCGCGACCTCGCCAACGTGGTGCAACCCGACCCGACCAAGGTCGCCGAGTACGTCACCCACTCCTGGTACACCTACTCCTCGGGCGACGCCGGGGCGCTCCACCCCTACAAGGGGGAGACCGAGCCCAAGTACACCGGTCCCCAGCCCCCGTACCCGGACAAGTACGTGAGCGAGACCGACAGCAAGTACTCCTGGGTGAAGGCACCGCGCTACGAGGACATGGCCTGCGAGGTGGGCCCCCTCGCCCGGGCCATCGTGGGGTACGCCCAGGGCCACCCGGAGACGAAGGCGGCGGTGGACCTCGTGCTGACCACGCTCAAGGCGCCGGCAGCCGCCCTGTTCTCGACGCTGGGCCGGACCGCCGCCCGGGGCATCGACTGCTTCGTCCAGGCCCGCAAGAACGTGGAGTGGCTCGACGCCCTCGCCGCCAACATGGGCAAGGGCGACCTGCGCATCCACGACAACGCCAGGTGGGACCCGGCCTCCTGGCCGGTCGAGGCCGAGGGAGTGGGCTTCCACGAGGCGCCCCGGGGCATGCTGAGCCACTGGATTCGCATCAAGGACCGGCAGATCGAGAACTACCAGGCCGTCGTGCCGAGCACGTGGAACGCCTCTCCCCGGGACGCCAAGGACCAGCGGGGACCCTACGAGGAGGCCCTCATCGGCACGCCCATCGCGGATCCGGAGAAGCCGCTGGAGATCCTCCGCACCATCCACTCCTTCGACCCCTGTCTGGCCTGCGCGGTGCACGTGCTGGACGCCAAGGGCGAGGAGATCACCCGGGTGAAGGTCCTGTAGTGTCGCGTTCCCAAAGCAAGGTTGTATTCGAACGCCCCGGCATCCCGGCCCGCTGCGTTGCTCGTCGGTCGAATACGGCCCGGTATTCTCGCTCCTCGCGCCTTGCGGGACCGGGCGCCGGAGCGCTCTCGGTACGTGACCCTACTTCGAGAACGCGACACTAGAGGGAGGCAGGAGCGATGAGACGCCTCGTCGTAAAGGTCTGGGAGTTCCCGGTCCGGGTGATCCACTGGACGAACTTCCTCGCGGTGGTGACGCTCAGCGTGACCGGCGCGTACATCCACTGGCCGTTCCTGAGCACGCCTGCCGGGCCGGCGCCGTGGCTCATGGGGTGGATGCGTCTGATCCACTTCGTGGCCGGCTGGGCCCTCATGCTCGGGCTCATCGGGCGCTGGGGGTGGAGCTTCGTGGGGAACCGCTACGCGAACGTGAGGGAGTTCTTCCCCATCTTCTACAAGGAGCGTCGAAGGAGCATCGCCGGAGTGCTCAAGTACTACACCTTCGGCAGCCGTCACCTGCCTCCCCACCTCGGCCACAACGCGCTGGCGTCGATGGCCTACCTGGCGGTCTTCTGCCTGATGTGGTTCCAGGTGATCTCCGGGTTCGCCCTCTTCAGCCAGTACGACCCCAACGGCTTCGCCTACAAGCTCTTCGGAGGGGTGTTCTCGCTGGTCAACAACGGCTGGCTGCGACTGATGCACTATTTTGCCGTGTGGATCTTCGCCGCGTTCTTCATCAACCACATCTACGCCATGTGGGTCTCCGACCTCGCGGAGCGGGACGGGACCGCGGGGAGCATGTTCAGTGGCTACAAGTATGGAGCCCTCGAAGAGTTCGCGGACCTTGATCATCGGCCTTGGAAATCGTTTGATGACCGACGACGGGGCGGGGCTTGAGGCCCTGCGCGCCTTCCAGGAGGGGTATGAGGTCGCGGACGAGGTCGACTTCCTCGACGGCGGTACCCTGGGACTCGAACTGCTGGTGTACATGGAGGGGTACGGCCGGATCCTCGTCGCCGACTGCGTGACGACCGGCCGCGAGCCGGGCACCGTGGTCCGGATCGAGGGCGAGGACGTCCCGGTCGCCTTCTCCAAGGTCCTATCCCCCCACCAGATGGGGCTCAAGGACCTTCTGTCGGTGCTGGAACTC
>CAZJSF010000198.1:0-4487 GCA_964548515.1 uncultured Thermodesulfobacteriota bacterium
CGGCCATGGTCAGGAAGCCCGCGGTGGCGGGGACCTTCTACCCGGGAAGCACCAAGCGGCTGCAGGCGTTCCTGGAGGAAGCGGTCCACCCGGCGGCGGAGCCGGCGGCCGCCATCGGCGTGGTCTCGCCCCACGCGGGCTACGTGTACTCCGGGAGGGTGGCGGGTGCCGTGTTCGGCCGGGTGGCCGTGCCCGACACCGTCCTCCTGCTCGGCCCGAACCACACGGGAATGGGGACCCCTGCGTCGATCATGTCGCAGGGGGCCTGGGCCACGCCGGTGGGCAGCGCCTCGATCGCAACGGACCTGGCGTCAGCACTGAAGACGGCAAGCCCCATCCTCGAAGAGGACGCCCTCGCCCACGCCCACGAGCACTCCCTGGAGGTCCAGGTCCCATTCCTCCTCCACCGGAACCCGACGGTCCGGATCGTGCCCGTGGCGTTCATGCTCCGGACGTTAGCGGAAGTGGAGGAGGTGGGACTCTCCATCGCGGAGGTGCTCAAGGCGTGGCCCGACCCCGTCCTGATGGTGGCGAGCAGCGACATGACCCACTACGAGACCCACGAGGCGGCCAAGAGCAAGGACGCGCTGGCCATCGAGCGGGTCCTCGCCCTGGATGCCGCCGGTCTCCTTGACACCACGAAACGCTTTGGGATAACCATGTGCGGCGCCATTCCCACGGCCGTGCTGCTGGTGGCGGCCCGGGCCCTGGGGGCCACCCGCGGCGAGCTCGTGACCTACGCCACGTCGGGCGACGTGAGCGGGGACTACGGCAGCGTGGTGGGCTACGCGGGGATGGTGATCACCTGACCGTTCCGGCCTGCACCCGCAGGCCGCTTTCGTTGTAGAAGCAGCAGAAGATCTCCGGCGCCGGCGAGGACCGCGGGCTCGGTTTCCGGCCCCCGCCCCCACCCCGCACACGTTCACCCTCTCGTGGAGACACCGCCCCATGTCCGTGAGAACCCGCTTCGCACCGAGCCCCACGGGATACCTGCACATCGGCGGGGCCCGCACGGCCCTCTTCAACTACCTCTACGCCCGCCACCACGGCGGCACCTTCGTGCTCCGCATCGAGGACACGGACCGGGAGCGCTCCACCGAGGAGAGCACCCGGGCGATCCTCGATTCGATGGCGTGGCTCGGCCTCGCCTGCGACGAGGGCCCCTTCTTCCAGAGCCGGCGCACGGAGATCTACCGGGAGCACGTGGAGCGCTTGCTGAAGGCGGGCAAGGCGTACCGCTGCGACTGCAGCGCCGAGTCCCTGGAGACCATGCGCACCCGGGCCATGGCCGAGGGGCGGAACCCGAAGTACGACGGCCGGTGCCGGGACCGGAACGTGGACCCTAGCCAGCCCCACGTGGTGAGGCTGCGTGCGCGGGACGATGGGCAAACGGTGGTACGCGACCTCCTCCGGGGCGAGGTTGTCTTCGAGAACTCGGAACTCGACGACCTCATCCTGGTGCGGAGCGACGGGGGGCCGACGTACAACTGGACC
Source organism: uncultured Thermodesulfobacteriota bacterium (assembly GCA_964548515.1). GTDB lineage: Bacteria > Desulfobacterota > Deferrisomatia > Deferrisomatales > JACRMM01 > CAZGRT01. Next base: position 1,495 of record CAZJSF010000198.1, read on the forward strand.
GTGGTCGTGGACGACGCGCTCATGGGCATCACCCACGTCATCCGGGGCGACGACCACCTCAACAACACGCCCAAGCAGATCCAGATCTACGAGGCGCTGGGGTTCCCCCTGCCGGCCTTCGCCCACGTCCCCATGATCCTCGGCGAGGACAAGAAGCGCCTGTCCAAGCGACACGGCGCCACGAGCGTGGAGAGCTACCGCGACGCCGGCTACCTGCCGGAGGCCCTGGTCAACTTCCTCGTGCGGCTCGGATGGTCCCACGGCGACCAGGAGATCTTCTCCCTGGAGGAGCTCGTCCGCCTCTTCGACCTGGACGGGGTGGGCCGCGCCGCCGGGGTCTTCAACGCCGACAAGCTTCTCTGGCTCAACGGCCACTACGTGAAGGAGTGCCCGGAAGACCGCCTGCGCGGTCTCGTCCGGCCCTTCCTGGAGGCCAGGGGCTACGACGTCTCGGACGCAGACAAGCTCGCGGTCCTGGTGGAGGTCCTGAGGGCGCGGGCTCCGACCCTGGCGGAATTCGCGGTCCAGGCGGCCCCGTACTACGAGCGCGACGTGGCCATCGACCCTGCCGCCGCGCAGAAGATCCTGAAGCCGGAGGCGGCACCGATCCTGCGGGACCTGGCCGAGGCCTTCCGGGCGCTCCCGGAGTGGACCGTCACGTCCCTGGAACCGGCCTTCGCCGCCGTGGTGGAGAAGCACGGGATCAAGATGGGCAAGGTGGCCCAACCCCTGCGGGTGGCCGTGACCGGGTCCACGGCCAGCCCCGGCATCTTCGAAACCGTCTTCCTGGTGGGGCGGGATCGGGCGCTGGAGCGCATCGAGGCAGCGGCCGTGATGGCGTCGGGAGGCGAAGAACCGGCTTGACACCCCCGCGGGAGGTCAGTATAAACCTCCCTTCCTGAGTCGCTGGGGGATCGTCTAATGGTAGGACAGCAGACTCTGGATCTGTTTATGAGGGTTCGAATCCTTCTCCCCCAGCCAGGGCAAGAAATCGGTCCCTTCGTCTAGCCCGGCCTAGGACACCGGCCTCTCACGTCGGCGACACGGGTTCAAATCCCGTAGGGACCGCCATCTCTGTGAAAGCCCCCAACGCCAGTAGGCACGGGGGTTTTCTTTTGTCTCGGGTTCGCCTCTCACTCCCGAACCGGGGAGCTTCGGCCGGCTTCGCTTCGTCCAGCGGGCCGCTAGCGCTCCCCGACCTCCACGACGACCGTGTACGGCCCCATGTCGCCCAGGGTCACCTCCAGCATCCACACGCCCGGTTCGAGGGACCCGGTGGCCAGGTCGAAGCGGTAGGCTCGCGAGGTCTCATCGTAGTCGAGACGGTTCTCACGGCCGAACTTCCCCCCGCGCTCGGGGTCGGCATGCATCCATGCGCCGTTCCGCTTCCGGGTGGACAGCCGAAGCGTGGCGCCCGCCCCCGTTCCCTCGGGAACGGGGCCGTCGACGATCAGCGCGACCGGGATCACTGCACCCGAGGGAAAGACCCGCGGATCCGCGTCGCCCAGCGGCGCCGCGAACCTCGGTAGCTCCGCGGCTTCCCGCACGACCCGTACCGCGTTCAGCGGCGGAGGCAGGCGCTCGAGGCGATACCGGTGGGTCCCACCCGGTTGGATCGAGGCCTTCCGTTGGTGTGTGAAATTGTTGTGCCAGGGAGGGGGACCGAGCAGTTCCAGCCCTAGAGTATACTCTCCCCCGACGGGGGTGCCGTACACGTCGAGGCGGAGGGAGTGCCATTCGGTAGAACAGGAGGAGCCGATCCCCAAGTCCCAGTACATCTCTCCGTGAAAGCTGTCTTCCAACTGGTAACCGCCCTCGAATTTCCCTGTCACGTCGAGCGTGTTAACGATCGTGCCCGAAACCGGGTCCCACCCCACCGCTCCGCCGGCCTCGGTCGTGAAGCGGGCCCGTACGGTGGTGTCGTGGAAGAGCATGAGCCCCCACCCGCAGTCGTCCGCCTGGCTGGCGGGTGCTGAACCGGCCGAGAGCAGGAGAAGGCCGGCACCAAGCAAGTTGAGGAACAGGAGCACGAGCACCCTCCTCACGGCGAGAGCAGCAGGTGGAGCCCGGGCGGCAGCCATCTCTGCGAAGCCCCCAACGCCAGCAGGCACGGGGGTTTTCTCTTGCCCCTGCGTTGTCGGGCTCAGACCTTTCCCTTCCCCGCCCCCTCGATCTTCGCCCAGGCGTCCTTGAGCGTGACGGTGCGGTTGAACACCGGTCGGCTCCGGGTCGAGTCCGGGTCGCACGCGAAGTAGCCGAGGCGCTCGAACTGCACGCGGTCCCCCGGCTTCGCCTCGACGAGGCTCGGCTCCACGCGGGCCGCGGAGACCACCTCGAGGGAATCGGGGTTGAGGTCGGAGAGGAAGTCCTCCGCCGCCCCGGGGTTCTCGCTCCGGAAGAGGCGGTCGTAGAGCCGGACCTCCGCCTCCGCGGCGTGGTCCGCCGCCACCCAGTGGATCGTGGCCTTGACCTTGCGCCCGTCCGGCGCGTTGCCGCCGAGGGTGGCGGGGTCGTAGGTGCAGCGGACCTCCACCACCTCGCCCGCGTCGTCCTTCACCACGCCGGTGCACTTCACGAAGTAGGCGTAGCGGAGCCTCACCTCGCGCCCCGGCGTGAGGCGGTAGTACTTGGGCGGCGCTTCCTCCCGGAAGTCGTCCCGCTCGATGTAGAGCACGCGGGAGAAGGGCACCTGCCGGGTTCCCGCCTCTGGGTCCTCCGGGTTGTTGACGGCCTCGAGCCGCTCGACCTTGCCCTCGGGGTAGTTCTCGATCACCAGGCGCACGGGGCGGAGCACGGCCATGGCCCGGGGGGAGCGCCGGTTCAGGTCGTCGCGCACGCAGTGCTCCAGAAGCGCCAGGTCGACCGTGCTGTCCTTCTTGGCCACCCCGATCCGGCCGCAGAAGTCCCGGATCGCCTCGGGGGTGTAGCCCCGGCGCCGCAGCCCCGAGATCGTCGGCATGCGGGGGTCGTCCCAACCCCGGACGTGGCCTTCC
>CAZJSF010000199.1:0-4452 GCA_964548515.1 uncultured Thermodesulfobacteriota bacterium
CGGTAGGTGCCGTGCATGCCGAGCATGCCGAGGAAGAGCGGGTCCGAGCCGGGGAAGCACCCCAGCCCCATGAGGGTCGCGGTCACGGGCAGGCTCAGGTGGCGGGCCAGGTCCGTGAGTTCCTTCGCCGCGTTGGAGAGCACGACGCCTCCCCCGGCGTACACGATGGGCCGCTTCGCCTCGTGCAGCACCTTCAACGCCTTCTTGATCTGCCCGATGTGACCCTCGTAGGTCGGGTTGTACCCCCGCATCTTCGCGAACTCGGGGTACAGGTACTCGGTGCGGGCCACGATCACGTCCTTCGGAAGGTCCACGAGCACCGGGCCGGGCCTGCCCGAACGGGCCAGGAAGAACGCCTCCTTGATGATCCGGGCCAGGTCCCGCACGTCCTTGACCAGGAAGTTGTGCTTGGTGCAGGGGCGGGTGATGCCGACGATGTCGGCCTCCTGGAAGGCGTCGTTCCCGATCAGGTTCGTCGGCACCTGGCCGGTGAACACGACGACCGGCACGGAGTCCATGTACGCCGTGGCGAGCCCGGTGACCGTGTTGGTCGCCCCGGGGCCGGAGGTCACCAGGGCCACCCCCACCTCCCCGGAGGCCCTCGCGTACCCGTCCGCGGCGTGCACGGCGCCCTGCTCGTGGCGGACCAGGATGTGCCGGATGTCGGAGTGGTACAGCACGTCGTAGACGTTCAACACAACGCCTCCGGGGTACCCGAAGATCGTGTGCACCCCCTCCTTCTTCAAGCTCTCCACCAGGATCTCCGCGCCCGTGAGTTCCACTTCCCTCTCCTCGTCGTTGGTTCGTCCGGGGCTACCGCAAAGCGACAACGGCCGGCCCCGGGGGCCGGCCGAGAGAGCCAACCCTGTCGTGCGGATCAGGCCTCGAGAACGGCTCCGGTGTTGGCCGAGGTGACCAGTCGCGCGTAGCGGGCGAGCCACCCCGTTCGGATCTTCGGCTCCGGAGAGGACCACCCCTCGCGACGCCGCTCCAACTCCTCGGGGTCGATGCGGACTTCGAGCCGCCGCCCCCGGATGTCGAGTTCCACTTCGTCGCCGTCCATCACCAGGGCGATCGGCCCCCCGGCCGCCGCCTCCGGGCTGACGTGGCCCACGCAGGGGCCCCGCGTGCCCCCGCTGAACCGCCCGTCCGTGACCAGGGCCACCGACTCGCCGAGCCCCATGCCCATGATCGCCGCGGTCGGCGCCAGCATCTCCCTCATGCCCGGACCGCCCTTCGGCCCCTCGTACCGGATCACCACCACCGTCCCGGCCGAGATGCGGCCGCCCATGATGGCCTCCATGGCCGCTTCCTCCGAGTCGAAGCACCGCGCCCGCCCCCGGAACGACATCATCCCCTCGCTCACGCCGGACTGCTTCACCACCGCGCCGTCCGGGGCCAGGCTTCCCTTCAGGATGGCGATCCCGCCCTCGGGCCGGATCGGGTTCTCCCGGGGCCGGATGACCTCCTCGTCCAGCCACTCCACCGCCGCGGCCACCTCGCGCACGCTCCGCCCCCCCACGGCGGGGGCCTCGGCGAGGACGTCGACGAGCCGTCTCAGGACGGCCTTCACGCCTCCCGCGGAGTCGAGATCCTCCATGAAGTGCTCCCCGGAGGGGCGAAGGCTGCACAGTTGGGGCGTCTCCCGGCCGAGGCGGTCGAACCGGTCGAGGTCCAGGTCGACACCGGCCTCCCGGGCGATGGCGCACAGGTGGAGCACCGTGTTCGAGCTTCCACCCAGGGCCAGGTCCAGGCGGATGGCGTTCTCGAAGGCCCCGGGGGTGAGGATCTTCCGGGGCGTGAGCCCTTCGCGCACCAACTCCACCACGCGCTGGCCGCTCGCGTAGGCGATGTGTCTCTTCTTCGCCATGACCGCGAGGGTGGTTCCGCAGTCCGGGAGGCTCATCCCGAGCGCCTCGGTGAGGCACGCCATGGTGTTGGCGGTGTAGAGCCCCTGGCACGAACCGCACCCGGGGCACGCCTCCGACTCGCAGGCCGCCAGTTCGTCGGCGGAGATGTCGCCCTTGCGGTGGCGCGCCATCGCCTCGAAGGTGTCGCGCACGAAGCTGAGGCGGCGCCCCTTGAGGCGCCCGGAGAGCATGGGCCCGGCGGTCACGACGATGCAGGGGATGTCCAGGCGCGCGGCCGCCATGAGCATGCCGGGGGTGATCTTGTCGCAGTTGGTGAGCAGCACCAGGGCGTCTAGGGAGTGTGCCTCGGCGACGCTCTCCACCATGTCCGCGATCAATTCCCGGCTCGGCAGGCTGTAGTGCATGCCCCGGTGGCCCATGGCGATGCCGTCGCAGATTCCGGGCACGCCGAACACGAAGGGATAACCTCCCCCCGCGTGCACCCCCTTCTCGGCGAACCGCTCCAGGTCGCGCATCCCCACGTGACCGGCGATCAGATCGGTGAAGCTCGAAGCGATGCCCACCATCGGCTTGCCGAGTTCCGCTCTCGGCATGCCCGTGGCCGAGAGCAGCGCCCGGTGCGGCGCCCTCTCCACTCCCTCGACGATCCTCGAACTCTTCACGAAGCCTCTCCCTGGACCCGCGCCCCCAGGGCCTTGCGGTGGGCGAAGAGCATGCGCTCCATACGGTCCTTGCCGACCAGCTTGAGCTTCTGGATCTTCTTTCGCTCCATCTCCTCGTCCGGCGTGAGGTGAGGCCTCCGGTTGAACTCCTCGAGGATTCTCTCGAAGCGCTCGTGCTGCTCGCGCGCAGCCCGGTACTCCTCGCTCTCCCGCAGCAGGCTCTCCGCGATCGAATCGTCCGTGTGTGCCATGCAACCTCGCCTCGGCGGACCCGGCCTCGCCGCTGCGGCGCCGGGCAGAGCAAAAGGACGCACATGCTATTATAGGGCCCGAGCCCCGGTCAACGAGGGGAGTGGTCGCCCGCAAGGGGGTGTGGGGAACGACGCCTCGCGGAAACGGGGGGGGGCGGACCGCCCCGTCGAGGTCCGCCTTGACACCCGTTTTTGGCTTGTAATAGCGTTCGGGACCCCTCTCACCAGCCTCCAAGATCGAAGCGCCTCCCCTCGCCGGAGGAGACGCCGGGAAGGGCCCCTTGGCGGAGACCTTCGATTTCCTGGTCCTGGGCAGCGGCATCGCCGGCCTTTCCTTCGCCCTCCAGGTGGCGGACTGCGGATCCGTGGCAGTCGTCACGAAGAAGGAACGGAGCGAGTCGAGCACCAACTACGCCCAGGGCGGCATCGCCAGCGTCGTGGGGGCCGACGATTCCTTCGATTCCCACGTCCGGGACACCCTGGAGGCCGGCGCCGGCCTGTGCCACCCCGGCGTGGTCGAACGGGTCGTCCTGGACGGCCCCGGCGAGATCGAGCGGCTGGTGCGGTGGGGGGTGCGGTTCAGCCGCTCTGCGGGCGGCTTCGACCTCGGCAGGGAGGGGGGACACAGCCACCGGCGCATCCTCCACGCCCGGGACATGACGGGCCAGGAGGTGGAGAGCCGCCTGGTCCAACGCGCCAGGGAACACGGCAACATCGCCTTCTTCGAGAACCACCACGCCGTGGACCTCCTGGTGCAGCGCTCCGCCTCCTCCGGCAGGCAGCGCTGCTTCGGCGCCTACGTGCTCGAACCGGCCGGCCGCGTGCAGCCCTTCGCCGCCCGCGTCGTGTGCCTGGCCACGGGGGGGGCGGGCAAGGCCTACCTCTACACGTCGAACCCCGACATCGCGTCGGGAGACGGGGTGGCCATGGCGTACCGCGCCGGGGCCATGGTGGCGAACATGGAGTTCATGCAGTTCCACCCGACCTGCCTGTACCACCCGTTCGCGAAGAACTTCCTGATCAGCGAAGCGGTGAGGGGGGAGGGAGGCATCCTCCGCCTCTGCAGCGGCGAGACGTTCATGGAACGGTACCACCCCATGGGGTGTCTCGCCCCGCGCGACGTCGTGGCACAGGCGATCGACGCCGAGATGAAGCGCCGGGGCGACGACCACGTCCTTCTCGACATCAGCCACCGCGATTCCGACTTCGTCCGGGAGCGCTTCCCCGGCATCCACGCCCGATGCCTCGAGTACGGGATCGACATTGCGCGGGACCCGATCCCGGTGGTGCCCGCGGCGCACTACCTCTGCGGAGGCGTCGTCGTGGACGCCCGCGGGCGCACGACTCTCGAGGGCCTGTACGCCGTGGGGGAGGTCTCCTGCACCGGGCTGCACGGCGCCAACCGACTGGCCAGCAACAGCCTGCTCGAGGCCCTGGTCTACGCCGCCGCCGCAGCGGCCGACGGTCGGGAACGGCCGCGCAGCGAAGACGTCGGAACGCCGACGCCCGAGCCCTGGGACGACTCCGGGACCACCGACAGCGAGGACGAGGTGGTGGTCACCCAGAACTGGGACGAGATCCGCCGCTTCATGTGGAACTACGTGGGGATCGTCCGAACGGACAAGCGCCTCGCCCGCGCACGACGCCGCATGGACATGCTTCTCGACG
>CAZJSF010000200.1:0-4416 GCA_964548515.1 uncultured Thermodesulfobacteriota bacterium
CCGCCGTGGATGTCGAAGCTGGCCCCCAGGTACTTGGTGCTCATCGCCGAGCACTCGATATGCCAGCCCGGCCGTCCCGGCCCCCAGGGGCTATCCCATTGGGGCTCGCCCGGCTTGGAGGCCTTCCACAGGGCGAAGTCCAGGGGGCTGCGCTTGCGCTCGTCCACCTCCACCCGCGCCCCGGCCAGCATCTCGTCGAGGGGGCGCTTGGACAGGCGGCCGTAGGGCTCGTAGCTCCCCACCGAGAAGTACACGTCGCCCTCCACCTCGTAGGCGTGCCCCCGCTCCACGAGCCCGGCCACGTGGGAGATCATCTCCTCCACGTGCTCGGTGGCCTTCGGCTCGCGGGTCGGGCGCAGCACCCCCAGGGCGTCCATGTCGCGGTAGAAGGCCGTGATGTAGCGCTCCGCGACCTCCTTCGCCGACACGCCCTCCTCCGCGGCCCGCCGGATGATCTTGTCGTCGATGTCGGTGAAGTTGCGGACGTAGTCGACCTCGTAGCCGCAGTACCGCAGGTAGCGGAACACGACGTCGAACACCACCGCCGCCCGGGCGTGGCCGATGTGGCACAGGTCGTACACCGTGACCCCGCACACGTACATGCCGACCCGCCCCTGGCGGAGCGGCTCGAAGGGCTCCTTGTGCCCCGTCAGCGTGTTGTGGATCCGAATCGACACGGCGCGTCCGTCCTCCCTCGGAAACCCGGCTTCCGGGCCTCCCACCCGGCCCCCCTTCCCTGCCCCCGTCCCGGGGCCAAACCGCGCGGACGGTATCAAAGACCCCTCGGAAAGTAAAGCGGGCGGCCCTTTTCGAGCCACCCGCGCCGGGAGTTGCCGCCGGGCCGCACCGGGGGCGGACGCGGCTACTGCCCGTCCTTCTTCTCGGTCTTCACCTCCCGGAGCGCCGCCTCGGCCCGGGTCCGTTCCTCCCCGGGCGGCAGCGCCCGCACGGCCTTCTCGTAGTGGCGGAAGGCCAGGTCGGGCCGCCCCTGGTCCCGGTAGTAGTCCCCGAGCAGGGCGTGGGCCTCCCCCTCCCGCCCCATCTTGCCGAGCGCGAGGCCCCGGAAGTAGTTGAGCTTCGGCCACCGCGGGTCCCGGGAGCCGATCTCGTCGTAGATGCACAGCGCCTTGGCCCCCTGCTCCGCCTCGAGGTAGGCCCAGCCCAGGTCCTGCAGCGCCCCCACCGTTGCCTCGCCCCGCTCGTGGAGCCCCTCCAGGATCTTCGTGCCCTCCTCGATGCGCCCCCGACGGAAGAGGATCCGTGCGCCCTCGTCCACGAGCTCCGGATCCTCCGGCCGGAGTTCCAGGCCCTTCCGGGTCTGCGCCAGCGCCTCGTCGAGGCGTCCCTGGCCCTGGAGCACCACGGCAAGCCCGAGCCGCGCGTCCGCGCTGTCCGGGTATTCCCGCACCCTCTGCTCGAAGAACCCGACGCCCCAGGAGGTGGGCGCGGCCCCGAGCACCCGCGCCTGGGCCCGCCAAAGGGGCCCCAGCGCCTTCGGGTCCTTCTCCGGGGCGGGCTCCTCCCGCAGGGAGTCGGCCAGGTACACCGCTCGGTTCTCGGGAAGCGGGTGCGTGAAGAGGTACGCCGGCACGCCCTCCGGCGCGGGAGACTGCCTCCGGATGGTCTCCATGAAGCGCACCAGGCCCCAGCCGTCCCAGCCCGCCGCGGTCACGCCCCGCACCGCCCGCCGGTCGGCGTCCTCCTCGTCGTAGCGGCTGTACTGGAGCATCTTCGTCTGGACCCCGGCCAGGGCGAAGGAGGACACCGCCGCACCCGCGGCGCTGCCGCCGCCCAGGAAAACGCCCGCGAGCACGGCCGCCATCGCCACCATGCTGAGCGGGGTGGTCTTCTCCACCCGGTAGGCGAGGTGGCGGCCCTCCGCGTGTCCCATCTCGTGGGCGATCACGCCGGCCAGTTCGCTTTCGTCCGCGCAGGACAGCACCAGCTGGGAGGTCAGGAAGATGTGCCCCCCGGGCACGGCGAAGGCGTTGATCCGCGGATCGACCACCACGTGGAAGTCCATCTCGAACTCGGAGGCCTCCATGGCCTTCGCGAGCCGGCGGCCGATCCCCTGCAGGTACGCCGTCAGGTAGGGGTCGTCGAGCACCTCGAACTGGCGCCGGACCTGGCCGACGACCTCCTTGCCGATCTTCCGCTCCTCCGCCTTGCTCAAGAGCCCCAGCGCGCCGTCCCCGTAGGCGGCGCAGGGGCGGGGCCCCGCCGCCAGCGCGCCCGCCAGGAGTCCGATCAATAACACCCTGAACATGGGACAACCTTACCCGTTTCTCCGGGTGCGGGGAAGACGGCCGGGGGTTCTCCCGCTCCCCCAGGCGTGCTAGCATGCGCCGGCCTCCGGCGCCGAACATCCAGGAAGACCGATGCCCCACTCGGAAGTCTTTCCCTTCTCCGCCCTCGTCGGTCAGGAGAAGATGAAGCTCGCCCTGATCCTCAACGTGATCGACCCCACCATCGACGGGGTCCTGATCCGGGGGGAGAAGGGCACCGCCAAGTCCACGGCCGTGCGGGCGCTCGCGCAGCTCCTGCCCGAGATCCCCGTGGTCTCCGACTGCCCCTACCGCTGCCACCCCACCCGCCCGCGGGACATGTGCGCGTCGTGCCGTGAGCGCACCCGGGCCGGCGAAGCCGTGCCCGTGGAGGCCCAGAAGATGCGGGTCCTCGACCTGCCGGTCGGGGCCTCCGAGGACCGGGTCGTGGGCTCCCTCGACATCGAGCGCGCGCTCAAGACCGGGGAGAAGAGCTTCGAGATGGGCCTGCTGGGGCGGGTGCACCGGGGCATCCTCTACGTGGACGAGGTGAACCTGCTCGAGGACCACATCGTCGACGTGCTCCTCGACGCCGCGGCCATGGGCGTCAACCACATCGAGCGCGAGGGCGTGTCCTACTCCCACCCCTCCCACTTCGTCCTCGTCGGCACCATGAACCCGGAGGAAGGCGAGCTGCGGCCGCAACTCCTCGACCGCTTCGGGCTGTGCGTGGACGTGACCGGCATCCGCGACCCGGCGCTGCGGGTCGAGGTGATGCGCCGCCGCCGGGCCTACGAGCAGGACCCGGCCGAGTTCCGGCGCCGATGGGACGACGAGGACGCGGACCTGCGCGACGCCATCCTCCGGGCCGAGAAGCTCCTGCCACGGGTGACGGTGGGCGACGAGGTGCTCGAGGTGATCGCGACCCTGAGCGTGGACCTCGGGGTGGACGGCCACCGCTCCGACGTGGCCCTGGAGAAGGCGGTGGCGGCCCTGGCCGCCTTCCGGGGCCGCACCGACGTGACCGACGAGGACGTCGCCGAGGCGGCGGGGCTCGTGTACCCCCACCGCATGAAGAAGACCCCGTTCGAGGAGAAGATCCTGGCGCAGGAGGAGGTGGTCTCCTCGATCCGGCGCACCCGGGAGGCCCAGGAGGAGCGGGCCGCGGCGTCAAAAAAAAAAGGCCCCACCTGAGCGCGGAGAAGAAGGCCGAGGACCGGGTGGTCCGCGAGGAACGGGTGTACGCTCCCGCGGGGAGCTTCCGGGTGCGCGGCACCCAGATGAACCGGGTGACCCAGCGCACGCTGGCACGGGGGCGGAGGATCAAGAACAAGACCGCGCCCGACTCGGGCCGCTACGTGCGCGCCCGCATCCCCCGGGGGCGGGTGAAGGCCGTGGCCCTCGACGCCACGCTCCGGGCGGCGGCCCCCCACCAGCTGCGGCGCAGACTTCCCGGGGAGCACCGGGGGAGCCTGCACATCCTCTCCGAGGACCTGCGGGAGAAGGTATGGTCGCGAACGTCCGGGGTGAGCGTGCTCTTCGCCGTGGACGCCTCCGGCTCCATGGGCGCCGAGGAGGTGATGGCCCGGGCCAAGGGCATCGTCCTGTCGCTCCTGGCCGACGCCTACCAGAAGCGCGACCGGGTGGGGCTGCTGGTGTTCCGCGGCACCGAGGCCCGGGTCGCCCTCCCCTTCACCACCAGCGTGGAGATGGCCCAGCGGCGCCTGCGCGACGTGCCCACGGGCGGGAAGTCGCCCCTGGCGCTGGCGCTGGCCAAGGCCCTGGAGCTCTTCTGGTACGAGGGGAGGAGGAACCCCGGCCGGGCGCCCCTGCTGGTGCTGCTGACCGACGGCAAGGCCAACATCGCCATGGAGGGGCGCGACCCCTTCGAGGAGGCGCTGCGGCACGGCCGGCGCATCCGGGCGGCGGGCATCCGCAGCCTGGTGGTGGACACCGATCCCACGTGGATCGACTTCTACCCGTACCCCCGGGTGCTGGCCGAGGCCATGGGCGCCCGGTGCCTCGCGCTGAAGGACCTGGAGGTGACCCGGGTGGTGGACTTCATGAACCTGGGGACGACCCGCTGAACCCCCACCGTCGCGGAGGTCCCCCACCGGACCCCGCAGGAAGGAGAAGCGCACCATGAAGCCGA
>CAZJSF010000201.1:0-2923 GCA_964548515.1 uncultured Thermodesulfobacteriota bacterium
GGGAGCCTATCCTCCTGCCGAGTGGGCCGCCGGCGCCTCCCCCCGCGCGATCGCCCGGCACCGGCCGGTGCCGGCGTCGATCTCGAGGAGCACCCCGCACAGGACCCCCTGGCCCTGCGCGAGGCCGTGGCCCTGGGGGAGCCGGGTCCGGAAGCGCTCCACCGAGGTCGCCACGGGCAGCCCGATCACGGAGCAGGCCACTCCGGTCATGCCCGCGTCGGTGATGTACCCCGTGCCCCCCGGGAGGATCTGCGCGTCCGCGGTGGCGACGTGGGTGTGCGTGCCGACCACGGCGGAGACCCGCCCGTCGAGATACCAGCCCAGCGCCCGCTTCTCGCTCGTGGCCTCCGCGTGGAAGTCGACCAGGACGACCCCCGCCCGGGAGCCGACCTCCCCGAGCACGGCGTCGGCCGTGCGGAAGGGACAGTCCATGGGTTCCATGAAGACCCGCCCGGAGAGGTTGACCACGGCGACGGTCGCCCCGGCCGCCCCCACCGTGCACCAGCCCCTCCCGGGCGCCCCCGGCGGGTAGTTGGCCGGGCGCACCACCTGGGGGAACCGGTCGACGGCCCGGAGGAACTCCTTCTTGTCCCACACGTGGTTGCCGGTGGTGACCACGTGGACCCCCGCGGCGAGCATGCGGCGCACCAGGGGCGCCGTGAGCCCCAGCCCGGCCGCGACGTTCTCGCCGTTGGCGACCACCAGCGACGCCCCGGCCCCCTCCGCCGCGGCCGGGAGATGCTTCTCCAGGGCCCGCAGCCCGGGTTCGCCCACCACGTCCCCGAGGAAGAGAATCCTCAGGGGCGCCACTACTTGGCGTACTCCACCGCCCGGGTCTCGCGAATGACGGTGATCCGGATCTGGCCGGGGTAGGAGAGTTCCTTCTCCACCTTCCGCGCGATGTCCTTGGAGAGGAGCGCCGAATCGTCGTCCCCGAGCCTCTCGTTGTCCACGATGATCCGGATCTCCCGGCCCGCCTGGATGGCGTAGGACTTGGAGACGCCCTCGAAGGAGTTGGCGATCCGCTCCAGGTCCTCGAGCCGCTTCACGTAGGTCTCGAGCATCTCGCGCCGTGCGCCGGGGCGCGCGGCCGAGAGGGCGTCCGCCGACTGCACCAGCACGGCGAGGATGCTCTCCGGCTTCACGTCGTCGTGGTGCGCCGCCACGGCGTGCACGATCTCCTTGGGCTCGCCGTACTTGCGGCACAGGTCCGCGCCGATCGTGGCGTGGGAGCCCTCGACCTCGTGATCGACGGCCTTGCCGAGGTCGTGGAGCAGGCCGGCCCGCTTCGCCTGCTTGACGTTGATGCCGAGCTCCGAGGCCATGATCCCGCAGAGGAACGCCACCTCGAGGGAGTGGTTGAGCACGTTCTGCGCGAAGGACGACCGGTACTTCAGGCGCCCGACGAGGTTCAGGATCTCGGGGTGGATGCCGTGGACTCCCACGTCGAACGTCGCCTGCTCTCCCGCCTCCTTGATCTCCTGCTCCACCTCCTTGGCGACCTTCTTCACCACCTCCTCGATGCGGGCGGGGTGGATCCTGCCGTCGCTGATGAGGCGTTCGAGGGAGATGCGCGCGACCTCGCGCCGCACCGGGTTGTACCCCGAGATCAGGACCGTCTCGGGGGTGTCGTCGACGATCAGGTCCACCCCGGTCGCCGCCTCGATGGCGCGGATGTTGCGGCCCTCACGGCCGATGATGCGGCCCTTCATCTCCTCGCCGGGCAACTGCACGCTCGTCACGGTCCGCTCCGCCACGTACTCTCCGGCGTAGCGCTGGATCGCGAGGCTGATGATCTCCTTGGCCTTCTTGTCCGCGACCTTGCGGGCCTCCTCCTCGATCTCGCGGACCTCCTTGGCCGACTCGTGGCGGGCCTCGCTGAGGAGCCCGGCCTTGAGTTCCTCCTTGGCCTCCTCCGCGCTCATTCCGGCCACGCGTTCGAGCTGGCGGACCACCTCCGCCCCCTTCGCCTCCACGTCGGCGCGCAGGCGCTCCACCTGCGTCTCCCGCCCGTCGAGGTTCCCCTCGCGCTCCTGCAGCTTCTCCTCGCGCTTGTCGAGGTTGTCCTCCTTCTTGTCGAGGAGGCCCTCCCTCTGCTGCAGGCGCTTCTCCAGACCCAGGATCTCCCCCTTGCGCTCCTCCAGCTCCTTCTCGACCCGCGCCTTCTCGGCGAACGCCTCCTCCTTGGCCCGGAGGAGGGCCTCCTTCTTGAGGATCTCCGCCTCCTTGCGGGCCTCGTCGCGCAGCGCCGACACGTCGACCCGGGGGGCCTCCTCCCGCGTCGGCGGGCCCCGGCGCCGGGCCAGGACGAGGCCCAGGATCAAGGCCGCCACGCCCACTGCGATCGCCAGAACGATCCAGATCATCGTCGAATCCAAGGGAGTCTCCTTTCCCGCGGGAGCCTCGCAGAGGCCCCGGGGACCATTCGGGGAGGGAGGAAGGCCCTGGGATGCCGGAGAGGGGGCCGGCGGGGGCGGGGAAATCGAGGGGGCGGTACGATCCCGAGGTCAACCGTCCGAAGAGAAGAAGATCCCCCGCTCGTGCCGTGTCCCTAAGGTTCGGTTGAACCTTGCGCGGAAAAGTGGGCGTCCTGTAGCCGCTTCACGGGCTCCCCGGAGGGCGTGCCATCCACGGGCAGGGAGGACTCCCAACGTCATGCCGTTGGCTCAACAGCTTCCAGCGGAATCACGAACACAGCAGGGGAATCCCTTCTTTCTCGTTCAGCACCTCTGGAAACAGGTTGTCGATGCGACGCGTCATCGAGTCCGACCGGGCCTCCACCTCTCGGGCGAGGCGCCGGGAGTCGTCCCGAAGCTGGATGAACTCGCTCGCGATGTCCAGGGCCGCCAGTACCGCGATCTGCACGGTGGACACGGTGCGCCTCTGGTTCAATTGAAATGGCGGTTCCCTACCCGACCTGCTA
>CAZJSF010000201.1:2933-4410 GCA_964548515.1 uncultured Thermodesulfobacteriota bacterium
CGGTGCGCCCGGCCGACGCCACCTCCCGCATCCTCTCGTCCAACAGCACGGCGACCCTCTTCACGTGTTCTGCGTCCGCATCCGCCCGCAGGGAGTAGGTCTGGCCGAAGATCTCTACCTCGTGCACCATCACCCTTCCCCGCCGACGTCCCCCGCGTCCAGAGTCTCGAGCCGCTCGATCGCCTCCACGAGGCGGCCCAACCTCTCTCGAATCGCTTCCCGTTCCTGACGAAGCTCCCCGACCTCCTTTTCGAGGCCGGCCACTTTGTCCGCCTCCTCACCGAGACGGCTCTCCAGGAGGGCCTTGTCCTCCTTCAGTCGGTTGAAGTTTTCGATCAAACGGCCGAGCCTATGCTCCAGAACGTTCAGTTTTTCCAGGTGCATAGGCTCCTCCGACGTGTGGCCATACTAGTCGTCGTCCTGGGGGGAGTCAAGGCGCAATCACCCCCGCCGGGCCAGCCGCGCAGCGCCGGAAATCGCGTCCAGGACGCCTCCCAGGCGGTCCGGGAAGGCGCCGCCCTCCCCCCCCTTGTCGAGGTAGTACGCCGGGGCGAGTTCGTCGACCAGGGGCCGCACGGTGAGGTCGATGCGCCGGGTCGAGAGGAACAGGATGTCCGACCGGTAGCTCCCGAAGGCCGCCTCGACGGCGCGCAGCGCCACGGCCGCGTGCAGGCCGTTGAGCCGCGGCATCATGAGGTCGAGGATCACCAGCCTCGCCGGAGAACGGGCCCTCAGCGCCTCCGTGGCCAACTCCAGTGCCCTGGCCCCGTCTTCGGCCCGCTGGATCTCCTCGCTCACCCGCCGCTCCCGCAGGATGTCTTCGAGGGTCTGCAGGAAGAAGGGCGAGTCGTCCGCCACGATCACCTTGCGGAAGCGGGCTCCGCCCGGCGGGAAGCCACCCCCCAGCGGCAGGCCGCACTTCCCGCAGCGGACCCGCAGCATGCCCCCGACCCTCACTTCCTCGGGCTTGGCACCCTCGCCGCAGGCGGGGCATGTGCGCCGGTCGCTCATGGGTGGGCCTCGTACCAGTTCGGGCCCTCGCCCGCCTCCACCACGAGGGGCACCCGCAGGTCCGCCGCGCGCTCCATCTCCCCGACCACCAGCGCCCTCGCCTTCCCCGTCTGGCCGGCCCGGACCTCGAGCACGAGCTCGTCGTGCACCTGGAGGATCAGGCACGCGTCCAGGCCGCGGTCCTTCAGCTCGCGGTGCAGGGAGATCATGGCGCGCTTGATCAGGTCCGCCGCCGTGCCCTGGATGGGGGTGTTGACGGCCATGCGCTCCCCGAACTCCCGCTGTGCGCGGTTCCGCGAGGCGAGCTCCGGGATCGGGCGGCGGCGCCCGAGCAGGGTCTCCGCGTACCCCCGGGCGCGGGCGTCGTCCACGAGGGAGGCGAGATACTCCCTCACCCGCGGGAACTGGCGGAAGTAGGCGTCGATCATCCGCTGCGAGGCGTCCCGCCCGATGCCGAGCTGCCGCG
>CAZJSF010000202.1:0-4343 GCA_964548515.1 uncultured Thermodesulfobacteriota bacterium
CCCATGCGCGAGTTCAACGACGCGGACCGCAAGAAGAAGAAGGACCGCATCCAACTGCCCGCGAACCCGGACAACCTCTCGGCCGAGGCACAGGCCCGGCTGGAGGCCGCCGTCAAGGAGGCGGTGAAGGACGGCTACGTGCCCTGCCCGGCGGGGTGGCGGGTGGCGAAGGAGCAGGGGGTCTCCCGCCTGGCCGTCGGGGTGACGATCGACCGGCTCGGCATCCGCGTCTCGGACTGCCAGCTCGGCTGCTTCGCGGTGAGCAAGACCGACCACCTGGGCTCCGTGCCCGAGCCGGCCGACGCAGAGATCGTCAGCCGGGTGGAAGCCCTGCACGCGAGGGGCGAGCTCACCTGTGCCAACGTGTTTGCGCTGGCGGCGGAGCGCAAGGCCAAGCCCCGGCCGGTGGCCGACGCGGCCAACGCCCGGGGCTACAAGCTGCGGCAGTGCCAGCTCGGGTGCTTCTAGGACACGGGAGAGGACGCCAGCGCGCTTGTCCTCGATCCACGAGTACGAAAGGCCCCGCGGTGCGGGGCCTTCCTGCGTCACGACCGGCTGCGAGCGCCTTCAGAACATGTGCTGCCCGCCGTTCAGGGCGATGTTCGAGCCCGTGATGTATCCGGCCTCGGAGGCGCACAGGAAGCACACGGCGCGGGCCACCTCCTCGGGCTCGCCGAGGCGCCGCACGGGGATGTCGGCGACGATCTTCGCGCGGATCTCCTCGGGCACGGCCATCACCATCTTGGTGGCGATGTAGCCCGGCGACACCGTGTTCACGGTGACCCCCTTGCTCGCCACCTCCAGGGCCAGGGCCTTCGTGAACCCGTGCATTCCCGCCTTCGCCGCCGAATAGTTCGTCTGCCCCAACTGTCCCTTCTGCGCGTTCACCGAGGAGATGTTCACGATCCGCCCCCACTTCCGGTCGATCATGCCGTTGATGACGAGGCGTGTCATGTTGAACAGGCTGTTGAGGTTCGAGCGGATCACGTCGTTCCACTGGTCCCACGACATCTTGCGGAACATGCCGTCGCGGGTGATGCCCGCGTTGTTGACCAGGATGTCGATGGGGCCGGCCTCGGCCACCACCCCTTCGACGCACCGCTCGCAGGATTCGTACTCCCGCACGTCCCCGAAGGCCAGCCCGATGTCGTAGCCCGAGGCCTGCTGCTCGACCTGCCAAGCCTGGGCCCTCTCGTGCTTGCCGCCGGCGTTGTAGCCGGCGAAGACCCGGGCTCCGCCCTTGGCCAGGTGGTGGCAGATCGCCGTTCCGATGCCGCCGGTCCCGCCCGTGACCAGCGCCACCATACCGTCCAACGCCCTCTTGCTCGCCATGGGGACCCTCCTTCTCGAAACCACTCGGCCTACTCGTCCGGCCCCCAGGAAGCAGGGCTCTCGGGAGCACCCTATCGCGGCAAAGGCCCCTGTCAAAGTCGACCGCCCCGCTGGGGCTTCACCCGCGTCAGGGCGCCGGGCCGCGGAACGCGACCCGGCCCCGAAACGTCACTTCAGCACGTCTCCCAGGAACCGGGTGAAGAGCGCCCAGGACTTCCGGTCGGCGTCCTCGCGGTAGCGGTCGCCCCCGAACACGGTGAAGGCGTGGGGCGCGCCGCCGTAGGTGACCGCCTCGTGGGAGAGACCCGCCGCCTCCAGTTCCTTCACGAGGCCGGCGAACTGGTCCAGGGTGATGGCGGTGTCCGCGCTGCCGTGGAGGATGAGGTACTGCCCCTTCGCCTTCGAGTAGTCCTGCCCCTGGGGGGTCTCCAGACCGCCGTGGAAGGTCGCGAAACCCTTGAGGTCCGCGCCCGAGCGGGCGAGTTCCAGCACCGCGGCGCCGCCGAAGCAGTACCCCATGGCCACGGCGTTTCCCACGTTCGCGCCCTTGGCCTTCGCGGTATCCAGCGCCCCGTTCATGAGGGCCCGCATCTTTGCCCGGTCGGTGTACAGCTCTCCGGTGTGCTGGCGCCGGTCCTCCATCTTGGTCGGGCGCACTCCGGCGCCGAAGAGGTCGGCGGCGAAGACCGCGTATCCCATCTCCGCCAGCATCTCGGCGCGCTTCACCTCGTAGTCGGTGAGACCGTCCCAGTCGTGGATGAGGAACACCAGGGGGGCCCCCGCCTTGGGGGAGACGTAGTACCCTTCGTAGGCCTTCCCTCCCACGTCGTAGGTGACGCTCGCGCCGCTCGCAGCTTGGGAAGTCAGGGGATACAGGGCGAAGGCCGCGACGACGGCGGTGATCCACGTGCGCATGGGGAACCTCCTCGAAGGGGGTAAGGGTGACGGCCGACGTCGGGAACTCTACCGCACGATCGCAAACCGGCCACCCAGGGATGGGAACACGACGCGCTCCCCGAGGGGCGCCGACTCGGAGAGCCCGGAGACAACCGGCCAGCGGGCGGGCAATCCTCCGTCGGCGGCCCGCCTTTCGCCCCCGCGGTCCGCCCGGTAGACTGCGCTCACCCGAAAGGACCGTGCCGGAGGAGACCCGTGGACACCGCCATCCGATTCGAGCAGGTGGACGACTACCGCTGGCGCATCCCCCAGGAGGCCGGGATGCGGGTGCCCGGCATGATCTACGCCACCGAGCGGATGATGCCGCAGATCCGCTCTGAGAAGGCGGCCGAGCAGGTGCGCAACGTGGCGACGCTGCCCGGCATCCTGGGGGCCAGCATGGCCATGCCCGACGTCCACTGGGGCTATGGCTTCCCCATCGGCGGGGTGGCCGCCACCGACGCCGAGGAGGGCGTGGTCTCCCCCGGCGGGGTTGGGTACGACATCAACTGCGGGTGCCGCCTGCTCGCCACGAACCTGGAGCGGCAGGAGGTGGCTCCCCGCACCCGGGACCTCCTGGCGCTCCTCTTCCAGCGGGTCCCTTCCGGGGTGGGCTCCACGGGTCCGATCCGGCTCAACGCCAAGGAGCAGCGGGAGGTGGTCCGCCGGGGCGCGGCCTGGGCCGTGCGGGCCGGCTACGGCGAGCCGGAGGACCTGGAGGCTACCGAGGAGGGCGGGTGCCTGGCCGGCGCGGACCCCGCGGCCGTCTCGGAGCGAGCCTACGAGCGGGGCTTCAACCAGGTGGGGACCCTCGGCTCCGGCAACCACTTCCTCGAGGTGCAGTTCGTGGAGGAGGTCTTCGACGCCGCCGCGGCCGAGGCCTTCGGGCTCCGCGAGGGACAGGTGACCGTGATGATCCACTCGGGAAGCCGGGGCTTCGGATACCAGGTTTGCGACGACTACTTGAAGGTGATGGCCCGGGAGGTGGCCCGGACGGGCATCGACCTCCCCGACCGCCAGCTCGCCTGCGCCTTCCTCTCCTCCCCCGCCGCCCGCGAGTACCTGGGCGCCATGGCCGCCGCCGCGAACTACGCCTGGGCGAACCGGCAGGCCCTGATGCACTGGGCCCGGCAGGCCCTCGGCGACTTCTTCCGGGCGTCGTCCGCCCACCTCGGCCTGAGGCTCGTGTACGACGTGGCCCACAACATCGCGAAGAGGGAGCGCCACCGGTTCGAAGGGAAGCAGCGCTGGGTGGTCGTCCACCGCAAGGGCGCCACCCGGGCCTTCGGCCCCGGGCACCCCGACGTGCCCGCCCGGTACCGGGCGGTGGGCCAGCCCGTTCTCATCCCGGGCGACATGGGCCGCGCCTCCTACGTGCTCGCCGGCACCGAGAGGGCGATGGAGGAGACCTTCGGATCCACGTGCCACGGCGCCGGCCGGCTTCTGTCGCGCCACGCGGCCCTCAAGCGCAAGCACGGGGCCCAAGTCCGGAAGGAACTCGAGGAGAAGGGGATCTGGGTATTCTCGGCGGGCATCAAGACCCTGGCCGAGGAGATGCCCGAGGCGTACAAGGACGTGGACGACGTGGTGGAGGCCGTGGCCGGCGCCGGCCTCTCGAAGCGGGTGGCCCGGCTCAGGCCCATGGGAGTGGTGAAGGGATGAAGACGCGGCGCTGGTCGGCCCGCTTCCTCTGGTGGGCCCCCCTCCTCCTGGCGGCGCTCGGTACCGCATGCGACCGCGGCGCCGACCTGCCGGGGCGGGAGATCTTCGAGCTGCGCTGCGCCCGGTGCCACACGGTGGAGACCCCTCTGAGCCGCCGGAAGGACCGGGCCGGCTGGGAGCGCACGGTCTGGGCGATGCGCCAGCGGGGCGCGCGCCTCACCGACGAGGAGGCCGCCGAGGTCGTGCGCTACCTGGTGACGGTCCGCGGGCGCTGAGCCGCACGGGCATCCCGCACGACGAAGGGCGCGGTCTCCCGCGCCCTTCGTGCTTTCTTCCCGATCCCATCGGCCTATCCGGTACGGCCACCATCCCGGGGCCGCGCTGCTATGCCCCACTCCCCGAGCACCCCGGCC
>CAZJSF010000203.1:0-4332 GCA_964548515.1 uncultured Thermodesulfobacteriota bacterium
ACGGTCATCTTTGGCTATGCCTTGGAGACACAGATCGAGCACATCCCCATGGTCAAGTACATCGCGGTCGCGGGAAACATGGGCAGCGGGAAGTCCACGCTGGTGGAGTTCCTGTGCCGCCGGTACCCATCGATCCGCCCGTTCTACGAGCGGAACGAGGAGAACCCCTACCTGGCCGACTTCTACTCCGACATGGGCCGCTGGGCGTTCCACTCGCAGGTGTACTTCCTCTCCCTCAAGTTCCGCGTCCACCAGGAGCTCGACGCGTGCCCCCAGACCGTCATCCAGGACCGCACCATCTACGAAGACGCCGAGATCTTCGCGGAGAACCTCCACCGCAAGGGCTACCTGGAGGGCCGGGACTACGAGGCCTACCGCCGCCTGTACGCCACGATCCTGCGGAGCATCAACCCGCCGGACCTCCTCATCTACCTGCGCTCGGGGCTGCGGACGATCCGCAAGCGCATCCGGCGGCGCGGCCGCGCCTACGAGGAGGGCATCGACTCCGGGTACCTGAAGGATCTCAACCGGCTCTACGACCGCTGGGTCGCCCGGTACGACCTCTCGCCGGTCCTCGTCCTCGACGCCGACCGCCTCGACTTCCTCCACGACCTGGTGCACCGGATCGAACTGCTCGAGACCATCGAGAAGCACCTGTAGCGCCGGCGGATACCGGGGGGGGCAGGGGCACGCCTTCAAGCGGGGACCCACCTCGCCGTCCAGGCGTCCAGCGCCTCGACCGCCCTGCGGGCCTTCGCCTCCTTGACGGCCTTCTTGTCCCTCACCCGCTCCTCCAGCGGCGGCAGGAGCCCGAAGTTCAGGTTCATGGGCTCGAAGGGGCGGGTGGGCGAGGCGGTCACGTGCGCCACCAGGGCACCCACCGCCGTCTCCGCGGGGAGGGGGTCGGGGGTTCGGCCCTCCAGGCGCAAGGCCAGGTTCAGCCCGGCCCACAACCCCATGGCCGCGCTCTCGAGATACCCCTCCACGCCGGTGATCTGGCCGGCCAGTTGTACCCGGGGGTGTCGCCGCAGGCGCAGGTAGCGGTCCAGCAGCCTCGGCCCGTCCACGTAGGTGTTCCGGTGGAGGCTTCCCAGGCGGTGGAACACGGCCTTCTCCAGGCCGGGGATGAGCCGGAACACCCTCTCCTGCTCCGGGTGGGCGAGCTTGGTCTGGAACCCGACCAGGTTCCAGCGCTCCCCTGCCGCGTCCTCCCGGCGCAACTGGACCACGGCCCAGGGGCGGCGCCCCGTGCGGGGATCCTCCAGTCCGACCGGCTTCATGGGGCCGAACAGCAGGGTCTTCGGACCCCGGGCCGCCAGGGTCTCCAGGGGCTGGCACCCCTGGAAGACGCGCTCCTCCTCGAAGTCCCGGGTCGGCACCACCCGCGCCGAGGTCAGCGCCTCGAAGAACCGGTCGAACTCCTCCCGGCTCATGGGGCAGTTGAGGTAGTCGTCCCCGCCCTTGCCGTAGCGGGAGGCGGCGAACGCGACCGAGAGGTCGATGGAGTCCCCCTCCACGATGGGAGCCATCGCGTCGTAGAAGTAGAGGGATTCGGAGCCCGTGAGTCCCGCGAGAGAAGAAGCCAGGGCCTCGGAGGTGAGCGGCCCGCTCGCCACGACCACGTGACCCGAGGGCGGGACCTCGGCCGCCTCTTCGCGGACCAACTCGACCCCCGGAGCCGCGAGCACCCGCTCGGTGACCTCCCGGCTGAAAGCCTCCCGGTCCACGGCCAGGGCCTGCCCGGCGGGCACGCGGTGGCGGCCGGCAGCCTCCAGCACCACCGAACCGAGGCGGGACAGCTCTTCCTGGAGGAGGCCCGACGCCTGACCGAGCCCCGTGGCCTTGAGGGAATTGGAGCAGACCAGTTCCGCCAGCAGGGGACTTCGATGGGCCGGGCTGAAGCGCAGCGGCTTCATCTCCACGAGGCGCACCGGCACCCCGCGCCGGGCCAGCACCGAGGCAGCTTCGCAACCGGCGAGCCCACCGCCGAGGATTTGGATCCGTTCGCACTGGTTCATCCGCTCCCTCGCTCTCCGGTCCGAGCGCACCGCCGATACCCTCGCGGGCCGTAACCTCCGGCGCTCCTGCTGGTATTTGCGGGCGGTTTCGTCTATCTTGCTGTCGCGTGCGCGTTGACGGATCTTACGCGACTCGGAATACTAACGCACAAGCCTTCGTACATCGGGGAAAGGAGCCTGACCATGAGGCGTACGGTACTCTCGCTGCTTCTGACCGCCTCCCTGGCGCTGCCCGCGTGGGCGGGATCACCCCTCTTCACGGACGTGACCGGGAAGGCCGGGGTCGGCGACGCGGGCAACGGCAAGGGTGCGGCCTTCGCCGACTACGACAACGACGGCGACTGGGACCTGTACGTCTCCAACAAGGGCGGCGCCAACAAGCTCTACCGGAACGACGGTGACGGCAACTTCACCGACGTGACCGCGGAAGCCGGCGACAACCTGGGCGACGCCGGGTTCTGCATGGGCTCCGTCTTCTTCGACTACGACAACGACGGCTGGGTGGACCTCTACATCCCCAAGGGAGGGCGCTACGAGATCGAGGCGAACCGGCTCCTGCGGAACGTCAACGGCCGCTTCGTCGACGTGACGGAGAAGGCGGGCGTGGGCTCGAAGGAATTCACCTACGCCGCGGCCGCCGCCGACTACGACAACGACGGATACCTGGACATCTACCTCGCCAACTACGGGGTGGGGGCCAAGAACATCCTGTACCGGAACAACGGGGACGGAACCTTCACCGACGTGACGGACGCGGCGGGCGTGGGCGACCGGTCCTGGTCGTGGATGGCCGCCTGGAGCGACGTGAACGGCGACGGGCGCCCCGACCTGTACGTGGTGAACGGCCGGTACCCCGCGGGCGAGCCGAACACGCTCTACCTGAACAACGGCGACGGCACCTTCCGCGACGCGTCCCGGGAATCCGGCCTCGCCGACCCCAACTGGGGCCTGGGCGCCGCGTTCGGCGACGTGGACCGCGACGGAGACCTGGACGTGTTCGTGTCCAACTACGTCGGCCCCAACGCCCTGTACCTCAACGACGGCACGGGCCGCTTCCAGAACGTGGCGAAGCAGGCCGGCCTCGCCGACGAGGGCTGGGGCAAGGGCCCGACCTTCGGCGACATCGACCACGACGGCGACCTCGACCTCTACGAGGGCGACTGCAAGGTCGCGAACCAGCTCTACCGGAACAACGGCGACGGGACCTTCACCAACGTCGCCGGCGAGAACCCCTCGGTGCAGTGCGCCACGGTGCGGACCAAGGGGACCACCTTCGCCGACGTGGACGGCGACGGCGACCTGGACCTCTACGTCGTGAACTGGGGCGTGGAGAACCGGCTGTTCCGCAACGGCACCGACGACGGCGACTGGCTCAAGGTGCGGCTCGTGGGCACCTCCTCGAACCGCATGGCGGTCGGCTCCCGGGTCTGGGTGCGCGAGGGGAAGAACCTGGCCGGCATGGCGGACCTTCAGACCGCCTCGGGCTTCTGCGCCCAGGCGCCCCAGGAGCTCCACTTCGGCGTCGACGCCTCCAAGACCTACTCGGTGGAGGTCCGCTTCCCGAGCGGCATCCGGAAGGTGGTCGAAGGGGTGCGGCCGGGGCAGGTGCTGACCGTCGTGGAGCCGAGCGAGATCGCCCAGCGCTGATTTCGCCCGCCCCGAGCATCGAAACGAAGAAGGCTGCGCGCTGGCGCAGCCTTCTTCGTTTTCGCTCCCCGCTCGCTCCGTGCCGCCCGGGTGGGGCGCACACAGGTACCCGGTCCGCAACACCTACCCGTAGGGATCCTCGAGAAGTCCGCCGGCTCTGGTTTCCCCCCGGGAACTCACCACGATCGCGGGACGCTCGACCAGGGGGCATTTCGTTTCGCAGATCCCGCACCCGATGCACAGGTTCTCGTCCACGTGCGGCAGCTTGAAGGACCGGACTTCGCCCGCGAGGGTCATCACCTCCCCCTGGTGGAGGCGGATCGCCTTCTCGGGGGTCGGGCAGTGCTCCTCGCACACGATGCACTCGGAGGCTCCCTTCCAGGGGAGGCAGTGGCTCCGGTCCACGTCGGCCAGCCCGATCCTGACCTGCCGCTTCTCCTCCACGGGCAAGCGGCGGATGGCGGCCGTGGGGCAGACCTGACCGCACAAGGTGCAGTTGTACTCGCAGTAGCCGATGCGGGGCACGAGCACCGGACTCCACAGGCCCGCCAGGCCCCCCTCCCCCAAACCCGCCGGCTGCAGGCCGTTGGCGACGCAGACGCGCATGCACTCCCCACAGCGCGTGCACCGCGCGAGGAATTCCGGCTCGGCCAGGGCCCCGGGAGGC
>CAZJSF010000204.1:0-4254 GCA_964548515.1 uncultured Thermodesulfobacteriota bacterium
GGAGGCGGCCCGCGGGTCGGGTCCGGAGTACATGAGCCTCCTCCTCGTCCACCGCGGGGAGCGGGCCCGTTGAGGCGAGGCGGCGCGGCCCGTCACCTGCCCTGGATCCTGGCCGCGCTCCTCCCCTTGTGCCTTCTGTGGGCCTCCGGGATCGGATCCTCGGGGCTGGGGTGGAGCGACCTCCTGCGGGCGCTCGCCGAGGCCGCGGGAGTCCTGGACGCCGGCCTCGACGAGGTGGACCGGGCGATCCTCCTGAACGTGCGTCTCTCGCGCGTGGTCCTCTCCGCCCTGGTGGGGGGAGGACTCGCCACCGCCGGGGTCATCTTCCAGGGAATCCTCCTGAACCCCCTGGCGGACCCGTACACCGTGGGCGTCTCCGCCGGCGCGGCCCTCGGAGCGAGCGTGGCCATCCTGGCGGGGCTGGGAGGCTACACGGCGGTCGGTCTGGGGGCCCTCCCGGCCGCGGCGTTCGCGGGAGCGCTCCTGGCCCTCGGCGCCGTGCACCTCCTGGCGGCGGGACGGGGCTATTCCGGCAGCGGCACCCTCATCCTGGCGGGCATCGTGGTGAGCACGACCCTTTCCGCCGGGATCAGCCTTCTCAAGAGCCTCAACGAGGAGAGCGTCTCCTCCATCGTGTTCTGGATCATGGGCAGCTTCTCGGGTCGGGGCTGGGGCCACGTGGCCTTCTGCGCGCCGTACGTCGGCGCGGGGCTCGCCGCCGCCGTGTGGTTCGGGAGGGACCTCGACCTCCTGGTGCTGGGCGACGAAGGCGCGCGCCAACTGGGCGTGGACGCCACGAAGGCCCGGCGGATCCTCCTGGTGGCCGCCTCCCTGCTCACCGGGGCGTGCGTGGCCGTGAGCGGGGTCATCGGGTTCGTGGGGCTCGTGGTTCCCCACCTGCTCCGCATGACCCTCGGCCCCTCCCACCGCAGGCTCCTGATCTCCTCCTTCCTCGCCGGGGGCGTCCTCCTCGCCCTGGCGGACGCCCTGGCCCGCACCCTCCTGCCCCGGGGCGAGGAGATCCCGGTGGGGGTCGTGACGGCGCTCCTCGGCGGTCCCTTCTTCTGCTACCTCCTCCGCCTGGACCCGCTGTCCCGCAGGACGCGGGCATGATCGAGGTGGAGGGCCTCCAGGCCGGCTACGGTGGGCCGCCGGTGCTGCGGGACGTGACGTTTTCCGCCACCGCGGGGGAGTTCGTCGGCGTGCTCGGCCCCAACGCCTGCGGCAAGTCCACCCTCGTGCGCGTCCTGACCGGAGTGCTGCGGCCGGAGCGGGGCACGGTCCTCGTCGGCGGCATCGACGTCTCCCGGGCGCGGGCGCGGGACCTCGGCCGGACCGCTGCGGTGGTCCCCCAGTCGACGGAGATCCCGTTCCCGTTCACGGGATTCGAAGTGGTGCTGATGGGGCGCTACCCGAGGCTCGGGCGCTTTGCCGCCGAGTCGGCCCTGGACCGAGCCGCCGTGTCCCGGGCCATGGAGGAAACCGACACGGCGTCCCTGGCAGGGCGGCTGGTGACCCAGGTGTCGGGCGGGGAGCGCCAGCGGCTGGTGCTGGCCCGGGCCCTGGCCCAGGAAGCCCCTCTTCTTCTCCTGGACGAAGCC
Organism: uncultured Thermodesulfobacteriota bacterium; assembly: GCA_964548515.1. Lineage (GTDB taxonomy): Bacteria > Desulfobacterota > Deferrisomatia > Deferrisomatales > JACRMM01 > CAZGRT01. The sequence continues at coordinate 1,602 of CAZJSF010000204.1, forward strand.
ACCGCGTCCATGGACGTCCACCGGAAGATCGACGCGTTCGACCTGCTGACCCGGGTCAACGTCGAAGGCTCGACCGTTCTGGCGGTGATGCACGACCTGAACCTGGCCGCCCTGTACTGCCGCCGCCTGCTCTTCATCCGCGACGGACGCGTGCGCGCGGACGGGCCCACCCAGGAGGTCTTCCGCCGGGAGATCATCGAGGCCGTGTACGACACGCCGGCGGAGGTGTTCACCCACCCGGCGACCGGGCGCCCCCACGCGGTCTTCCTGCCCCGGGGCGAGGCGAGGCGGAACCGAGGAATCGAGGCGTCGCCGTGACGTCACCGGGAGGGGGGAGGCTCGTCGTCGCCCTCGCCGCCGCGGCGCTCCCGATCCTGGTCGGGGGCGCGCCCTCGGGAGCGGCCTGCGTCACCGACGACACCGGGCAGGAGGTCTGTCTCCGGGATCCCCCGGCGCGCGTCATCTCCCTCTACGGGGCGTTCACCGAGATCCTCTGGGAGCTGGGCGTGCGGCGCGAGTTGGTGGCCCGCACCTCCAACGACACGACCATTCCCGAGGTGGAGTCCCTCCCCTCCCTCGGGACCGGCCTGCGGCCGGACCTGGAACACCTGATGGCCCTGCGGCCCGACCTCGTGGTGGGCCGGGCGAGCCGGGCCTCGGGAGCGACCCTGGGGGCGATGCGGGACCGGGGGGTACGGGTGGCCGCCTTCGACCCGGGGTCCGTCGCGGAACTCGAGTCGACGATGGCGCGACTCGGCGCGCTGTGCGGGCGGGAGTCCGAGGCCGCCCTCCTCGCCTCGCGGCTGCGGGAGCGCCTGGCCGCCGTCCAGGAGACCGTGGGCGAGCCCGCCCCCCGTCTCCGGGTGGTCTACGAGGTGCGCGCCGAGCCCCTCACGGTGGCCGGGACCGACGGGCTCGTCGACGAGGTCATCCGGCGCGCCGGGGGAACCAACGCCGTGGAGATCCCGAAGAAGCTCGTCCTCCTGGACGTCGAGGCCCTGCTGCGTCTGGACCCCGACGTGTACGTGGTCCAGGAGGGGCCGATGAACCGGAAACCCCCTGCCCTCGGGGACCGGCCCCATTTCCGGCTCCTCAGGGCAGCCCGGGAGGGGCGGGTGCTGGAGGTGGACGAGGAGGACTTCTCACGGCCCGGGCCCAGGGTATCCGCGGCGGTGGAGCGCCTCAGCCGCTACCTCTACCCGCAACGGTGGTCCGGAAAGTGACACGGGCCGCCGGCGAGCGCCTCGGGAAGCTTGACTGCCGGTCGGCGCCTCTGGCATACACGGCTTCACAATCGAATCGGAAACGTCCGCCGGCGCCCGCGAGGGCTGAAAAGGGAAGTGGGGTGCAAATCCCCCGCGGACCCGCCGCTGTGAGCGAGGACGAGGGACCGAGAAGCCACTGGCGCGAGCCGGGAAGGCGGTCCCGAGGACGAATCGCGAGCCAGAAGACCTGCCGGGACGGACGCCCCACCGCAACCTCCCCGGGCTCTTGGGAGGGTGGGACGCCACGGCGCTTCGAATACGGGAAGCCCGCACGAAGGTGCGGGCTTTTTTCGTGCCGAACCCCCGTATCGCCCTACCCCCCTCGGACGGAGAGGTCGCCAGCCACGAGGAGGCTCGAGATGCAGAAGGGAACCGTGCTGTACCTGTCCGACGCGAAGGGGTTGCCCGCGGGCTGGGAGCCCGAACAGGATCTGGCCCGGGCCGGAATGGATCCGTGCTGGACGGAGCTGGCTGCCCTGGTCCCCGGGTTCTACTCCCCCCAGGAGGCGCAGCTGCGCCTCGCCGAGCGGGGTGCCGGCCGGATCGAGGGCGCCAGCGCCCACTACGCGGGGGGCCGCCTCCACGTGGGCGGGACCCGCGTGCGGCTTTGGGGCTGACCATGGCCGCGCGGCATCTTCACCGACGGGGGCGGACCTGCGGGGCGACGGCTCTGGTCGCGTGTTGCCTGGTCGCCGCCGGCCCCGCACCCGCCGCCCAGTTGCTGACCCGAACGCTCAAGGAGCGACCGGCCGTCGTGGTCGCCGCCTTCGGCACGAGCACGCGGGCCCAGGTCACCTACGACGTCTTCGACCGGCAGCTCCGCGAAGCCCTCCCCGGGTACGAGGTCCGCTGGGCCTTCACGTCCGAGGTGATCCGGGAGAGGGTCAACGAGCGGCGAGCCGCGGAGGGGCGGACGGACCTGCTGAAGAGCCTCTCCCAGACCCTGGCGGACCTGGAGGCGGGAGGCTTCACCGAGGCCGTAGTCCAACCCCTCCACATCTTCCCGGGCGAGGAGTACGAGGAGGTGCTGTCCGTGGCGTCGCGATTCCCGGGCATGCACCTGGAGGTGGGCGACACGTTGCTCCAGCGGTGGGAGAACCTCCGCCACGTGATCTCGGTGGTGAGCCGGGACTTCCTCCCGCCGGAGGAGGGGTGCAACGTGCTCGTCTCCCACGGCACGCCGTCCACCCACGTGGGCTCCAACATCACGTACCTGGGATTGGAGCGCCACCTCGCCCGGACGCACCCGAACGCCTTTCTCGGGGCCGTGGAGGGGATCATCTCCCCGGAGGACGCCCTGGTGCCGGCGGCCGCGTGTGCCGGTCCGAGGGTCCGGTTCGTCTCCCTCATGTTCGTCGCCGGAGACCACCTGATGAGCGACGTCATGG
>CAZJSF010000205.1:0-4130 GCA_964548515.1 uncultured Thermodesulfobacteriota bacterium
TTCTTCCGCAAGTACAAGTACCTGTGGGAGAAGCACCGGCGCACCGCCTGCGTGGGGTGCGGCCGCTGCAGCCGCGAGTGCCTCGCCGGCATCGCGCCGGTGGAGGTCTTGAACAGGCTCTCCGAGGCCCGGGCGCTGCCGGAACTCCAGGCGTCGCCCGGCGGCGAATACCACCCCCAACTGGCCGAGATTCTCGAGGTGCGCACGCTGTGCGAGGCGGACCGGGGGCTCCGGCTCCGGCTGCCGGAGCCGGTCACCGTCGCCCCGGGGTGCTTCATGGCCGTGTCCGTCTTCGGGCTCGGCGAGGCGCCCTTCACGGTCGCTTCTCCTCCCGGTGACGGGAGGGAGTTGGCACTCGTGGTGCGGGCCGCGGGGAACCTGAGCCGTGCGCTCCACCGGCTCCGGAAGGGCGACACGGTGGGCGTGCGAGGTCCTTTCGGCAACGGCTTCCCCGTGGGGGAGATGCGGGGCAGGGACGTCCTCCTGGTGGCGGGAGGGCTCGGGATGGTCACCCTGCGCGCCCTCCTGCTCACGATTCTGTCCCGCCGAGGGGAGTTCGGCCGGGTGCACCTCCTCTACGGCGCATCCGCGCCGGACAAGTTCCTCTTCCGGGACGAGCTGCGGCAGTGGGAGCAGGGAGGCGAGCTGGACCTGCGCCTGATCGTCAACGCGCCCGGCCCCGGCTGGTGCGGGCCGGTGGGGGACGTGACCCGGCTCTTCCGCGACCTGGAGATCGCGCCGGAGCGGGCCGCGGTCGCCGTGTCGGGGCCCGCCGGGATGTATCGCTTCACCAACCCCGTGCTCCTGGGACTCGGCATCTCGCCGGACCGCGTCTTCCTCAACCTCGAGCGCCACATGAAGTGCGGGCTCGGCAAGTGCGGGAAGTGCCGGATCAACGACCTGTGCGTGTGCGAGTGCGGGCCTGTCTTCCGGTACAGCCAGGTGCAGCATCTCCGGGAGGCCATCGAGCGATGAAGCCCCGGGCCGGCTTCTTCGACTTCACGGGCTGCGAGGGCTGCCAGTTGACGGTGCTCAACCTGGAGGACGAGTTCCTCGAACTGCTGGAGCTCATCGAGATCGTGGAGTTCCGCGAGGTGATGACCGGAGGGACCGGCGCGTTGGACATCGCCTTCGTCGAGGGCAGCGTCACGGGTCCCGAGCAGGAGGAGCGGTTGCGGAACATCCGCGAAAGGACCCGGATCCTGGTGGCTCTCGGGGCCTGCGCCGACACGGCCGGGGTCAATGCGCTGAGCCACTTCCGCGACCTCGGGGACCTCAACACCCAAGTGTACGGGCCCGGAGCGCCCCTGCTCTCCGGCGGGTACCCCCGGCCGCTTTCCGCCGTGGTGACGGTGGACCACCGCGTCCCCGGGTGCCCCATCGACGGCCAGGAGTTCCTGAGCGTGCTGCAGGCCCTGCTGGTCGGGGGCGCACCCGAACTCCCGAGCCACTCGCTGTGCGTGGAGTGCAAGCTCGCGGAACTCCCGTGCACCTTCGAACAGGGGCGCGTCTGCCTCGGCCCGGTGACCCGCGCCGGGTGCCGGGCACGTTGCATCCACGGGGGCGACCGCTGCCGGGGCTGCCGGGGGCTCGTGGACAACCCTCGCTCCGAGCCCTACTACCGCATCCTGGAGGAGCACGGCCTCACCGAGGAGGCGGTGCTGGCGGAGTTCCGGCTGTTCAACCTGCCGGGGCGGGGCGGGCCATGAAGATCGAGATCGGACACCTGGCGAGGATCGAGGGCCACGCCCATCTGGTGGTGGACGCGTCCCGGGGCGAGCTCCGGGAGTGCCGCCTCGAGATCGTCGAATCCCCCCGCTTCTTCGAGCCCCTCCTGCGGGGACGGCACTACGACGACGTGGCGCCCATCGTCTCCCGGATCTGCGGGGTCTGCTCCAATTCCCACACCCTGGTGTCCCTCGCCGCCACCGAGGCGGCCCTCGACATCCCGATCACCGAGCAGACCCGCCGCCTCCGGTACCTGCTCGCCTATGGCGAGATCCTTCAGAGCCACATCCTCCACCTCTACTTCATGGCCGCGCCCGACTACCTCGGCGTGGCCAGCATCTTCCCATTGGTCCACAGCCGCCGTGACGTGGTCACCCGGGCCCTGCGCATGAAGAAGGTGGCCAACGACATCTGCCTCGCGGTGGGCGGACGCCCCGTCCACCCCGTCACCCCTTGCGTCGGCGGGTTCTCCGCCCTTCCCGAGCCCGCTTCCCTCCGAGATCTCCGAGGCCGCCTAGTGGGGGTTCTGCCGGACCTCGAGGCCACGGTCGACCTGTTCGGCTCCCTGCCCCTGCCCGCGTTCGACCGACCCACGGAGTACCTCTCCCTCGGGGGCGCACCGGGGTATCCTCTGATGGGAGGGGAGATCGTGTCGAGCGAGGGCTACTCGGCGCCCGTGCCCGAATACCGGGAGGTCATCCGGGAATACCTCGTGCCCAAGTCCACGGCCAAGTTCGCACGCTCCTCACGAGGGTCGTACCAGGTGGGCCCCCTGGCTCGCATCCGCAACGCCTTCCCCAGCCTCTCGCCGATGGCGGCCAAGGTGGCCGCCGCCCTCGGGCTGGACGGGCGGACCGCCAACCCCTACCGGAACGTCCTGGCTCGGCTCGTCGAGGTGGTGCACTGCGTCGAGGAGGCGATCCGGCTCATCGACGCCCTGCTGGTGGCCGGGCTCGCGAAGGAGCCCCGAGCGCCCGCGTCGCCGGGGGGCCGCGGGGTAGCCGCCATCGAGGCTCCGCGGGGCACGCTCTTCCACGCCTACGAGTACGGCGAGGACGGACGCATCGAGAAGGCCGACTGCGTGATCCCCACGGCCCAGAACCTCGCGAACATCGAGGCCGACCTGGCAGCCCTGGTGCCGGACCTCCTGGATCTCCCCCGGGAGGAGATGACACTCAGGCTCGAGATGCTGGTGCGTGCGTACGACCCCTGCATCAGCTGTTCGACCCACCTGCTAAGAGTCGAGTTCGTCTGAGCTACCGCCGAGGGGAGAGACCGTGATCCGGATCATCGGGGTCGGCAATCCCCTGATGGGCGACGACGGAGCGGGGACCGCCCTGGTCGAGCTTCTGGGCCGCAGGGAGCTGCCACCCGGCGTCGAGGTCGTCGACGGGGGTACCGGGGGGGTCACCCTGCTGGGGCTGATGGAGGGCGCAGCCGGCGTCGTCCTCGTCGATGCGGCGGACATGGGACGTCCCGTGGGGGCGGTGGTCCGCCTGACAGGCGAGGAAGCGGCGCTCTCGGCCTGCTCGGCCCCCCTCTCGCTCCACCAGGCCGGCGTGGCGGGCGCCCTCGCCCTTGGACGGGAACTCGCAATCCTGCCTCGGCTCGTCCTGTTTCTGGTCCAGGGAGAGCGGGTCGCGCCGGGGCAGGGGCTTTCGCCGCCGGTGGAGGCCGCCTTGGATTCCCTGGCCGACCGGGTGATCGCCGAAGCGCGGCTCCTGCTCGGTTAGGATCGGAGGGTCCGCGCCTCGACGAAGTGCGGTCCGCCGTCCGCTGCTGCCGGCGATGCCTTCCCCCGCGCCGGCTTCCTCGATTCGGTTCCTCCTTCCGCTCGAATCCCCCCGGTTCACGAGACCCCGCGTGATTTCGTGCGATTCGAATCCCGTTCGCACGGCATCCACCACGAGGATCCGCCGGGGGCGCCCGAGTCCAAGGCCCGGGAGGTGTCCAATGTCCCATTCCAGCACACAAAGCATCGAAGCGGTGCATTCGACCCATTCCCCGCTCCGGACGGACCCGGAGCCAAGCGAAGAAAATTGACTCATGTTTATAGGTACTTACGACGCAATCGAGTCGGGCCCCGGGGTCCGCCTCCCCGGTGGCACGGGCATTGCTCTCCGCTCCGGGCACCCAGGTCAAACGGAAGTTGGATCGCACAGTTCGGTGGTCGTCGAGACGACACCTGCAGAGCGACGAAAGGAGAGCCCCATGAGCCTCGATCTTTAAAATCCCATGTCAAAGCAATCACAGGCTTTGTGACTCGATTTTCGCTGCAATCGATTTTTCTAAAATTCGCATGGCAAAGAAGAACATCGACTAAATCACACCCTTTCAGAACAGAATCCTGTAAAAGGACATTTAAAAAGGAGGCTCCGTAAAGGGTTGATGCTTCTATATGC